>NZ_JAKUMO010000012.1:0-183962 GCF_037026475.1 Ensifer sp. MJa1 | reverse complement strand
CACCCGTCAATGTTGCACTTGGATTAGATTCTCCCCCGCAAAGTTAAAGTGTCCTGATCCTGCAAAGTTGGAATGTCGCTCTCCCCGGGTTCTGATGGTCCAGAAAATCTCAGATTGCAGCACCCCACAACAGGCTGGCACCCGTGCCGAGCAAGTACGCATCCATGATGTGCCTGAACGTCTCTGGCCTCAAGCGAAGAAGAAATGGTTTGGCCAGCAGCGAACCGATCATCAACGACCCGCCGACTGGCAATCCTCTGGCCAGCGTGGGCACTCGGTCTTGCCGCGGCCAATGTCGGCGAGGAACGCACGACCCCAGCCGATCCGGAGAGCCTGACCGGTGTCGTCGAGCGCGTACAGCAAGGAGCGCACGCAACGCTATCTGCTGTTGCGCCTGACCTCTGCTCAAGCCGGCATCACCTTCTTGGGAACCTGTTCGATTGGCGACGGTGCCAATGCCAGCATGTCTCTCTTTCTCTATTGCGATGCCGCCGAGGCAAGAGCGGGCGACAGCGAGGCCAAGTGGCGGGCGTGGTTCGAAAAGACGTTTGGGTAGGCTGCTGACGCTCCGACGTTTTTCGGTTCCCGCACGTTTGCATGGTCGCGCCGCCCTGCCCGACCGGCTGATTTCGCACATATCACCAATTTATGATATATGGCACGCAACATTCAGAAAACTTCACATCCATATGAAACTACTTAAATATTAATAGAATAGAAGTTTCCAAAAGATGCGCGCTGGCCCGGCGCACCATTCCCAATGCGTTCCATTGTCCTATGCTTGATCGACACTGGCTTGGATGGAGATCGCGATGTTCAGGACCTTTGCCATTGCCCTCGGACTGGCGACCCAGCTTGTCGCCGCAAGTGCGGCGCGCGCCGACGAGCCCGTCGACACCGCGCGATCGATCATCCAGGAGCAGATCGCCGCCTTTCTGCATGATGACGCAGAGACCGCCTATTCGTTCGCCTCACCGGCGATCCGTGGAAAATTCCCGGACAAGACGACGTTCTTCGACATGGTCAAGCGCGGCTATCAGCCCGTCTTTCGCCCCGGTAACTTTGCCTTTGGCCGATCAAAGGTCGTGGGCGATCAGGTGCTTCAGGAGGTGCTGATTTCGGCCCCCGACGGCAAGGACTGGACGGCCGTCTACGAACTCGTGAAGCAGCCGGACGGTAGCTACAAGATCAATGGCGTGATGATGCTGCCGTCGGCGCCGGGGCCAGCCATCTGAGTAGCGCGAGGCGTGGAGGACGCCTCCCACCGTCAGACCGGCGCAAGGTCCCCTCGCTGCCAGGTTTCCTGGGTCTCGGCCATGAAGTCGGCGAACCGACCTTCCTCGATCGCCAGGCGAATGCCGGCCATCAGTTCCTGGTAATAGGCGAGATTGTTCCAGCTCAAGAGCATGCCGCCGAGCGACTCGTTCGAGCGGATCAGGTGATGTAGATAGGCGCGCGAATAGTCGCGCGTTGCCGGGCACGAGGACTGCTCGTCGAGCGGACGCATGTCTTCGGCGTGGCGGGCATTGCGCAGATTGATGCGGCCGTGGCGGGTAAACGCAAGGCCATGGCGTCCCGAGCGAGTCGGCATGACGCAGTCGAACATGTCGATGCCCTGGGCCACCGACTTCAGGATGTCGTCCGGCGTACCGACGCCCATCAGGTAGCGTGGCTTGTCGACGGGCATGATCGGGCAGGTCACGTCGAGCATGCGCAGCATTACCTCCTGCGGCTCGCCGACGGCCAGACCGCCGACGGCATAGCCCTTGAGGTCGAGACCTTTCAGTGCCTCAACTGAGCGCTCGCGCAGCTTCGGGATGTCGCCACCCTGCACGATACCAAACATTGCCTTGCCCGGCTGATCGCCGAAGGCGACCTTGCAGCGCTCGGCCCAGCGAAGCGACATTTCCATCGCGCGCTCGATTTCCTTCGGCTCGGCCGGCAGCGCCACGCATTCGTCGAGCTGCATCTGGATGTCGCTGTCGAGCAGTCCCTGGATCTCGATCGAACGTTCCGGAGACATGTGGAAGAGCGCGCCGTCGACATGGCTCTTGAAGGTGACGCCCTGCTCGTCGAGCTTGCGCAGGCCGGCAAGCGACATGACCTGGAAGCCGCCCGAGTCCGTCAGGATCGGCCCCTGCCAGCGGATCAGCCCGTGAAGACCGCCGAGGCGCGCAACGCGCTCGGCGCCCGGGCGCAGCATCAGGTGATAGGTATTGCCAAGAATGATGTCGGCGCCGAGATCCTTGACCTGGTCGAGATACATCGCCTTGACCGTGCCGACCGTGCCAACCGGCATGAAGGCCGGGGTGCGGATCGTGCCGCGCGGCATGGAAACCTCGCCGCGACGCGCCTTGCCGTCGGTCTTGAGAAGCTTGAACTGGAAGGTCTCGGTCATCTAGTTTTTCCGGAAAAGCAGGCTGGCGTCGCCATAGGAATAGAAGCGGTAGCCGGTCTCGATCGCATGCCTGTAGGCATCGCGCATCGTCTCCAGGCCAGCGAAGGCCGAGACCAGCATGAACAGCGTGGATTTCGGCAGGTGGAAATTGGTCATCAACATGTCGACGGCGCGGAAGCGATAGCCGGGCGTGATGAAGATGCCGGTCGGGCCGGACCACGGTCTGACGACGCCGTCTTCCGAGGTCGCGCTCTCGATCAACCGCAGCGACGTGGTTCCGACGCAGACGATGCGCCCGCCCCTCGCCTTGACGGCATTGAGCCGCTCGGCAGTGGTGGCGTCGACATAGCCGATCTCCTGGTGCATCACGTGGTCGTCGGTGTCATCGGCCTTGACCGGCAGAAAGGTCCCTGCCCCGACATGCAAGGTGACAAAGTGTTTCTCGACACCGATCTCGTCGAGCTTGGCAAAGAGCCGGTGGGTGAAGTGCAGGCCGGCGGTGGGCGCCGCAACGGCGCCCTCTTCGCGGGCATACATCGTCTGATAGTCGGCCCGGTCCTGGGCGTCCTCGGCGCGCTTGGAGGCGATATAGGGCGGCAGAGGAATGTGGCCGACGGCCATGATTGCTTCGTCGAGTGACGGACCGGAAAGGTCGAAGCGCAGGGTCACTTCGCCGGCGTCGCCCTTTTCCTCGACGGTCGCATCCAGCGTCCCGAGCAGGCAGATTGCGCCACCGTGGCCGAAAGCGATGCGGTCGCCAACCTTCAGGCGTCGCGCTGGACGGGCGAAGGCCTTCCAGCAATCGGGGGCAACGCGCATGTGCAACGTCAACGAAACCGGTGTGGTGATGTCCTCGCCGCGGTGGCGAATACCTTCGAGCTGCGCCGGAATCACCTTGGTGTCGTTGAAGACGAGCGCGTCGCCGGCTTTCAGGAACGCCGGCAGGTCGAGTACGCCGTGGTCGCTGAGAACCTCTTCACCATTGGGCTGGACCACGAGCATGCGGGCGCTGTCGCGCGGACTGGCTGGCCGCAGCGCAATCGAAGTTTCCGGCAGATCGAAGTCGAACAGCTCTACGCGCATCGTTACCTTCAGACAAAGCAAACCCGCCCCGGCGCGTTTGGCGACCGGGGCGGGTCCGTGCATTAGCGCAAATCAGGCGTCTGCGGCAACCCGCATTGTCACGATCGAATCGGGATCACGCACCGGCTCGCCGCGCTTGATCTTGTCGATGTTGTCCATGCCTTCGATGACCTGGCCCCAGACCGAGTACTGCTTGTTCAGCCACGGTGCGTCGGTGAAGCAGATGAAGAACTGCGAGTTTGCCGAGTTCGGCATCTGGCTGCGGGCCATCGAGCAGGTGCCACGAACGTGGCTGACGTTCGAGAATTCGGCCTTCAGATCCGGCTTGGAGGAGCCGCCCATGCCGGCGCGGGCCGGGTTGAAGTGCTCGCCGCCGGTCTTGCCGTACTGGACGTCGCCGGTCTGCGCCATGAAGTCCTCGATCACGCGGTGGAACACCACGCCGTCATAAGCACCTTCGCGAGCCAGCTCCTTGATGCGGGCGACATGACCCGGAGCGACGTCAGGCAGAAGCTCGATGACGACTTTGCCCTTGGTGGTCTCCAGGATGATCGTGTTTTCCGGATCCTTGATCTCGGCCATGGGTTTTCTCCTTGTTGTTAACTTACTTGCCGACCTTGACGCTGATCATGCGGTCGGGATCGGTGACGGAGCCGTTGTTGGCGTCGTCGCCGAGCTTGATCTTGTCGACGTTCTCCATGCCGGAGACGACCTTGCCGACGACCGTGTACTGGCCGTTGAGGAAGTCGCCCGGTGCGAACATGATGAAGAACTGCGAGTTGGCGCTGTTCGGGTCCTGCGAGCGGGCCATGCCGACCGTGCCGCGTTCAAACGGGACGTCCGAGAATTCCGCCGGAATGTCCGGCCGCGACGAACCACCGGTGCCGGCGGCTTGCGGCTGGTAGCCGTTTTCCATGTCGCCATACTGAACGTCGCCGGTCTGGGCCATGAAGCCCTTGATCACGCGGTGGAAGGCGACGTTGTCATATTCGCCGGCAGCCGCCAGCGCCTTGATCTGCTCGACATGCTTCGGAGCGATGTCGGGGCGCAATTCGACGACGACGGGGCCGTCCTTGAGCGTGATCGTGATGACGTTGTCGGCCGACTGCGCAAGCGCCGTTCCCGTAAAGGAGGCAAGCGCGAGTGCGCCGGCGAAAGCGAGGTGGAGGATTTTCATGGTTTCTCCCTGCGTGGTGAACTGGGGCCGCGCATCACGCGCGGCGTTTGGCCTGCAGTGCTTCGTAGACCGCCTTGGGGACGAAGGCGCTGACGTCGCCGCCCATGGCCGCGATCTGGCGGACCAATGTGGCCGTAATGGGTCGTGATGCCGTGCCTGCGGGCAGGAACAAGGTCTGGATATCGGGGGCCATCTGCCGGTTCATTCCGGCCATCTGCATTTCATAATCGAGGTCGGTGCCGTCGCGAAGACCGCGCACGAGCAGCTTCGCCCCGCGTTCGCGCGCGGCATCGACGACGAGGTTGTCGAAGGCAACCACGTCGATGTCGCCTGCCCTATCCGGCAAAAACTCAAGGAGCGAGCGCCGGATCAGATTGGAACGTTCGTCGAAGGAGAATAGCGGCGCCTTGCCAGGATGGATGCCTATCCCGACGATAACCTTCGTCGCCACGTTCAGTGCCTGCACGAGCACGTCGAGATGCCCGTTCGTCATCGGATCGAAGGAGCCGGGATAAAATGCCGTGGTCATTGCACCTGTTTCCGTTTGGTGAAGCCTTTTGTCACGGACGGCGACGGATCGCAAGAGTTGTACGGGTGCCTGCAGCCTGTTCCCTGGGAAACAGCGGCCCAGAAAGAATGAATGTTAGATGAATGCCATGTTCAAGGGTGCTTCACACGCAATACGCTAAATGAAGCGCAGTAAACAACGGAACTTTTTGAGACGACCGCCGTTTAGGACGCGAAAGGATTACGGCTATGGGACTTGCTCTGTTTTCGATGGCGATGTTTTTCGCGATGCTCTTTGCGACAATACATGCACTGCGCGACGAGTCCCGTGACCGGCGTCAACGGCTTGTGACCCAGAAAATCCTGCGTTGAGGGAGGACATGATGGCCACCCTCTTCATGGTCGCCGCGGCGATCACCAGCATTGTGTTTCTTGTAGATTTCGCCCGGACGATACGCGACCTCCAGCGCGATCGTCAGGGTTCGGAGAGGCTGGACGGCTTTAACGTCTAAGCAATCTCCAAAGCTTCGCAATCGAAGCTTGGGTAGTGAGCGACCGTCATTCCTTCCCCTGATGCGGTCGCCTTTGCAAGCCGGACGGCGTCCCCTGCCCGTCCGGCTTTTTCTTTTTCCGGCCTCAGTGTGCTTTGGCGCGCTGGTCGGCTTTAGCCGAAATCGCGTTGATCATCCGGAAAAACCGCCAGTTCAGCAGCACTGCCGCCGCGGCAAGGCCGAGGACGAAGCCGAACCAGACGCCGATCCCGCCAAAATTGAACGGGAAAGCAAAGGCCCAGGCACAGACGAAGCCGATCGGCCAGTAGGAAATCAACGCCAGCAGCATCGGCACCTTGGTGTCCTTCAGACCGCGCAGCATGCCGGCGGCGATCGCTTGCATGCCGTCGACGAGCTGGAACGCGCCGGCAATGACAATGAGCGGCGCGGCGAAGGCAAGCACCGCTGCGGCATCCGGGCGGTTGGTGTCGAGATAGAGTGCGGCAAGCTGGCTCGGGAAGAAGGCAAAGATCGCGCTGCCGACGACGGCAAAGCCAGCGCCGAGCACAAGCGATGCAATCGCCGCGCGCCGCACGCCCAGCATGTCGCCGCGTCCATAGGAAAGGCCGACGCGCACCGTTGCCGCCTGCGCCAGCCCCAGAGGGATCATGAAGGCGATCGAGGCGAACTGCAGGGCAATGCCGTGTGCCGCCAGTTCGATCGTGCCGATCGTTCCCATCAGCAACGACGCGACGGTGAAGAGGCTGACTTCGGCAAGGATCGTCAGCGAGATCGGGATGCCAAGAAAGACGACTTCGCGGAAGGCGACCCAGTCTGGCCGCCAGAAGCGGACGAACAGTTCGTACTGGTTGAGCTCGGGCTTGCTCTTGATGTAGCCGATCGTCAGTGCTGCGCCGAGGACGGCAACGCCAAGGGCAGCCACCGCCGCACCGAAGATACCGAGCTGCGGGAAGCCGAAATGGCCGAAGATCAGGACGTAGCAGAGAGCGGCATTGAGCACGAGCGTCGCCAACGTCACATAGAGGATGATCCCTGCCCGCTCCAGGCCGCTCAGGAACGCTCTGAGCACCATGAAGATGAGGCCGGGGAAGATCGCCCACTGGGCGATGCGGATATATTCCCCGGCAAGGGCTGCAACCTCGGGTTGCTGTCCGGCGAAAAGCAGGATCGATTCGGCCATCCAGAGCACCGGCGCCGTAAGCACCCCGTAGAGCAGCACGACCCACATGCCCATGCGCACGGAGCGGCGCACCGAAACCTTGTCGCCTCGTCCGACGGCCTGCGCCGCCATCGGTACCACGGCGTTGGCGAAGCCGTTCCCGAACACATAGACGGTGAAATACATCTGGGTCGCAAGGATGATCGCCGCAAGCTCGGTTGCGCCGAGCTTTCCGACCATCAGCACGTCCGTGGTGTTGATGGCGAGCTGCGCAAGCTGGGCGCCAATGAACGGCACGCCAAGGTAGAAGCTCGCGCGATAGTGCGTCCGCCAGGAATTGTCGGTCGACGACGGCGTCAGGCTCGTATTGGCGGTCAGCATGGCGGTTTCCTGGCAATCGGCGCGGCTCCGGGCCGCAACTGGAGATCGGAGGGAGGAAACCGGAGATAGAATACCGCGGTGCAAAGAGCCAGCCGCAAGGGCACGGTTGCTCAAACTTTCATCGATAGATCACGAAAATTGATCAATTTCCGGGCATTCGCGTCAGTTCGCCCCGGGCCGCCTTTTCAATTGCCGGGATCTCGTCCGGCTCGATCGTCACCTCCTCCTGCGGCCCGACAGCGCGATTTTTCGGGACCTTCAGGAAAAACACCAGAATTGCGCCGACGAGGAAGCAACTGGCAAGCGCATAGGGCGCTCCGGCAAAGGTCACGGAAGCGCTGGGGCCCGTGAAGTAGCCGAAAGCCTGGGTGAAGATCAGCGGGCCGATGATTGTGGTGATGCTGCCAATGCTGGTCAACGCGCCCTGGAGTTCACCCTGGGCCGATGGCGGCACATGCGCCGCCGCGATGCTGCGCAGCGGCGGGTCGGCAAGGCTTTCCAGTGCCGTGGCGATGATCACCGCATACACCATCCAGCCCTGCCAGGCGGTGGCATAGCCGATGGCGCCAAGCGTGGTGAAGGTCAGCCCCAGCACCGCCGTCCGCCACTCTCCAAGCTTGGGAACAACGTGCGGCAGGATGAAGGCCATGACCAGGGCACCGCCAATCCCGAAGACGCCGAGCGAAAGCCCGATCTGTCCTTCACTCCATCCGTAGCGATACGACGAGACGAAGGACCAGACGGCCGGGTAAACGGAATGGGCGAGCCAGAACAGGAAGAAGACGAGCCCGACCCAGCCGATGCCGGGGTAGTTGCGCATCTGTTTCAAGGCGCCGAGCGGGTTGGCGCGCTTCCATTCGAAGCGACGGCGGTGTGCACGGTCCAGCGTTTCCGGCAGCAGGAAGACACCGAGAACGAAGTTGAGGAAGGAGAGCGCGGCAGCGCCATAGAACGGCACTCTTGGCCCGAGCTCTCCGAGCAGGCCGCCAAGCACCGGCCCGAGCGCAAAGCCGCTGCCAAAAGCGATACCGATCAGGCCGAAGTTCTTGGCCCGGTTTCCGTCATGGCTGATGTCGGCGATATAGGCCGATGCCGTGCCGAAACTCGCGCCGCTGATGCCGGCAAGCACACGGCCGATGAACAGCATCCAGTAGCTGGTGGCAAGCGCGCAGATCAGGTTGTCAAGTGCGAAGGTAAGCACCGAGGCAAGCAGGATCGGCCGTCGGCCGAAACGATCGCTGAGGTTGCCGATCAGCGGGGCGAAGAGGAACTGCATCGCCGCATAGACCAAGAGCAGCCAGCCGCCATCGATCGCGGCTTCGCTGACGTTGGCGCCGGTCAGTTCCTCAAGATAGGTCGGCAGCACCGGCACGATGATGGCGATGCCGATGATATCCAGAAACAGGATGATGAAGACGAGGAACAGACCACGCCGAACAAACCTCTCGTCGAGCATGCTATCCCTCCCCCGAGCGCCTGCCACCGGGAGGGAGACAGAACGTGAACGACGTTACCAATTTAGGTGTAACGGATCATCCTGTGTGAAACAATACGTGAACATCTCAAATTATCTGGTGGAAACAACTGCAACATTGATGTGTCGCCCGCAAGACACCGGGGACGTCAGCGTTCGATTCGTCTGTGTTCTATCTTGAGAAAATCGACGAAGGCGCGCAGCGGCGCCGGCATGTGCTTGCGGCTGGCATAGTACAGAAACGGTCCGGAGAAACTTGTTGTCCAGTCCTTGAGAATGGGGGTGAGCAGGCCCGCGGCGACGGGTGGAGCGATAAATTCCTCGAAAGTGCGAATCACGCCGAGACCGGCGATTGCCGCGGCAAGCTCGAGGTCGATCGTGTTGGCGGTAACGACGGCTGGCGGTGCGATGGTGATTGCCGCCTCGCTCTCTCCAAATTCCCAGGCGAGCGCAATGCCGCTCGTGAAGCGGTGACGGATACAGGCGTGCTCCAGCAGCTCGCGCGGATGCTGCGGCACGCCGCGACTGGCCAGATAAGCTGGTGCAGCTGCGGTGACGTAGCGCTGCCGGCGCGGCCCGATCGGGATGGCGATCATGTCCCGTTCGACACGCTCCTCGTAGCGCACGCCGGCATCAAACCCGGCGGCAAGGACATCGACGAAACCATCTTCGGCGGTCACCTCGAGTGAAATTGCCGGATTTTCGCGCAGAAACCGTCCTATGATCGGCGGCAGGACTTCGCGAGCAACAACGGTCGGGACGTTGAGCCTGAGCGTTCCGACCGGGCTGTCGCGCATCTCGTTGACCTGATCGAGCGCGCCGGCAATCTCGCCAAGGGCGGGCGTGAGCCGATCAAGCAGGCGCGTGCCCGCTTCCGTCAGGGTGACGCTGCGCGTGGTGCGGTTGAGCAGGCGCACCTGCAGCCTGGCCTCGAGCCGGCGAAGCGCCTCGCTGAGCGAAGAGGCCGATACGCCGCGCTTGCGGGCGGCCTCGCGGAAACTGCGTGTGGCGGCAACGGCAGTGAAGGCATCGAGGTCCGCCAACGGTAGATCGTTCATTGTGCGAAAATCCGTACAAGCCGTTCGTTTGTGGTCGGATTATCGCACGCTGCGAGCTGATGTAAATAACAGACCGAGCAAACGGCCGACCGATTTCGGCCCTGTCGAAGGAGAACGACAATGGACTACGTTTCACTCGGAAAGACCGGCCCCTCGGTGTCAGTAATCGGCCTTGGCTGCATGGGCATGTCGGGCATGTATGGCCCGGCCGACCGGGTCGAGAGCATCGCCACCATACATGCAGCGCTCGATGCCGGCGTTACGCTGCTCGACACCGGCGACTTCTACGGCATGGGCCACAATGAGATGCTGATCGGCGAAGCGCTGAAGGGCGGACAGCGTGACAAGGCGATCCTGAGCGTCAAGTTCGGTGCGCTGCGCGATGCCGCCGGCAACTGGTCGGGGTACGATTGCAGACCAAAGGCCATCCGTAACTTCCTCGCCTACACGCTGCAGCGGCTCGGTGTCGATCACATCGACGTCTATCGTCCCTCTCGGCTCGACCCGGATGTTCCGATCGAGGACACCATCGGCGCGATCGCCGACATGGTCAAGGCCGGTTACGTCAGGCATATCGGTCTCTCCGAGGTCGGATCTGAGACCATCCGCCGTGCGGCCGCAGTCCATCCGATTTCGGACCTGCAGATCGAGTACTCGCTGATTTCGCGTGGCATCGAGGGTGAGATCCTGCCGACCTGCCGGGCGCTTGGCATCGGCGTCACCGCATACGGGGTGTTGTCGCGCGGCCTCATCAGTGGTCACTGGCAGAAAGGTGCGGCCGGCAAGGGCGACTTCCGTGCCATGAGCCCTCGTTTCCAGGAGGGCAACATCGACAAGAACCTCGCGCTGGTCGAGGCACTGAGACAGATCGCCGAAAGCAAGGGCGCGTCGGTTGCCCAGATCGCCATTGCCTGGGTGGCAGCCCAGGGCAAGGATATCGTGCCGCTCGTCGGTGCACGCCGACGCGACCGGCTTTCAGAAGCGCTGGCGTCCAGCAACGTTCATCTCGGTGCCGATGATCTGGCGGCGATCGAACGCGCCGTACCGCGCGATGCGGCAGCCGGCGCCCGCTATCCGGAGGCGCAACTCGTCCACATGGACAGCGAACGCTGATTCCCAAAAACAAAGGGCCGGCATCCCTGCCGGCCCTTTAAGATCATGCGTTCGAAAACTCAGACTTGTCCCGAGAACGTGTCGCAAGCCGACATCTTGCCGCTGTCGAAGCCGCGCTTGAACCAGCGCATGCGTTGTTCGGACGTGCCGTGGTTGAAGCTTTCCGGGACGACATAGCCCTGCATGCGCTTCTGCAGCGTATCGTCGCCGATCTGGGTGGCGGCATTCAGGGCCTCTTCGAGGTCGCCCTGCTCCAGCAGGCCTTTCTGCTGCGTGTACTTGCCCCAGACGCCGGCGAAGCAGTCGGCCTGCAACTCGACGCGAACCGACATCTGGTTGGCTTCGGTTTCGCTCATCGACTGACGCATCTGGTTGAACTTCGGCAGGACGCCGATCAGGTTCTGGACGTGGTGGCCCACTTCGTGCGCCACCACATAGGCCTGGGCGAAGTCGCCGGCCGCGTCGAACTTTTGCGACAGCTCGTCGAAGAAGCTCATGTCGAGATAGACCTTGCGGTCGCCGGGGCAATAGAACGGGCCGGAAGCCGCCGATGCGAAGCCGCAGGCCGAGCGCACCTGGCCGCGGAAGAGCACCATCTTCGGCTCTTCATACTGCTTGCCGCTCGCCTGGAAGATGCCGTTCCAGGTGTCTTCGGTTTCGGCAAGCACGGTGGCCATGAACTGTTTCATTTCCTCTTCCTGGGCCGTTCCCTGCGGCGCCGGCGAGCCGTCGCTCTGCTCGAAACCGGGCATCTGCACCTGGCCGCCGCCGCCTTCCAGCACCTGCAGCATGTCGATGCCCATGGCCTTGAGGATGAAGTAGAGAGCCACGAGAAAGATGATGGTGCCGAAGCTCATGCCGCCGCCGGCGCGCCGCATACCTCCGCCGCCAGGCATGCGGAAGCCACCGCCCCGGCCGAACGGATTGCCACCACCTGGGCTCGCGCCGCGCTGGTCTTCGATGTTGTCGGATTGGCGGCGGCCCTTCCATTCCATGATCTGTCCTCCCGGATGGGGCGATAGGATATCGGTCAGATCATTTATATGCCCGGCCGAATGCAGTTGTAAAACGCAATCAGGCCCGCAAAGTTGCGATCATGCCAATCTTTTCGAGGACTTGCTGCGGCCGAAAAGACGGCCCTGCCGGACCGACAGGATGGTCGCGGCAATCAGCAGCACGGCCAGCAAAGTCACCGTCACGGCTGCCTGCCAGAGCGACACTTCGGAAAACAGGCTCGTATGCATCAGCCGCCCCGGCAGCAGAGTGAAGAGGCCGGCAACGACGATGCCGCCAAGATACATGCCGGCCACGTGGCCGCGATGAGCGGCGGTGTCGCGGCGGCGGGCTGCCGCGAAGGCTTGCCAACTTCCAAAGAGCACATAGGCCGATAGCAGGTGAATGGGACTGAAGCCGCCGACGAGATTGATCGAATGGATGAAGAAGGTCGAGGATGCGGTGACGACCATGAGTGCCAGCCAGATCTTGCCGAGCAGCCGATGCAGGCTCGTGCCCTTTGGGCGGGCGAGCAGAAATGCGCCAAGAATGGCTGCGGGAAGGACGGTCGCGACATGCAGTTGTACTGCGAAGGATGCGTTTAGGAGGGGAGCAGGCGTCATGGTCATGTCCATGCTGTTGATTTTCCCCGAACTTGCGGCAGTCTGCGGCCGGTCCTCAAATGCTTTGACGGGAACGGACGGAAAACTTCGTGAAACGCCCCTGCCTGCAATCCACGCTTCGTGAACTGCACCTTGTCGTCAAGGCGCCGCGGCTGTGGGCGACGTTCGCGACCGTGGTGCTGGTCTTCTGGGTCGTCGGACCCTATGGGACACTCGAGCGTCTCGCAGCCGTTCCACGCCTGGGCTTCTGGCTCGTGCTGCATGCCGCCACATGGGCGATTGCGATTACGTCGGCCGTTCTCGCCAACGGTCTGCTGCGCGAACGGATCGCATCCGGTTTTGCTCGCATGATGCTTGGGGCGGGCGTTGCCGGCGTACCGATCGGCCTCGTGACCAGCGCCATGGGCGCGGCGACGTTTTCGGTGACGCCGACGACCGGGGACATCTTGGCTGACATAATCACCGGCTTCTTCCTGTCACAGTTGTTCTGCGTCCTGACCTGGATGACGACGAATGCCCAAGCCGCGCAACAGCTCACGGATGCGAGTATCGTTGCCTCGCCCCTCGGAGGGGATCAGACGCCTGCCGATGCGGTTCCGGAAACCGAGAAGGGCCGCGTGCCCTTGCTGTTGCGCCTGAAGCCCGCCAATCGTGGCCAGCCGCTGCGCCTGACGGTCAGCGATCATTACACCGAGGTGACGACCAGCGCCGGGCGCGAACTCATCCTGCTTCGCTTCGCCGATGCGCTCGGCGAACTCGGCCCGGTGCCGGGGTTGCAGGTGCATCGTTCCCACTGGGTCGCGGATGCGCATGTCGCCCGGATTCTGCGTGAAAACGGCCGCATCGCCATCCTGCTCAATGATGGAGGCGAAGTGCCTGTTAGCCGCACCTATGCCGCAGCCGTGCGACAGCGCTGGGGTTGACGGCCGTCTTCCGGAAGCCGCCAACGTTACCACCAGTGCGCCAGTCGCCCGCCTGGCCAAGGTTATCGCGGTGCCGGGCGGGGTGTGGCAGCAGGTTCTGGGGCTCTCGCGTATCCACCCGACGCACGGCGAAAGCGCAGGCGGAAATATGTCGGCTTTCCTGTCGATTCCGGAATTTTCGGGGTTTCGCTTGCAGAAACATTTGCCTATAAGCCGCTTCTAGCCTGAAAAGACCCTCAATGCGTGCCCGGCCGGTGACCTCCCACCTTGGCCGGTTTTTCGCGCAGCTAGAAACGGATGATCGACCATGCCGAAGCGCCAAGATATCAAGTCCATTCTTATCATCGGCGCGGGGCCGATCGTCATCGGTCAGGCATGCGAATTCGACTATTCCGGTACCCAGGCCTGCAAGGCGCTGAAGGAGGAAGGCTACCGGGTCATCCTCGTCAACTCCAACCCGGCAACGATCATGACCGATCCGGGCCTGGCGGACGCAACCTATGTCGAGCCGATCACCCCTGAGGTCGTCGCCAAGATCATCGCCAAGGAGCGCCCGGACGCGCTGCTGCCGACCATGGGCGGCCAGACCGCGCTCAACACCGCGCTGTCGCTGCGCCGCATGGGCGTTCTCGACCGCTACAATGTCGAGATGATCGGCGCCAAGCCCGACGCGATCGACAAGGCCGAGGACCGCGCGCTCTTCCGCGAGGCGATGGCCAAGATCGGCCTTGAGACGCCGAAGTCGCGGCTCGCCAACGCCACCGACATCAAGGACCATGACCGCAAGGTGCACGAAGCCGAGCGCGCCGAGCTGAAGGGTCGCCTCTCCGGCCCGGACCTCGACAAGGCGCTCGACGATCTCGAAAACCGCTGGAACCTCGGCGAAGGCGACCGCAAGCAGCGTTACATGAACCATGCGATGGCAATTGCCGCGCAGGCACTCGACGATGTTGGCCTGCCCGCGATCATCCGCCCGTCCTTCACGCTTGGCGGTACCGGCGGCGGCATCGCCTATAACCGCACCGAATTCTTCGACATCGTCGGCAGCGGCCTCGATGCCTCCCCGACCACCGAAGTGCTGATCGAAGAATCGGTTCTCGGCTGGAAGGAATACGAGATGGAAGTGGTCCGCGACACGGCGGACAACTGCATCATCATCTGCTCGATTGAAAACATCGACCCGATGGGCGTGCATACCGGTGATTCGATCACGGTCGCTCCGGCGCTGACGCTGACGGACAAAGAATACCAGATCATGCGCAACGCCTCGATCGCGGTGCTGCGCGAGATCGGCGTCGAGACCGGCGGCTCGAACGTGCAGTTCGCCGTCAACCCGGAGAACGGCCGCCTGGTCGTCATCGAAATGAACCCGCGCGTGTCGCGCTCCTCGGCTCTGGCGTCGAAGGCAACCGGTTTCCCGATCGCCAAGATCGCGGCAAAGCTTGCGATCGGCTACACGCTCGACGAGCTCGACAACGACATCACCGGCGGCGCGACCCCGGCTTCGTTCGAACCGTCGATCGACTACGTCGTCACCAAGATCCCGCGCTTTGCCTTTGAAAAGTTCCCGGGTGCCTCGCCGGTCCTGACCACCGCGATGAAGTCGGTCGGCGAAGTCATGGCGATCGGCCGCACCTTTGCCGAATCGCTGCAGAAGGCGCTGCGTGGCCTCGAGACCGGCCTCACCGGTCTCGACGAAATCGAAATTCCGGACATGGACGAGAACGGCGATGGCCGCAACGCCATCCGTGCCGCGATCGGCACGCCGACGCCGGACCGTCTGCGCATGGTCGCCCAGGCGCTGCGCTACGGCATGAGCGAAGCGGAAGTCCACGAGGCGAGCAAGATCGATCCGTGGTTCATCGCCCAGTTCAAGGCGATCGTCGACATGGAAGCGCGCATCCGCGAACACGGCTTGCCCCAGGATGCCGAGAACCTGCGCATGCTGAAGGCCATGGGCTTCTCCGACGCGCGCCTGGCAACACTCGGCGGCAAGCGCCCGAAGGAAGTGGCCGAACTGCGCAATGCGCTCAACGTCCGCCCGGTCTACAAGCGCATCGACACCTGTGCTGCCGAATTCGCCTCGCCGACCGCCTACATGTACTCGACCTACGAGACCCCCTTCGTCGGGGCTGCCCGTTCCGAAGCCGAAGTCTCCGACCGCAAGAAGGTTGTCATCCTCGGTGGCGGCCCGAACCGCATCGGCCAGGGCATCGAGTTCGACTATTGCTGCTGCCACGCCGCCTTTGCGCTGAAGGATGCGGGCTATGAAGCGATCATGATCAACTGCAACCCGGAGACGGTTTCGACGGACTACGACACGTCCGATCGCCTCTACTTCGAGCCGCTGACGGCAGAAGACGTGATCGAGATCATGCGCGCCGAGCAGGAAAAGGGCGAGCTTGTCGGCGTCATCGTGCAGTTCGGCGGCCAGACGCCGCTGAAGCTTGCCGAAGCGCTGGAAAAGAACGGCATCCCGATCCTCGGCACGGCACCCGACGCGATCGACCTTGCCGAAGACCGCGACCGCTTCCAGAAGCTTCTGATGAAGCTCGACCTCAACCAGCCGAACAACGGCATCGCCTACTCGGTCGAGCAGGCCCGCCTCGTCGCGGCCGAAATCGGCTTCCCGCTGGTTGTGCGCCCGTCCTACGTTCTCGGCGGCCGTGCCATGCAGATCATCCATTCGGAAAGCATGCTGCAAAGCTATCTGCTCGACACGGTTCCGGGCCTCGTCCCGGAAGACATCAAGCAGCGCTACCCGAACGACAAGACTGGCCAGATCAATACGCTGCTCGGCAAGAACCCGCTGCTGTTCGACAGCTATCTGACGAACGCAACGGAAGTCGACGTCGACTGCCTGTGCGACGGCAAGGACGTCTTCGTCTCGGGCATCATGGAGCACATCGAGGAAGCCGGAATCCACTCGGGCGACAGCGCCTGCTCGCTGCCCGTGCACACGCTCGACACCGCCATGGTCTACGAACTGGAGCGCCAGACGGCAGCGCTTGCCAAGGCGCTCAATGTTGGCGGGCTGATGAACGTGCAGTTCGCCATCAAGGACGGCACGATCTACGTGCTTGAAGTCAATCCGCGCGCATCGCGCACCGTGCCCTTCGTCGCCAAGACCATCGGCGCGCCGATCGCCAAGATCGCTGCCCGCGTCATGGCCGGCGAGGCGCTGGATGTCGCAATCGCCGCCTATGGCGAAAAGCCGGATCCGCGCAACCTCAAGCACATCGCCGTCAAGGAAGCGGTCTTCCCGTTCGCTCGGTTCCCCGGCGTCGACACGCTGCTCGGCCCGGAAATGCGCTCGACCGGCGAAGTCATCGGGCTCGACACCGACTACGCGCTCGCCTTCGCCAAGTCGCAGCTCGGCGCCGGCGTCGATCTGCCGCGCGATGGAACGGTGTTCGTCTCGGTGCGTGACGAGGACAAGACGCGCGTGCTTCCGGCAATTCGCATCCTCGTCGATATCGGCTTCAAAGTGATGGCAACCGGCGGCACCGCACGCTTCCTTGGTGAAAACGGCATCGCCGCCACCAAGGTGAACAAGGTGCAGGAAGGCCGCCCGCACGTCGAGGACGCGATCCGCAACCGCCAGGTCCAGCTCGTCATCAACACGACCGACGGCAACAAGGCGATCTCGGACTCCAAGTCGCTGCGTCGCGCCACGCTGATGCAGAAGGTGCCCTACTACACCACGATGGCCGGCGCCGAAGCGGCAGCGCACGCGATCAAGGCGCTGAAGGCCGGCAGCCTCGAAGTGCGCCCGCTGCAGAGCTACTTCAAGGCCTGATGTTCGATGCGGCGCGCGACAAACCGCGCGCCGCTTCCATGCCCGCGAAACGATCGTCCGACAACGCTGCTTTAATTCAAGGTCTTTGTCCGGTTCTTCCAGCTGAATGCTGGATGAATGCACAGTTCAGCCTGCATTCTTCTGCGCCATGCTCTTATGTGCCTGCGCGCTTCGGGATCGGAGGGGCCTCCGACAAGGCGCGATACGGGGCAAGATCGTGCAACTCTATTTCTTTGACTTGCATTGGGGCGACGAGCACTTCGTCGACGAAGACGGCATCCATCATTTCGACGAGGGTTCAGCCCTCTATTATGGGCAACGCATCGCCGACAAGATCGGCCGTGACGCAGACTACGGATCCTTGAAGGTTCAGGTCTTTTCTTGGGATCGTCGGCTCCTGGCAACGATCTCGCCGTCCGCAGGGCGCGGCGGCGAACAGCGCGCCCTGCTCGCGCGTCGTCACGTTGGAGCGCTGCTGCAGGCTGCCGCCTAGCGGCGACGTCGTTTCATCTCCAGGCGCTCGCGGGCGATTCACCTGGTTTCTTGCCCGCGCCGCGATGATTTTGCCGCAAGTCCCACGGTTCTGAGGCCAAAAAACAGCGCAGCCGTCGAGATCAGGAATGCGACGACGAAGACGCTGAGCAAGGCCGTGTGCAGCGTGGCGACGCTCGCCTTCTCGTCAAAGCCGCGCAGATTGGCAGTCAGCCCACAGATTGCCGCGCCGATGGCGTAGCCGGCCGATTGCAGTGTCGGCAGTAGTGCCGAGGTCTTGTCGCGCTCGCGGCGCGGCGAAACGTCCATCATCAACTGGCTGAGCGTTCCCCACGAGATGCCGAACCCGGCGCCGACAGCGACCTGGCTTGGGAACACCAACCGGAAATCGTCGGCCGCGACTGCGATTGCCAGGCCGGCAAGCCCGAGGCTGAGAAGTGCCGGCCCCGTTGGTACCAGTTTCACACGCAGCTCGTGTGAGCGCAGGCTCGCAACGAGAATGGCGGTCACGCTCCATGACATCGCCATCAGCGCACCGGAAAATCCCGCCGCTGTCGGACCGAAGTCCCACACATATTGCAGGCCATAGATGAGGTAGACCGAGCCCGATGCCTGGGCCAATGGCATGAGCAGAACGACCCAGAGGCCGGTGCCGAGCGGTTTCCTGATGGCGAAGGCTCCTGATGGCAGGATCGAGTGTTCGGCACGCCGATCGGTCTGGACGGCCGCCCAGAGGATGGTCAGCGCCGTCGCCAGTACCGCCGCCATCAGCGGCGCGCTGCTGGCTTTGCTCGAAACCGAGATCAGGAGAATGCCGGCGCCGACGACAAGGAGACGCAACAACGGGATTGGACGGCGGGCTTCGGTCGATGATTTTTGCGCCGGCACAATAATGACGACGAGCGCGATGAAGATCGCTGCCGCCGGAATATTGACGGCAAAAGCCGCGCGCCAGGACCAGTACTCGGTGACGAAGCCTGAGATGAGAGGTCCACCGAAAGCAGCCATTGCCCAGACGATGGCTTCGGCGCCGAAGATTTTCGGTACCAGCCGCTGCGGGAAGAGCTCCGGGATCAGCGCGTAGCAAATGGCGGCGATGATGCCCTCGCCAAACCCTTGAAAGGGCCTGCCGAAAAGGACCTGCGGCATGCTGTTTGCGGTAGTCGCTATGATCGTGCCGGTGACAAATATGATGGCCGCGACGATCAGTGTGCGGCGCGCCCCGAATCGTGCCTTGAGGTTAGCGGCCGCGGCGCCACCGAGGATGGCAAAGACGAGATAAAGCGTGACGGCCCAGGACAGCAAGGTCGCGCCACCGAACTCTTCGACGGCGCTCGGCAGGGCGGTCGAAATGAAGAATTCGTTGAACGCAAACAATGCCACCCCAAGACAGAGCGTGACCGTTGCCGCAATATAGTCCGGCCCGAGCAGTTCGGACCAACGGCCATTTTCCTGCGGTTCTGCCACGCGGTTGTCCACCTTGATATCGACCTCAACCAGATCCATGCGCTAACGTTCCCGTCCTGATCGTTCCTGGGAACATCACTGTTACGACCTCAACCGCAGTTGAGGTAAAGCGCTTTCTCCGGAAGCTGCCAATTGTTGCTTTCTTCCGCAAGTTGCAGTGGCCCGACAGCGTCCGGTGGACGATGGCGAAAGATCTGGCTTTCGCGCTTCCGTTTCTGCTATAAAGGCTGTTCGAAGTTTCGGACGGTTCCGGTGTTCGCGCGCCGGAGACCGTTTTCTTTTGCGTTGGCGCCGCCCTAAGGGCGGCGCCTCGTGCTTGATGAAGGACAAAAAAATGGTCGAAAAAGTGCCGATGACACAGGGTGGATTCGTCAACCTGCAGGAGGAGCTGCGCTGGCGCCAGCAGGAAGAACGTCCACGAATCATCGAGGCGATTGCTGAAGCCCGTGCACATGGCGACCTGTCGGAAAACGCCGAATACCACGCTGCCAAGGAGGCACAGAGCCACAACGAAGGTCGGATCACCGAGCTCGAAGACTTGATCGCCCGCGCGGAAGTCATTGATCTCTCGAAGATGTCCGGTTCGAAGATCAAGTTCGGCGCCAAGGTCAAGCTCGTCGACGAAGACACCGAAGAAGAAAAGACCTACCAGATCGTCGGCGACCAGGAAGCCGATGTGAAGGCCGGCCGCATCTCGATCTCGTCGCCGATTGCGCGCGCGCTGATCGGCAAGGAAGTGGGCGATTCCATCGAAGTGAATGCGCCCGGCGGCTCGAAGGCTTACGAAATCCTCGCCGTCAACTGGGGCTGATCGCCCTCGTGACAAGGGGCGAAGCTCTGCTTCGCCCCGTTCCCTTCCTTTCTGTAAGACCATCGTTGCTCGCGCAAGGAGTGCGCTTTCGTGGCCGATATCCGGAACGTCGAGGTCATCGCTCCCAATTTCAAGCGCCGTCTGTCGGGCGTGACATCCACCATCATTCAGCTGATCCCGATCCAGCGGGCGCTTGGCGAAAAGATTGCCGTGCTCGGCCCGGGCCTTCCGGACACCCTGCCCTCGATCCGGTTTCGCGATCTCCTGGGCCTGTGGAGCGCCCCTGAAGGACGCCCCTGCCGCGTCTGGCACGCACGCCGCAATGTCGAGATGCTGCCAGCGATTGTGCTGCGCGATCTGTTGCGCATGAAGCTGAAGATCGTGTTCACCTCCGCTTCCCAGCGCCGCCATACCGGCTGGAGCAAGTTCCTGATTTCCAGGATGGATGCTGTCATCGCCACGAGCGGCAAGACCGCTGCCTATCTCGAAGTGCCGAACACCGTCATCTTGCACGGCATCGACACCAAGCGCTTTCAACCGCCGGCGGACGCTGTTGCGGCCAAGGTCGCGCTCGGGCTTGATCCAGTGCAGAAATATGTCGGTTGCTTCGGACGCGTTCGTAAGCAGAAGGGAACCGATCTCTTCGTCGACAGCATGATTGCCCTTCTGCCGTGCCGACCGGGCTGGAGTGCGGTCGTTGCGGGACGGGCCACCGGGCCGCACGTCGCGTTCGAGAACGAACTGAAGGAACGCGTCGCCAAGGCCGGCCTTTCCGACCGCATCCGTTTCGTCGGCGAGCACACCAACATTCCCGATTGGTATCGCGCACTCGATCTCTTCATCGCGCCGCAGCGCTGGGAGGGGTTCGGCCTGACGCCGCTCGAGGCGATGGCCACCGGTGTCCCTGTCGTGGCGACCGATGTCGGTGCGTTTTCGGAACTGGTCGTCGTCGGCGAACAGGAAACGGGAACGATCATACCGGCCGGCGAACTTCAGGCGATGGTCGAGGCCAGCGCCGGGTTCATGGACGACGATCGGCGGCGGACGACCGCCGGGGCGAATGGCCTCGGCCTTGCGCGTGCCTCCTTCGCGATCGAAGGCGAAGCCCGTGCCATCAACGCCGTTTATGAGCGTCTGATGCGTTTCTGAAGTGGAGCCGGAGCCCGCGAGGCGATCCGGCCACTGAACGCCTCATCCTGAACCGTGTCAGCGCCTCGAGGCGAACAGCTTCAGATAGGCGTCGGTGATTGCCTGTTTCGAGAACTGGCTCATCAGGGTCTCGTGTCCGCGTTCGGCGAGCCGTTCGCCCAGTGACGCGTCGCTTGCGATGCGGTCGATCGCCTGGGCGAAGCCGTCGGCATCGCCGATGTCGACCATCAAGCCGTTTTCGCCGTCGCGCATGAACCATTGAGGGCCTTCCGAGCGACTTGAAACGACCGGAGTGCCTTGAGCCCAGGCTTCGAGGATGACATTGCCGAGTGGCTCATGGCTCGATGCCATGACGAAAATGTCCGAAGCGGCGAGGAAAGGACGCGTATCCTTCTGCCAACCCGCAAAGCGGACGCGCTTCGAGACGCCGAGATCGGCCGCCAACTTCTCGAGGTTTTCACGCTCTTCGCCGTCGCCGACCAGCCAGAGGTAGGCGTCCGGCACCTTGGCGAGCGCCTGGATCAGTGTGTGGAAGCCCTTGCGTGGGACGAAGCGTCCCATCGACATGACGACTGGTGCGTTTTCCGGCGTATCGAGTGTCGTCCGGCTGACGGGGGCGACCCGCTCGGTACCGGTGAAGTTTGAGATGACCTCGACGTCGCGGTTCCAGCCGAGCTTGCGCACATGTTCGGCAATGCCCGGCGTGTTGCACACGAGGCAATCGGTATTGCGGAAATAGTCGAGGCGCAGCGGATAGTCGCCGAGGCGGGAAATCTTGATGCAGCCCTTGTAGTTCGGCATGAGGCGGCTTGCGCGCGGCATCCAGGCGAAAAGCGCGTCCGGCTTCTCGCGGCGCGCCATGCTGTTCACCTTCATCGGCAGCAGGATCCGGTCCAGCGACAGGTTGCGGAAGTTGCTTTCGATGATGCGGGTCGCATCTTCGATATCCTTCCGCCAGATGCGTCCTGGCCGGATGATCGAGGTCTGCTCGACGCCGCGTTCGCTAAGCGCATTTACCAGATGAACGAAGAAGCGCTCCGCCCCGCCGTCCTTGCCAAAGTGGAAGTGCATGACCTTCATCGGCGCGCAGTGCCTTTCGCAAAGAGCTCAAGATAGGTATCGGTGATCACCTGCTCGGAAAAGCGCGTGCGCAGGGTTTCTGAGCCGCCGGCAACCAGCTTGTCACGAAGTGCAGGATCGTCGCGCACCCTGCGGATCGCGTTTGCAAGGCCCTCGTCGTCGCCGCAATCCACCATCAGGGCATCGCTTTCATGCGACATGACCCATGACGGGCCCTCGGCGCGGGAGGAAACGGTGGGCTTGCCCGCTCCCCACCCCTCGAAGCAGACATTGCCGAGTGGCTCATGCGACGAGTTGATCACAAAGACGTCGCTGGCGGCCAGATAGCCATAGGCATTGGTCTGCCAACCCGGGAAGCGGACGCGGTCGCGAAGCCCGAGTTCGTCGGTCAACTGTTCCAGCGCCTCTCGCTCCGGGCCATCGCCGACGAGCCAAAGATAGGCACAGTCGATGTTCTTGATGGCGCGGATCATGCCGTCGAAACCCTTGCGCTTGACGAACCGCCCCATGCCGATGACGACGAAGGCATCGGCCGGCGTCTGCATGTCGCTGCGGGCGACAGCTGGGACTGGCGTGGAACGGGTGAAATTGGCGATCACCTCGACGCCGCGTTTCCACCCGAGCTTGCGCACCCTGTCGGCGATGTCAGGTGTGATGCAGACCAAGGTCTCGACATTGGTGTAGTAGCCGAGATGTTCCGGATAGTCGCCGAGGCGAGAGATGCGAAAGGCGTCCTTGTGGGCAGGCATGAAGCGGCTGGCGCGCAACTGCCAAGCCATGATGACGTCAGGCTGGAACTCCCTGAGGATGCGTTGCATGCGCCAGCGCAGGAAGAAGCGCGAAAGCGAGATCCGGCGGAAGACGCCTTCGTAGATCCGCGCCCGACCTTCCAGATCCTTGCGCCAGCTCCGGCTCGGTCGAATGAGGACACGCTGTTCGACGCCACGGTCGTGCAGGGCGTTGACGAGGTTGACGAAGAAACGTTCTGCCCCGCCTTCCGTGCCGAAGTGCACATGCATGACCTTCATCGTCTTACCTTTTTGCGATCGCGTCGTCAGTGTTCGGGCGCTCCTTCAGCGCGTGACGCTGATAGATCTTGGCGGCGGTGAGGAAGGCATAGACCGCCCCCGTCATCGCTTCGATGAAACCTGGGAATCCGCAGCGCCAAAGGCCGTTGCGGAAATAGAGCCGGTAGAAATAAAGCGGAGGGCTGAACAGCATCTTGTAGGGGCGCGCCGATTTGCCCGCCGCAAACTGCTGGTCTGCCTTCAGCGTCGAGTATCTGTTTTCCTTGAGGATCTGCTCGTCGATGATCAGCGGCCGGTAGTGCAGCAGGCTGCCCTTGCGTGCGGCACTGACGGCGCCATCCGGAACGATGCCCTCGTGCACCTTCTGGCTGAGATCGTAGCGTCCCCTGCCCTGACGGATCAGCCGCAGGTTCCGCCGCTCGTGCACGCGCTCGGGCGTGTAGCCGTAGCCGATGAGATAGGGCCTGCGCGCGACGCGCCAGCCGACGGTTTCCGGCGGCGCATCAAGCAGCGATGGCAGCAGCGCCTTCAACGGTTCGTCCAGGCGTTCGTCGGAATCGATGTTGAAGCACCAGGGCTGCGTGCACTGGTCGAGTGCAAACTGCTTCTGGCCGGCATAACCCCGCCAGGGCTCGTGCAGGAAGCGGATCGGCCAGCCCCGGTCGATATAGGATTGCACGAGCGCGGGCGTGCCGTCGGTCGAGCCGGAATCGACGATGACGATTTCCGCGCATTGTTCGAGGCTCTCGATGCAATTGCCGAGATAGGCCTCTTCGTTCTGGCAGATGATGAAGGCGGAAAGCGGAAGTTTGTTCATGTCGCGCCCTAGATCTGCACGAGCCCGATATCTTTGACCTGGCGAATGGTCAGCATCGTGCGCACTGTGTCGACGCGCTCGTTGGCTGTCAGCACTTCAATGACGAAATCTTGGAAAGTCGTCAGGTTCTCGGCGACACAATGCAGCAGAAAGTCGCTTTCGCCGGAAACTGTCCAGGCTTGGCGGACGATCTGCCATTCGGCCGTGGCAGCGGCAAAGGCCTTGAGATCGGCCTCCGACTGGCGCTTCAGGCCGACCATGCAGAAGGCGACGAGGTCGAAGCCGAGCGCGGGGGCGTTCAACAGCGCGTGGTAACCCTTGATGACGCCAGTTTCCTCGAGTTTGCGCACACGCCTCAGGCACGGCGGCGCTGAAATGCCGACGCGTTGGGCCAGGTCCACATTGGTCATCCGGCCGTCACGCTGGAGCTCGCGAAGGATCTTGAGATCGATAGCGTCGAGCTCGACTTGTTTCGTCATGAACATTCGTCCTTTTTGCGCGGTGACTTTGTGAACGGGCAAAGTCAAAAACCGGATTCGGTCAGTGATTGGTCGACCTCTCGGTCGGCAAAGGGTGATCTGGTGGCTGTCGCTATCCTGTCGGCGCAGTCGCGATCGTCTCGAAGAGATGTTCTGCGACGGCGCGGCTTAAAGGACGCGGTTGTCTGGTGGCGGCGGTTCGCTGCCGAACGCGGCATGTTCGCGGATCGAACCAAGCACGACCGGCATTCAACCCCATATGCTTCTCCAGCAAAGTGAATCCGCGTGAAATATCGCCAAACCCGCTGGACAACAAGCAGCCGCGCCGACTATTCGCCGGAAAATGCGGTTGCCGGCCCCAGTAGAACGGGCAAATGCGCGGATATGGCGCTGTCGACGGACCGCCCGCGCGACGATCGGGGCGCAATGACAGCCCCTTGGGTGTCGTGGTCCCGATCGGCCCTCGGCGCCGAACCTGATGCACAAACGCGTCATCTGGTGGCAAAACTGGGCTGATAGCTCAAGCACTTGTGTGTATCGGGGCGGACGCCCTTGAAAGTCATGGTAGGGAATACCTAAACTATGGAACTATTTCCCATTGACGCAATGGAATCGGATGAGGTCGTTCACCTCTCCGGTGAACGAAGGACAAGACTATGACTGCCCGTCACGTGAAAGTGCTGATCATCGGCTCCGGCCCGGCTGGTTATACCGCTGCCATCTACACGGCGCGCGCCATGCTTCAGCCGGTGCTGATCGCCGGCCTGGAACAGGGCGGCCAGTTGATGATCACGACGGACGTCGAGAACTACCCGGGCTATGCCGATCCGGTCCAGGGCCCCTGGATGATGGAGCAGATGCTGAAGCAGGCGACCCACGTCGGCGCCGAGATCGTCAACGATCTGGTGACGGATGTCGACCTGTCGGTCCGTCCCTTCCGTATCAAGACCGACAGCGGCACCGACTGGACCGCCGACGCCCTGATCATCGCCACCGGCGCCAAGGCGAAGTGGCTGGGGATCGAGACCGAGCCGACCTTCATGGGCTTTGGTGTCTCTGCCTGCGCCACCTGCGACGGCTTCTTCTACCGCAACAAGGACGTCATCGTTGTCGGCGGCGGCAACTCGGCCGTGGAAGAGGCTCTCTACCTCTCCAACCTCGCCAAGACCGTGACGGTTGTTCACCGTCGTGATTCCTTCCGGGCCGAAAAGATCCTGCAGGAGCGCCTGTTCGCCAAGCCGAACGTCAAGGTGATCTGGGATCACGAGGTTGTGGAGTATTTGGGCGCGCCGCCCAAGCCGCCGATGCCCGCATCGGTGAACGGCGTGAAGCTGCGCAACACCAAGACCGGCGAAACCTCCGACATGGTCACCGACGGCGTTTTCGTCGCGATCGGCCACGCGCCGGCTGTCGAACTCTTCAAGGGCAAGCTGCGCCAGAAGTCGAACGGTTACCTCTGGACCGCCGCCGATTCGACCGCCACTGACGTCCCGGGCGTTTTTGCCGCGGGCGACGTGACGGACGACATCTATCGCCAGGCGGTAACGGCCGCCGGCATGGGTTGCATGGCCGCGCTCGAAGCCGAGAAATACCTGGCGGGTCATATGCCCGTCGCAATTGCAGCCGAATAGAAGCTGCGAATCGGGGCGGAGCCATAAGGCACCTCCCCGAGTGGGAACAGATGCATCAGCCACGCCCGGAAGACAGAGCCCCGTCTTCCGGAGTGGTATCTTATGGGGGACTTCATGTCGCTGGACTGGGACAAACTGCGCATTTTTCACGCGGCGGCCGAGGCTGGGTCGTTCACACATGCAGCAGACAAGCTCCACCTCTCGCAGTCGGCGATCAGCCGTCAGGTCAGCTCGCTCGAGCAGGACGTCGGCATCAAGTTGTTTCACCGCCACGCGCGCGGCCTGATCCTCACCGAACAGGGCGAAATCCTCTACCGCACCGCACACGAAGTCTTGATGAAGCTGGAAAGCGTCAAGGTCCAGCTGAGCGAGACCACCGACAAGCCGAGCGGCAAGCTGCGCATCACAACCACGGTCGGCCTTGGCCAGGGCTGGCTCACGGACAAGATCCAGGAATTCATGTCGCTGCACCCGGACGTGCAGGTCCAGCTCATTCTCGACAACGAGGAGCTCGACGTGAACATGCGCCACGCAGATTGCGCCATCCGTCTGCGCCAGCCGCAGCAGTCGGACCTGATCCAGCGCAAGCTCTTCACCGTGCATATGCACGTCTACGCGGCGCCCTCCTACATCAACAAGTATGGTGAGCCGCAGTCGGTCGATGACCTCGACAATCACCGCATCATCACCTTCGGCGAGCCGGCGCCGAACTATCTGCTCGATGTGAACTGGCTGGAAATCGCCGGTCGCGATTCCGACAATCCGCGGGTCTCGCATCTGCAGATCAACAGCCAGACCTCGATCAAGCGCGCCTGCCTGCTTGGTATCGGCGTTGCCATGCTGCCCGACTACATCGTCGGGCGCGACCCGGGCCTGATTCAACTGCCGATCAGCGCCGACATTCCGTCCTTCGATACCTATTTCTGCTATCCCGACGAAATGAAGAACGCCGCGAAGCTCAAGGTCTTCCGAGACTATATCGTCGCCAAGGCCAGGAACTGGAACTTCTGATGTCGCGTCGGCAAGTGCTTGATTTGTGGGCATTTGCCGAATTGCTTGCTTAATATCTTGTTTTTGAAGAGAAATTTTCGATGCGCCGCGGATATTGTGCGGCGCATTTTTGTTGTGCGCTGCAAAATTGTGCAGGGATGCGCACATCACATGGCTGTCATGCATATTAAATGATTGCTGCTCGCCCAAAAAAGCAGCATACCAAACACAGCTGATGCATCTTTGGTGGCTTCTCCTCCCAGTGCCACCGCAGCAGCTGTTCCCCTCTGGAGGTTTAAATTACCTTCACAACTTATAAGGGCCCAAGTCATCTTGTGGCCCTCTTTTTTTGTCTACTGTTGGAAGACAGGCGAGCCGTGATGAAAATCACTGTCGGCTATTGAAAGCCGATACTTCGCTTACCATATCAAGATGTAGCTGATGCATTCTTGGTGGCTTCTCCTCCCCGCCACCGCATTAGCTGTTCCCCTCTGGAGGTTCTGATTACCTTCACAACTGCAAGGGCCCAAGTTTTCTTGAGGCCCTTTTTTTTGCCTTCGTGATAGCCACGGTCTTGAATATCGTCATTTAGCGATACATCTATCGATAAAACACGATATGGCAATATGTGATGGACCGAGACGAGATACTGAAGGCGCTTGCTCACCCGGTGCGGGTGAACATCCTCGCATGGTTGAAAGAGCCCGAGCGTCACTTCCCGACGCAGGAGCATCCGCTCGATCTCGGCGTGTGCGCCGGGCAGTTCGAACGCTGCGGTCTCTCGCAGTCGACTGTTTCCTCGCATCTTGCCGTCCTTCAGCGCGCCGGCCTCGTGACAACGCGCCGGGTTGGACAATGGGTCTTTTACCGTCGTGACGAAGACACGATTGCCGCCTTCCTCAAGAGCATTGGCGATCTCTGAAACAAGCACCTCCTCCCAAGCAGACCTCCATGAAAGGACTTCCCATGGCCTCGCTTTTCGACCCGATCACCATTGGCGATATCGCGCTCAAGAACCGCATCGTCATGGCGCCCCTCACCCGCAATCGTTCGCCGGGGGCTGTGCCGAACACGCTAAACGTCACCTATTACGAGCAGCGCGCCAGCGCCGGCCTGCTGATCACCGAGGGAACGGCGATCACCCAGCAAGGCCAGGGCTACGCCGACGTGCCCGGCCTCTACTCGCCGGAAGCGCTCGAAGGCTGGCGCAAGGTGACCGATGCGGTGCATGCCAAGGGCGGCCGGATCGTCGTCCAGATATGGCACGTCGGACGCGTCTCGCACAATTCGCTGCAGCCGGGTGGCGGCAAGCCGGTGGCGCCTTCGGCAATCCGTGCCAAGTCGAAGACCTACCTGATCAACGGTGACGGAACCGGCTCCTTCACCGAGACCTCCGAGCCGCATGCGCTGAACGTCGCCGAGATTGCAGGCATCATCGAAGACTATCGCAAGGCGGCGCGCGCAGCGATCGACGCCGGCTTTGACGGTATCGAGATCCATGCGGCCAATGGTTATCTCATCGATCAGTTCCTGCGTTCCGGCGCGAACGATCGCAGCGATGCCTATGGCGGTTCCATCGAGAACCGCGCCCGCTTCCTCTTTGAAGTCGTGGATGCGGTGACGCAGGAAATCGGCGCTGGCCGCGTCGGTATCCGCCTTTCGCCTGTCACCCCGGCCAACGATGTTTTCGATCCTGAACCGCAGGCGGTCTTCGGCTACGTGGTCAAGAACCTCGCGCGCTATCCCCTCGCCTACGTCCACATCATCGAGGGCGCGACGGGCGGCCCGCGCGATCACCAGCAGGGTGAACGGCCGTTCGACTATCAGGCGCTGCGCGCCACCTATCTTGCCGCCGGCGGCAAGGCTGCCTGGATGACAAACAACGGCTATGACAGGGCGCTGGCCGTGGAGACGATTAGGGACGGCGACGCCGATCTTGTCGCCTTCGGCAAGCCGTTCATCGCCAATCCGGATCTGGTCGAACGGCTGAAGCGCAACGCGCCGCTGAACGCACCGGACCAGGCGACATTCTATGGCGGCGGTGCCAAGGGCTACACCGACTATCCGGCCCTTGAACAGGTTGACTGAGGCTCCCACATGGCGAGATGCCCTGCCACTCCGGCGGGGCATCTCCCCTCTGGAAGCTCAATTCATGTTCTCATCCTATTTCGAAAAATGGTCATTGCAGCCGGACGGCGACGTTATCGTTACGCCCTCCAGCCATCTTTATCCGGTCCGCTATCGTAACCAATTGGCGATGCTGAAGATCGCCCGGGATCCCGAAGAAAAATTCGGCCGCCTGCCGATGGTCTATTGGGACGGTAAAGGTGCCGCGAAAGTCTACGAGTGGGATGGTGATGCCGTCCTCATGGAACGGTCCGACAGTCAGCGCAATCTGTTCCACATGGCGATGACGGGAAGCGACGAAGAGGCGACGCGCATCATTTGCCGTGCGGTTGCCGAACTCCATGCGCCCCGCGCGACCCCCATACCCACGGACCTTGTGCCGCTCGACAAGTGGTTCGCCTCGCTGGAGGCGGCAGCGCCGGCCCAGGGTGGTCTCTTTTCACGCGCATTGGCGGCGGCGAAAACGCTGTTTGCCGACCCTGAACCATCCGTCGTCCTGCACGGCGACGTGCACCACGCCAATATCCTCGATTTCGGTGACCGCGGCTGGCTGGCGATCGATCCGAAGCGGGTCCTTGGCGATCGCGGTTACGACTACGCCAACCTCTTCTGCAATCCCGAACTGCCCCTGGTCACCGCCCCGGGGCGGTTGCAGCGGCACCTGCCCATCGTCGCCGAGGAAACCGGGCTTGACCCGCGCCGCATCCTGCTGTGGGTTCTCGCCTATGCCGGGCTCTCCGCAGCCTGGTTCCTCGAGGACGGCGACGACGCAGGCGTCGAGAGCGACCTGACCATGGCTCAGATCGCGATTGCCGAACTTGAGCGATAGGGTCAGCCGGTCTTCAGCAGGATGACCGCGTAGGTGCAGAGCCCGCTGCCGGCATTGCGGAAGACGCAATCCTGTGGCGGGCCGAGTTCCAGGCAGTCTCCCTCGCCGAGCAGGTGTGTCTCGCCGCCTTCCACAAAGGTCAGGTTGCCGGCCTTCACCCATATCCATCGCCGATGAAGCGCATAGGCGGATGCCGGGATCGGTACGTCGGCTCCTGCCGGAAGCTCGACCTCGACGAGTTCGAGCGGCAGTTCCGACATCGGCGAGACATGACGCCTGATGTATCCGCTTTGCGGGTCGCGCCAGACTGGCTGATCCTGCCGCCGCGACAATCTTCCCTGGCTTGCTTCGGCGCGCGCAATCAGGCTCGACATGGTAAGCCCGAACGCAGCCGAAAGCTTCGCAAGCAAAGTCGCCGTCGGGCTGCTGTCGCCTCGCTCGATCTTGTGGATCATCGCCCGGGACACGCCGGCTCGCTCCGAGAGCTGACTGAGCGACCAGCCGCGCGCCTCTCTCTCAAGACGAATTCGCTCACTGAGCCGTTGATCAAGGTCGTCTACTTTAGTATTCATGTCGTAGTCATATAGTGAACGAGCATGAGGAGCAAGCATGTTGATCAGGGCGGCCACTGAAGGCGATCTTCCAGCCATCTGCGAGATCTACAATGACGCGGTGGCAAACACGACGGCAATCTGGAATGAGACCCTGGTTGACGTCTCCAATCGAGCGGCCTGGTTGAAGGCGCGTGCGGACGCGGGCTATCCGGTTCTGGTGGCCGTTTCCGAGGACGGCGACGTGGTCGGCTACGCCTCGTTTGGCGACTGGCGCGCCTTCGACGGCTACCGCCATACCGTCGAGCACTCCGTCTACGTTCACAAGGATCGCCGTGGCGGCGGCATTGGCCGCAAGCTGATGATTGCGCTCGTGGCCGAGGCGGAGCGCATCGGCAAACATGTGATGGTGGCGGCGATCGAATCTGAAAATGCCGCTTCGATCCACCTTCACGCCCAGCTCGGCTTTGCCGAGACCGGCCGCATGCGCGAGGTCGGCACGAAGTTCGGCCACTGGCTGGACCTGACGTTCATGCAGCTGGTGTTGCCGACGGGAGCGCCGCGCTAGCCTTGCCAAGTGGCGCGGAGTTTTTCAACGCCGCCGAAGATGGTATGAACGCGTCACGACTGTTCGGGGAAACACTGTAACGTGGACCAAAGGCGAAACCGCAAATCGACGGTGACGGCACGTATCGTGACAGCGGCGATCGCCCTGTTCGTTGGCGCCCAGATTTTCGCAGCGCTGCCGGCCAAGGCTCGGGTCGATGACCTCCCTTCTCGTCCCAAATGCGTCTATTCCGGGCGTTCCGTCGCCGACCCCGCAAGGTCGCTTTGCATCAGCAAGGAGAATTTCGCGCGCGACGTCTGCGGCGTCATCGACCACTATGCGACGGTGAACGACCTGCCTGCGGCCTTCTTCGCCCGGCTGATCTGGCGTGAAAGCCTGTTTCGCCCGAATGCCGTCAGCCCCAAGGGCGCCGAAGGCATCGCCCAGTTCATGCCCGGCACGGCGAAGCTGCGCGGCCTTTCCAACAGCTTCGATGCCGTCGAGGCGCTCGGCAAGTCGGCCGAATATCTCAATGAACTGAAATCCCGCTACGGCAATCTCGGCTTTGCCGCTGCTGCCTACAACGCCGGTGAAAACGGGCTGGAGCGGTTTCTTGAGGTCGATTGGCTACCGGCGGAAACCCGCAACTATGTGCTGGCGATCACCGCATATAGTGTCGAGGACTGGCGCGACAATCCGCCGAAGACGCTCGACCTGACGCTCGACAAGGGCAAGACCTTCCTCGATGGCTGCGTCGCGCTCGCCAGCACCCGCAACCTCCGTGATATCGAGGTGATCGACGAAGCCGAATGGGCGCCCTGGGGCGTGCAGCTTGCCGCCCACTTTCAGAAGTCGATGGCGCAGCGACTGTTCGTGAGCGCGGTCAAGCGCCTGCCGGCGCCGATCCGCAGCGAGAAGGCTCTCTTGCTCCGGGAGCGCAACGCCAGCTTCGGCCTCAGGATCCGCTACGCCGCACGCATCGGCCGCGAGACCCGGGCGGAAGCGAACAAGCTCTGCGCCACCATTCGAAAGAGTGGCGGCGCCTGCCTGGTCTTCAAGAACTGAGTCTTCAAGAACTGAGACTTCAAGAACTGACTGCCGACTGAGCTGTCGATGCGCGGCCACGCCGCTTGACGCCACTGCTTCGCCGGGCAATCCCACGGTGCTTCACGCAAGAACGCGAACACCGCTGGTCTTGCTGGCGACTGTCTCGACTGGCATGCAACCGAGCCCCTTGAGCGTTGTTGCAACCGCCTCGTCGATCGGCGTATGCGGTTCTTCGCCGAGAACGGCCAGGAGCCGCTCGTTCGGCATCCTCAGAGGTTCGCGCCAAACGTAGCGCATCTTGCGCAATTCCCGGAAGAGCGGGACGAACGGCGAGGCAAGGCCGATCAGCCACCAGGGAAAGGCCCGAACGGGTAGCGCCGGCTTACCGACGACACGGCGGATCGCTGCCGCCATCTCCGTTCCGTTGCGGTCGAGGAACCCGCGCATGTGGTAGACGGCAAAGTGCGGCAAGCTTTCGGTGCGCTCGACAAGGCGGATCATGGTCTCGGCGACATCGGGCAGATAGGCCCATTGGTGCGCAATGCCTTCACGGCCGGGATAGGAAATCGCGGTTACCGGTTTCCCAGGTCTTACAAGGCCTTGCGAGAACCAGTTGTTGGCGGCTCCCGGGCCGAAGAAGTCGCCTGCCCTGACGATGATGACGCCGACGCCCGCCTCGGACGCGTCCTTCAGGCGACGTTCCATCTCCTCGCGGATCAGCCCCTTGTCGGTGTCCGGGTTCTGCGGTGCGTCCTCCGTCAGAATAGGAAAGGCATCCCGGCCGAAATTGTAGATCGTTCCCGGCAAGAGGATGCGGGCACCTTCGGCTTTCGCAGCCGCGATCGTGTTGTCGAGCATCGGCAGCACCAGGGTTCCCCAGTTGCGATAGCCGGGCGGATTGACCGCGTGCACGATCAGATCGACCCCTTCCGCCGCGGCGTGGACGTCGTGCGCGCTCATGGCATCCCCTTGCCGCCAGTCGAATGCTGGCTCCGCCTGTGCCGCCCTTTCGGCGTTTCGGTTCAAGGCGCGCACCTGCCATCCACGTCTGTTGAGCCCGCGCGCGACGGCGCCACCAATGCCACCCGTCGCTCCGAGCACCAGTGCAATGTTTGTTCTTTCCTGCGTCCCGGCCATTTCACGCTCCATCCGTTTCGATGGAGAGAAGATGCGGCATCCAGGGGATATACGGAATTGCCGAATTATTTTGATCGGATATACTGAAATATATGAGCAAGATGGATTTGAGCTGGGATTTCTATAGAACCTTCCTTGCAGTTCTGCGGGAGGGGTCGCTGTCGGCTGCCGCCCGCGAACTTGGCCTGACGCAGCCGACCGTTGGCCGGCACGTCGACGCCATGGAAGCGACGCTCGGCTATCCGCTCTTCGTGCGCTCCCCGCATGGTTTGCTGCCGACCGATGCCGCTCTGGCGCTCAAGCCCTATGCCGAGACCCTTTCCGCCACATCGGCGGCGCTGTTACGCGCGGCGTCAAACCAGCGTGATGCGGTGAGCGGCACGGTGCGCATCAGTGCCAGCGAAGTCATCGGCATTGAGGTTCTGCCGCCGATCCTGACGGAACTGCACGCGACCTATCCGGAGTTGACGATCGAACTCTCCGCCTCCGACACGGTCGAGGATCTGTTGCGCCAGGAGGCTGATATCGCGGTGCGCATGGTCGCGCCCGCACAGGATGCATTGATCGCCCGCCATCTCGGCGTCGTCCCAATCAGCTTTCATGCGCACCGCCGCTATATCGTGCGACGCGGCATGCCCATGGCATTGAGCGACCTCGCCGAACACAGCCTGATTGGCTACGATCGCGAAACTGCAGCGATCCGGGCGATCATCGCCCGGTCGCCCGAGCTGCCGGCCACACGGTTTGCGCTCAAGGCCGATAGCAACCTCGCCCAGCTTGCGGCGATCCGCGCCGGATTCGGCATCGGCATCTGCCAGAACGGGCTGGCGGCGCGCGACCCCGATCTTCTTCCGGTGCTGCCTGGTCTCTTCGAGATGAAGCTCGACACCTGGCTGGTGATGCACGAGAACCTGAAGACGGCGCCGCGCTGCCGCGTCACCTTCGATGCGCTCGCCAAGGGCCTGCGCGACTACATTCGCGGTCAGGCACCTCAGGCGCAGGACAGCGACGCCTCACCGTAACGCATCGGCTTCGCATCAAGCGGCGTCGCTTGCGAATGGCGACTGCGCGTCCAATAGAAAAAGCCCGCCGGATGGCGGGCTTTCAATTTCCTTGGTGCTTCAATCGCGGGCGATCAGCCCTCGGATTCGGCTGGCGTTTCCGGTGCACCGCTTTCGACGGCTGCCTCTTCGCCCTCATCCTCGCCCTCAGGCTCACTGATGCGTTCGACCGAGACGACCTTCTCGTCCTTGGCGGTCGAGAAGATGGTGACGCCCTTGGTTGCGCGGCTGGCAAGCCGGATGCCGTCGACCGGCACGCGGATCAGCTGGCCACCATCGGAGACGAGCATGATCTGGTCGTTGGCCTCGATCGGGAAGGCAGCCACGAGTTCGCCGATTTCCGCCGTCCGCGAGGTATCGGTGGCGCGGATGCCCTTGCCGCCGCGGCCGGAGGTGCGGAAGTCGTAGGAGGACGAGCGCTTGCCGAAGCCCTTGGCTGAGACGGTCAGCACGAACTGTTCGCGTGCCTTCAACTCCTCGTAGCGCTCATTCGAAAGCTCGCCGCCATCGGTGACTTCTTCGCCGACCAGCGCGATTTCTTCCTCTTCGCCATTGGTGGCGCGCCGTTCGGCAGCCGCACGCTTGAGGTAGGCGGCCCGTTCCCACGGCTCGGCGTCAACGTGGCCGACGATCGCCATCGAGATGATGCGGTCGCCATCACCGAGATTGATGCCGCGAACACCGATCGAGTTGCGGCCGGCAAAGACGCGCACGTCATCGACCGGGAAGCGGATACACTGGCCGAGCGCCGTCGTCAGGATGACGTCGTCGCGTTCGGTGCAGGTGTCGACCGAGAGGATCTCGTCGCCCTCTTCCTCGAGCTTCATCGCGATCTTGCCGTTGCGGTTGACCTGGACGAAGTCCGACAGCTTGTTGCGGCGAACCGTGCCACGGGTCGTCGAGAACATGACGTCGAGGTTCTCCCAGGTCGCCTCGTCCTCGGGCAGCGGCATGATCGTGGTGATGCGCTCGCCGGGCTCCAGTGGCAGCATGTTGATGAGCGCCTTGCCACGCGATTGCGGCGTGCCAATCGGCAGGCGCCAGACCTTCTCCTTGTAGACGATGCCACGCGAGGAGAAGAACAGCACCGGCGTGTGGGTGTTGGCGACGAATAGCCGGGTAACGAAATCCTCGTCCCTGGTCGCCATGCCCGAGCGGCCCTTGCCGCCGCGGCGCTGCGCCCGGTAGGTCGTCAGCGGCACGCGCTTGATGTAGCCGAGGTGCGAGACCGTCACGACCATGTCTTCACGGGCGATGAGGTCCTCATCGTCCATATCCGGACCGCCTTCCATGATCTCGGAGCGGCGCGGCGTGCCGAACTCGTCACGGATGGCGATGAGCTCGTCCTTGACGATGCTCATGATGCGCAGGCGCGAGGACAGGATGTCGAGGTAATCTTTGATTTCCTCGCCGATCTTGTTGAGTTCGTCGCCGATTTCGTCGCGGCCGAGCGCTGTCAGGCGCTGCAGGCGTAAGTCGAGGATGGCACGCGCCTGCTCTTCCGACAGGTTGTAGGTGCCGTCCTCGTTGATGCGGTGGCGCGGGTCGTCGATCAGCCGGATGAGGCTCTCGACGTCATGGGCCGGCCAGCGGCGCTCCATCAACTGCTCGCGGGCCGTCTGCGGATCGGGTGCCGTGCGGATCAGCTTGATGATTTCGTCGATGTTGGCGACCGCAATTGCGAGGCCAACCAGGACGTGAGCGCGGTCGCGTGCCTTGCGCAGGAGGTATTTCGTACGCCGGCTAACGACTTCCTCGCGGAACGAGACGAAGGCCCTGAGCATGTCGAGCAGCGTCATGTGCTCCGGCTTGCCGCCGTTCAGTGCCACCATGTTGCAGCCAAACGAGGTCTGCAGCGGTGTGTAACGATAGAGCTGGTTCAGGATGACGTCGGCATTGGCGTCACGCTTCAGTTCGACGACGACACGGTAGCCCTGGCGGTCCGATTCGTCGCGCAGGTCCGAGATGCCCTCGATGCGCTTGTCACGCACCAGTTCGGCCATCTTCTCGATCATTGTCGCCTTGTTCACCTGGAACGGGATCTCGGTGATGATGATTTGCTCGCGGTCGCCGCGCATCGGCTCGATATGCGCGCGACCGCGCATGATGACGGAACCACGGCCGGTCTCGTAGGCCGAGCGGATGCCCGAGCGGCCGAGGATCAAGGCACCGGTCGGGAAATCCGGACCCGGGATGATCTCCATCAGTTCCGGCAGTTCGATCGCCGGATTGTCGATCAGCGCGATGCAGCCGCCGATGACTTCGACAAGGTTGTGCGGCGGAATGTTGGTCGCCATGCCGACCGCGATACCGCCGGCGCCGTTGACGAGCAGGTTCGGGAACTTCGCGGGAACGACGACCGGCTCCTGCAAGGTGCCGTCATAGTTGTCGCGGAAATCGACCGTTTCCTTGTCGAGATCGTCGAGCAGCGAATGGGCAGCCTTCTGCAGGCGGCACTCGGTGTAGCGCTCGGCCGCTGGCGGGTCGCCGTCGACGGAGCCGAAATTGCCCTGGCCATCGATCAGCGGCAGGCGGAGCGACCAGTCCTGCGCCATGCGCGCCAGCGCGTCGTAGATCGCCATGTTGCCGTGCGGGTGGTACTTACCCATCACGTCCCCGGTGACGCGGGCGCACTTGACGTATTTCTTGTTCCAGTCGATGCCGAGTTCGCTCATCCCGTAGAGGATGCGGCGGTGCACGGGTTTCAGACCGTCACGCACGTCGGGAAGCGCGCGGCTGACGATGACGCTCATGGCGTAATCGAGATAGGACCGCTGCATTTCCTCGATGATGGAAATCGGCTCGATGCCTGGCGGAGTTTTTCCGCCGCCGGGGGTGCTTTGCTCAGTCAATGGTGATCACGATCTTTGTTCAGAATCAGTCGGATATTTATAGCGGAATGCCGTCAGAATCGCCAATTTGGACGCCACCGCGCCCTTTGCCCTTCCGGGTGTGAAGACATGGTCGCAACACTTTGATTTGCTGCATGTTTCGATCGATAAAGCCGATCTCGGCCTGCCAAGCTCTGCAGCAGTTGTAAACAGTCTTTTGCCGTTGCTGCAGGCTTTTCTAGGGCATGGCGCGGGAAATCGGAAGTCCCGGGCCGCCGATAGCCGCTCCAGCGTGCCGTTGGCCCTGATGCGGTCGCAGAAGGTGCTGATTAAGTCATTGCTGAGACTTTGTTTGTCTCCCCCTTCCCAAGCCCTCGCCGCTTGCCTAACAATGATCGCCTGCCACCGGGAAAACCCGGGGCAAAAATCCGGAAGGGGAAACGGATGTTCAATGTCGACCTGCTGGTCAACGCGCTTACCACGCTTCTCGTCACGCTCGATCCACCGGGCCTTGCACCAATCTTCCTGAGCTTGACCGTCGGCCTCAGCCGGCAGGAGCGCTTTCAGGTGGCCACCCGCGGCTCGCTGATCGCTTTCTTCATTCTTGCGGCCTTCGCGCTCTTCGGTAACGGAATTCTCGGCCTGCTCGGCATATCGATCGGCGCCTTCCGCATCGCCGGCGGTATGCTGCTTTTCTGGATCGCCTTCGAGATGATTTTCGAGAAGCGGCAGGAGCGCAAGGAAAAGACCGGCGAGAACGCGACGGTCAAGGATCACATTCACAACATCGCAGTCTTCCCGCTGGCTTTGCCGTTGATAGCCGGGCCGGGCGCGATCTCGGCGACGATCCTGCTGGCGGGCTCGTTCCCGACGCCTGTTGAGCGCGCACAGCTCATCATCGTCATTGCGCTGTCGATCTTGAGCCTTTTCCTGGCGCTCGTCATTGCCGAGCGCATCGACCGCTTTCTTGGCGTCACCGGGCGCGCCATCCTCACCCGCCTGCTCGGCGTGATCCTCGCGGCGCTCGCGGTGCAGTTTGTCGTCGACGGGGTCAAGTCCGCGATGGCGCTGTAAATTTGGCAATTGCGGCCCTTCCACCGAAAGGGCCGCAATGGGTAACAAAAAACGCCGCGTCCTGAGGACGCGGCGTTTTTTGCTAATACCGATCCGCTCGCGATCAGAACGGAATATCGTCGTCCATGTCGCGCGAGAAGCCGCCGCCCTGGCCACCCTGGTTGCTGCCGCCCGAGCGTCCGCCGCCGGAAGACTGGCGCGGCTGGTCGTAGTCGTCGTAGCCGCCGCCATAGTTGCCACCACCGAAGTCGCCCGCACCACTGCCGCCGCCACGGCTGACGCCGGAGCCACCGCCTTCGCCGCGGCCGTCAAGCATCGTCAGCGTCGAGTTGAAGCCCTGCAGCACGATTTCCGTCGAGTAGCGGTCATTGCCGTTCTGGTCCTGCCACTTGCGGGTCTGCAGCGCGCCTTCGATATAGAGCTTGGCGCCCTTCTTCACATATTGTTCGACAACCTTGCACAGGCCCTCGTTGAAGACGACGACCGTGTGCCATTCGGTCTTTTCCTTGCGTTCGCCGCTGTTGCGGTCGCGCCAGGTTTCCGAGGTTGCGATGCGCAGGTTGGCGATCGGGCGGCCGTCCTGCGTGCGCCGGATTTCGGGGTCTGCCCCGACATTTCCGATCAAGATCACCTTGTTGACGCTTCCAGCCATTGTCGCTTTTCCCGTGGTTTCGCCGCGCCTGGGGCCCGGCTTGGAATTTCAAGAGCGCGTATCTTAGCGGCCCGATGCTGCCGATACGCCCCGCCTCGCACATAATCCACAACAGTTTTGGCCGTTTTATGGGCGATTTGTTCTTTATTTGTTCTAGTATTTGGCTATGATCCTGTCAACCGACTCGAATTGGCCGCCTGTTTTGCCGATTGCGCCTCGACATGGGCGATAGCGTCATTACATAGGGGGCTTTCAACCGACATGCAAAAGCTGGCTTCCGATGAGTGAACTCAAGACCATCTCCATTCGTGGTGCGCGCGAGCACAATCTGAAAGGCATCGACCTCGATCTGCCGCGCAACAAGCTGATCGTGATGACCGGGCTTTCCGGCTCGGGCAAGTCCTCGCTTGCCTTCGACACGATCTATGCCGAAGGCCAGCGCCGCTATGTCGAAAGCCTGTCGGCCTATGCGCGCCAGTTCCTGGAGATGATGCAGAAGCCGGATGTTGACCAGATCGACGGCCTGTCACCGGCGATCTCGATCGAACAGAAGACGACGTCGCGCAACCCGCGCTCGACCGTCGGTACCGTCACCGAGATCTACGACTACATGCGCCTGCTGTTTGCGCGTGTCGGCGTGCCGTATTCGCCGGCGACAGGCCTGCCGATCGAAAGCCAGACGGTCAGCCAGATGGTCGACCGGGTGCTCGAATTCGGCGAAGGCACGCGCCTTTATATCCTTGCGCCGCTCGTCCGCGGCCGCAAGGGCGAGTACAAGAAAGAACTCGCCGAACTGATGAAGAAGGGCTTCCAGCGCGTGAAGGTCGATGGCACCTTCTACGAAATCGCCGAAGTCCCGGCACTCGACAAGAAGTACAAGCACGACATTGACGTCGTGGTCGACCGTGTGGTCGTGCGCCCGGATCTGGCTACACGGCTTGCCGACAGTCTAGAGACCTGCCTGACGCTCGCCGACGGTCTCGCGGTTGCCGAGTTCGCCGACAAGCCGCTGCCGCCGGAAGAAACGGCAGCTGGCGGCTCGGCCAACAAGTCGCTGAACGAAACCCATGAGCGTGTGCTGTTTTCGGAAAAGTTCGCCTGCCCGGTCTCCGGCTTCACGATCTCGGAGATCGAACCGCGGCTGTTCTCTTTCAATAATCCTTTCGGCGCCTGCCCCACCTGCGACGGCCTCGGCAGCCAGCAGAAGATCGACGTGGCGCTGATCGTGCCGGAAGAGCACCGGACGCTGCGCGACGGTGCGATTGCGCCCTGGGCCAAGTCGTCGTCGCCCTACTACAACCAGACGCTCGAAGCGCTGGGCAAGGTCTTCGGCTTCAAGCTCGGCAGCCGCTGGAACGAACTGTCGTCTGCGGCGCAGAATGCGATCCTGCACGGCACCGAAGAAAAGATCGTCTTCCACTATGAAGACGGCGCCCGTTCCTACAACACGACCAAGAACTTCGAGGGCATCGTGCCCAACCTCGAACGGCGCTGGAAGGAGACCGACAGCGCCTGGGCGCGTGAGGAGATCGAGCGCTTCATGTCGGCAGCACCCTGCCCGGCCTGCGCAGGCTTCCGCCTGAAGCCCGAGGCACTAGCGGTCAAGATCAACGCGCTGCACATTGGCGAAGTCACCAACATGTCGATCCGCATCGCGCGCGACTGGTTCGAAGCGCTGCCGGAGCACCTGAACGCCAAGCAGAACGAAATCGCGGTGCGGATCCTGAAGGAAATCCGCGAACGCCTGCGCTTCCTCAACGATGTCGGCCTCGAATATCTGAGCCTGTCGCGCAACTCCGGCACGTTGTCCGGCGGCGAAAGCCAGCGTATTCGCCTGGCCTCGCAGATCGGCTCTGGCCTGACGGGCGTTCTCTATGTTCTCGACGAGCCGTCGATCGGCCTGCACCAGCGCGACAATGCCCGCCTGCTCGATACGCTTCGCCACCTGCGTGACATCGGCAACACCGTCATCGTCGTCGAGCATGACGAGGATGCGATCCTGACGGCGGACTATGTCGTTGATATCGGTCCGGCTGCCGGCATTCACGGCGGTGAAGTGATCGCGCAGGGCTCGCCCTCCGATATCATGGCCAATCCGAAGTCGCTGACCGGCAAGTATCTGTCCGGCGAGCTTTCGGTTGCCGTGCCTGGGGAGCGCCGCAAGCCGAAGAAGAAAAAGGAAATCACCGTTGTCGGCGCCCGCGCCAACAACCTCAAGAACGTCACCGCATCGATCCCGCTCGGTGTCTTCACTGCCGTGACCGGCGTTTCCGGCGGCGGCAAGTCGACCTTCCTGATCGAGACGCTCTACAAGGCCGCCGCCCGCCGCATCATGGGGGCGCGCGAAAACCCGGCCGAGCACGACCGCATTGACGGTTTCGAACATATCGACAAGGTGATCGACATCGACCAGTCGCCGATCGGCCGCACGCCGCGTTCGAACCCGGCCACCTATACCGGTGCCTTCACCCCGATCCGCGACTGGTTTGCCGGTCTGCCGGAAGCGAAGGCCCGTGGCTACCAGCCGGGCCGCTTCTCCTTCAACGTCAAGGGCGGCCGCTGCGAGGCCTGCCAGGGCGACGGCGTCATCAAGATCGAGATGCACTTCCTGCCGGACGTCTACGTCACTTGCGACGTCTGCCACGGCAAGCGCTACAACCGCGAGACGCTCGATGTTCATTTCAAGGGCAAGTCGATTGCCGACGTGCTCGACATGACCGTCGAGGAAGGCGTCGAATTCTTTGCCGCTGTCCCCTCGGTGCGCGACAAACTGGTGACGCTCAACCAGGTGGGTCTCGGTTATATCAAGGTCGGGCAGCAGGCCAACACGCTTTCGGGCGGCGAGGCCCAGCGCGTCAAGCTCGCCAAGGAACTGTCGAAGCGCTCGACCGGGCGCACGCTCTACATCCTCGATGAACCGACAACCGGCTTGCATTTCCACGACGTAGCCAAGCTTCTTGAAGTTCTGCATGAGCTCGTCAACCAGGGAAACTCCGTCGTCGTCATCGAGCACAATCTCGAGGTCATCAAGACGGCGGATTGGGTGATCGACTTCGGTCCGGAAGGCGGCGACGGCGGCGGCGAGGTCATCGCCAAGGGTACGCCCGAGGAGGTCGTCAAGGAGAAGCGCTCCTATACTGGCCAGTTCTTGAAGGAACTATTGGAACGCCGCCCGATGAAGAAGGTCGAGGCGGCGGAGTAAACGTCGCGGCGCCGATCAGCGACCGGAAAGGTGATCGCGGCATGATGCGGCCCGCTCGTTTGGAAGATCTGGCTGCGGTGCAAAGCGTGACGGAGGGGGCCTATGAACCCTACCGGGCGTTGCTCGGAGGGCCGCCTTTGAAGGCTATGCGCCACGCGTCCTGCGTGGTGAGGTGTGGCTTTGGGAGCGTGATGCGGTGATCGCCGCGCTTGCCGTCCTGGAGCGGCTGTCGATCACGTGATGATTTTCAGCCTCGCCGTTGCGCCCAGCCATCAGGGCCAGGGACTTGGCATAGAACTGCTGAAATTTGCCGACGGCAAGGTCGCCGACTGGGGCTTGCCTGAGATGCGCCTCTATACCAATTCACGCACGGAGCGAAACATTGCGCTCTATCGCGCCTATGGATTTCAAGAAACGGGTCGCCGACCCAATCCCTATCATCCAGGGTGGACACTCGTCGACATGACGAAATCGATTAAGATTGAATGAAAGCAGCCATTTGCTGGCTGCTGTTGTGGAGGATGGCATGGCACAGGCCGGAAAGATCCGTGTTGGTATCGGTGGATGGACCTTTGAGCCCTGGGAGGGCACCTTCTATCCCGAGACGCTCGCGAAGAAGCGGCAGCTCGAATACGCAGGCAAGCAGTTGCGTGCGATCGAGGTGAACGGCACCTATTATTCGTCGCAGAAGCCAGAGACCTTCGCCAAATGGGCCTCTGAGGTGCCTGACGATTTCATCTTTTCGTTGAAGGCCAGCCGCTTCGTCACCAACCGCAAGGTTCTCTCCGAAGCCGGTGAATCGATGGAGCGATTCCTCACTCAAGGGTTGACCGAGCTTGGGCCGCATCTCGGCCCCATCCTGTGGCAGTTCGCGCCGACGAAGAAGTTCGATCCCGATGATTTCGAGGGTTTTCTGAAGTTGCTGCCGGAAAAGCAGGACGGGCTGCCGCTTCGCCATGTGGTCGAGGTCCGCAACCCCACTTTCCAGGCTCCGGACTTCGTGTCGCAGCTTGAGAAGTACAAGGTCGCCGTCGTGCTCGCCGAGCATGCGGATTATCCGATGATTGCCGATGTCACCGCTGATTTCGTCTATCTCCGCCTGCAGAAGGGCAGCGACGATATCAAGACCTGCTACCCTGCCGACAAGCTCGATCTCTGGGCTGAGCGCGCCAAGGCTTTCGCCGCCGGCGATGAACCGGGCGGGCTTGAGAAGAGCGCCCCGGATCGCAAGGCTGCGAAGGAGCCACGTGACGTGTTTGCCTTCTTCATCACCGAGGGCAAGGTCAATGCGCCGAATGGCGCGCGCGAACTGCAAAAGCGCGTTGATTGAGTTTGAAGGTGGGATCGGGAAGCGGTAGGCTTCCGGTCCCGCCGCATCATTTGATGCGGATTGCCGCCGGTGCCCACAGCGCCGCGCGCCTTATCGCACGCGCAAAGGTCGCTGTAGCACTTTGAAGTGGTGTGTCGATCTTGCGCTGGCGGGACCGAGAAGCGATGGATTCGACCGCGTGTTTCGGCCGCATTCCGCCGCGATTGATCGGATAATCGACACGCTTCCCGGGGGCGGAGCGCGAATCACCGTCACGCACCCCATATCGCGTTCGCCAGTACAACCGAGGATGCCGTTAGGGGTGGTTTTTATCTGGTTTTTTACCCGTCAATTTTTTGATTTTTCTCTGACCGTTGCGTCAGTCTCACAGGCAACAGGCGGAAGTACCTGATTTTCATGGCCTTGCTCGATGTCCCCGTTTTCCACAGTTGCTCCACACAACATCTAGCGCTCAAACTTCCGTCACAAACCACCCCTTGACGCCCCCGGACGATTCACGGTTAATGGATTTCACGTTGCAACGGCGGCGGACCGGATTGTTTAGCGCCCGGTTCCTCTCACCAAATCGGCGGTTCTGACGGGCGGCATTCATGGATTTCACCATGCGGTCGCCGTGAGGATTTTTGTGCGATTTTTGGGACCCGCTTGAGCAACTTTTGGCTGGCGTAAATCAGCTGTTAACACTATATTTAGTGCTTGCAGTCAGCCTATCTCACAAGATACAGGGTCACCCAGTTATGGGTTTCTCTCCAAGGACGGAAGCTGAGACTGGCTGCGGAAAGCCCCGCGGCCGGACGGGGACAACTGCGCCTGTGGCGGGCGCATGGCAACACGAAGGACCAGGGACAAATGAAGATCGAACGCCGTTTCACCAAGGCCGGGCAATCCGCCTATGCGGAGATCGAATTCCGCAAGGCTACGAGTGAAATCAAGAACCCCGATGGTTCGATCGTCTTCCGTCTTGCCGACATCGACGTGCCGGCTCAGTTCAGCCAGGTCGCTGCCGACATCCTCGCGCAGAAGTACTTCCGCAAGGCCGGCGTACCGGCCAAGATGAAGCGCGTCGAGGAGAACGATGTCCCCTCCTTCCTCTGGCGCTCGGTTCCCGATCAGGACGCGTTGAAGGCGCTTCCGAAGGAAGAGCAGTACGGTTCTGAAACCGATGCCCGCCAGGTCTTCGATCGCCTGGCAGGCACCTGGGCCTATTGGGGCTGGAAGGGCGGCTACTTCGACACCGAGGAAGATGCCTCCGCCTTCCAGGACGAGCTTGCCTACATGCTCGCCACCCAGCGCGTCGCGCCGAACTCGCCGCAGTGGTTCAACACCGGCCTGCACTGGGCCTATGGCATCGACGGCCCCGGCCAGGGCCACTTCTACGTCGACCCCTTCACCGGCAAGCTGACCAAGTCTAAGTCGGCTTACGAGCACCCGCAGCCGCATGCCTGCTTCATCCAGTCGGTTGCCGACGACCTCGTCAACGAGGGCGGCATCATGGATCTCTGGGTGCGTGAAGCGCGCCTGTTCAAGTACGGCTCCGGCACCGGTTCCAACTTCTCGCACCTGCGCAGCGAAGGCGAAAAGCTCTCCGGCGGCGGCAAGTCCTCCGGCCTGATGTCGTTCCTGAAGATCGGCGACCGTGCCGCCGGCGCCATCAAGTCGGGCGGCACCACCCGCCGCGCCGCCAAGATGGTCGTCGTCGATATCGACCATCCGGATATCGAGGAATACATCAACTGGAAGGTCAAGGAAGAGCAGAAGGTTGCCGCCCTCGTCACCGGCTCCAAGGTCGTCGCCAAGCACCTGAAGGCGATCATGAAGGCCTGCGTCAACTGCGACGGCACCGACGATGCCTGCTATGACCCGAAGCAGAACCCGGCGCTGAAGCGCGAGATCCGCGCTGCCAAGCAGGCTCTGGTTCCGGAAAACTACGTCCAGCGCGTCATCCAGTTCGCCAAGCAGGGCTACAAGGATCTTGAGTTCAAGACCTACGACACCGACTGGGATTCGGAGGCCTACCTCACGGTTTCCGGCCAGAACTCCAACAACTCAGTCTCGATCAAGGACGACTTCCTGCGCGCCGTCGAAGCCGATGGCGACTGGCATCTGACCGCCCGCAAGGATGGCCGCGTGATGAAGACGCTGAAGGCTCGCGACCTCTGGGAGTCGATCTCCTACGCCGCCTGGGCCTCGGCTGACCCGGGCCTGCACTTCAACACGACGATGAACGACTGGCACACGAGCCCCGCCGCTGGCCCGATCCGCGCGTCGAACCCGTGCTCGGAGTACATGTTCCTCGACGACACCGCCTGCAACCTCGCTTCGCTGAACCTGATGATGTTCAAGGACGCGGCGACCAAGCGTATCAACATTGCCGACTACGAGCACGCCGTCCGGCTCTGGACCATCGTTCTCGAAGTCTCGGTCATGATGGCGCAGTTCCCGTCCCGTGAGATTGCCGAGCTTTCCTACGAATACCGCACACTCGGCCTCGGCTACGCCAACATCGGCGGCCTCTTGATGTCCTCGGGCATCCCCTATGACAGCGCCGAGGGCCGTGCCATTGCCGGTGCCCTGACGGCAATCATGACCGGTATCTCCTACGCCACCTCGGCCGAGATGGCCGAGAAGCTGGGTCCGTTCCCGGGCTTTGCCCCGAACCGCGACAACATGCTGCGCGTCATTCGTAACCATCGCCGCGCTGCCTATGGCGAGACGACCGGTTACGAGGCGCTGTCGGTCAATCCGGTCGCCCTCATTCATGGCGACAGCCCGGACCAGGACCTCGTCATCCATGCCATGAGCGCCTGGGACAAGGCGCTGGAACTCGGCGAAAAGCACGGCTACCGCAACGCCCAGGCAACCGTTATTGCGCCGACCGGCACGATCGGTCTCGTCATGGACTGCGACACGACCGGCATCGAGCCCGACTTCGCGCTCGTCAAGTTCAAGAAGCTTGCCGGCGGCGGCTACTTCAAGATCATCAACCGTGCCGTTCCCGAAGCACTGCGCTCGCTCGGCTATAGCGAAAGCCAGATCGCCGAGATCGAGGCCTACGCTGTCGGCCACGGCAACCTGAACCAGGCGCCGGCGATCAACCCGTCGACGCTGAAGGCCAAGGGCTTCACCGACGAGAAGGTGGAAGCGGTCAATGCCGCGCTGAAGAGCGCCTTCGATATCAAGTTCGTCTTCAACCAGTGGACGCTCGGCGCCGACTTCCTGAAGGGCACGCTGAAGGTCACCGACGAACAGCTCGGCGCGATGGACTTCAACCTGCTCGACCACATGGGCTTTTCGAAGAAGGACATCGAAGCGGCCAACATCCACGTCTGCGGCGCTATGACGCTTGAAGGCGCGCCGTTCCTGAAGAACGAGCACCTGCCGGTCTTCGATTGCGCCAACCCCTGCGGCAAGATCGGCAAGCGCTACCTGTCGGTCGAAAGCCACATCCGCATGATGGCGGCTGCCCAGCCGTTCATCTCGGGCGCCATCTCCAAGACGATCAACATGCCGAACGAGGCGACCGTCGAGGACTGCAAGAACGCCTACATGCTCTCGTGGAAGCTGGCGCTGAAGGCCAACGCGCTTTACCGCGACGGCTCCAAGCTGTCGCAGCCGCTGAACGCCTCGCTGATCGAGGACGACAAGGACGAGGATGCGCTGGAGGATCTGATCCAGGCGCCGGCCGCCGCCCAGGCCGTGACCATCACCGAGAAGATCGTCGAGCGCGTCATCGAGAAGGTGATCCGCGCCCGCGAAAAGCTGCCGAACCGCCGTCAGGGCTACACCCAGAAGGCCGTCGTCGGCGGGCACAAAGTCTACCTGCGCACCGGCGAGTTCGGTGATGGCCGCCTCGGCGAGATCTTCATCGACATGCACAAGGAAGGCGCTGCTTTCCGTGCGATGATGAACAACTTCGCCATCGCCATCTCGCTCGGCCTGCAATATGGCGTGCCGCTCGAGGAATATGTGGAGGCCTTCACCTTCACCAAGTTCGAGCCGGCCGGCATGGTCCAGGGCAACGACGCGATCAAGAACGCGACCTCGATCCTCGACTACGTCTTCCGGGAACTCGCGGTTTCCTACCTCGGCCGCCACGACCTTGCACATGTCGATACCTCCGACTTCGGCAACACGGCACTCGGCAAGGGCATCCAGGAAGGCAAGACCAACCTGATCTCCACCGGCTGGACCCGCGGCTACAAGCCGACCATCGTCGGCGGCACCGGTGACCGCACGGGCAGCGAGCCCAAGGGTTCGGCAACCACCGCCCCTGCCCGCGCCTCCTCCGGTGCGACGGTGACGGCAATTGCCGGTAACACGGTGCGCAAGATCGAGACGACGACCGCGATCGCAACGTCTGAAATCGTTGCCTTCAAGCGTGACTATGAAGAGCGTGCCGCGGAACTCGCCGAAGAGATCGCCGAGGAAACGGCAGAGACGGCAACGGACGTGACCGCCCTCTTCTCGGACAAGGCGGCCGCCGAAGCGGCATCGGCCAAGACCGACGCCAAGAAGGTGGAAGCCGAACGCCGCGCCCGCTCGATCATGCAGGGTTACACCGGCAACATGTGCACCGAGTGCCAGAACTTCACGATGGTGCGCAACGGCACATGCGAGAAGTGCGACACCTGCGGCGCGACCAGCGGCTGCAGCTGAGTCTTGATGACGTCGATTATGGCAGCCAGGCTAAATTCCTAGAAGGCCCGGTTGTCCCCGGACCAGAAGTTTGCCCAGGGGCGTTGAGCCGTGCCCCTGGGTTTTTTCGTGCGCGCAGCATGGGGGCACTCGATCGGCGCGTCAGGTGCGAATTGCCATCACCCATATCGCCGACTGCCGTTCACGTCCTTGCCGATGATCTCGCGGATAATGGTCAGGGTTTCCTTGGCGGCCTCCTTGGGGGCAAGTGCTGTATCGGCGACGTTGCTGACCAGTTTGGTCATGTCGTGATCGATATCCTTTTCCGCCCAGCGCTTGCCCTTGGCGACGGTGATGTAGACCGAGTAGGCATGGTGCATGGTTCCGGGCCGCTCGCCGATGATGTGGAGGATGCCCCGGAAACTGTTGGGATCGGCGTCTGCAAAAAGCATCTCGCCGATCCTGTAGCCGGCCCGTACCCTGCCGCTGGTGACCACGATGTTCTTGTCGCTCACCGTAACGCCGGCGTCTCCAAGCAACCGGCGCATCTCTTCGAGGTAAGGCGCGAGGTGCCCGTCATCCATGATGGCCTTGGCGTTCAGACCGTCCGAAATGACGATCTGCCCCTTGGGCATGTCGGCCTTCCAAGATGCCCTTATCCGTTCGATCTCTTTCATCGACTCCGGGCTCAGCGTTTCGCCGGTGGTCGGATGCGCAATGTAGTCATTCCGGTCCTTGGATAGGGTGCGAACGGGGACGGCGTCAGGGACAGCCGCGATGAACTCGGGCGTAAGCTCGGCCCAAAGCGATAGTTTGGCATCGTCGTAAAGTCCCCTCACTTTCGTCGCGAGCGCCGGATTGAGATCCCAGAGTTTCTCGCCGTGGCCCGTCGCGAGATCGACACCGCGCGCTTCGACCTCCGTCATCATCTGCCGGCCCTCGGCGTAGACGGCGTCCTTGGCCCGCTTGTCACCCTTGGCGAGGCGGTACTGGTAATAGACCCAGAGGGGATCTCCATAATTTGACGTGTAGGTGTTGTCGTTGCCGACAATCCCGATGCGTTTGTAGAAATCCCACATTGCATCGTTGACCTTGAAACCGAATTTCTCCCTCACGCGCACATGGTCCTGAAATGCGGTCGTCAGATAGCTCAGCATCGGGTCGTTTTTGGTGGGAAGCGCAATCAGATAGGCGGGATTGGCCGGCATGATCTGGTCCTGGCACCAGTCCAGGTCGTCGAGGCTGACCGTCATGTGCAGGGTGGTGCAGATATCGAGGCCGATGGTGAGGCCGTGGAGCTTGCCCATGACCATGTCTTCCAGGCAGCAGCGGACGAGTTGCTCGCGGCTCTTGAAGACCTCCGGTCCGATGAAGCCGGCAACATCGTTGACGTGGAGCCAGGCGCCACTGGGCTGAACCTTGGCGAGCTCCAGGCCGATGGCCCTGCTGAAGCCGTATTTTCGCGACTCGAGCACCATCATGTCGACGCCGTTTGCCACGCCATTGGTAAACTCCGACCCCTGCCCGGTCTCGAAGTAGAGACCATACCTCTCGCCGGCCTTGGCGCGCGCATATTTCACGATCTTGTCGTTGGTGATGTCGAAGATCTTGTTGCAGTCATCCGTTCCGGCAAGGCTCTGGAACACGGTGGCAACGGTGCCCGGATAGCTTTCGTTCACCTCGGCCTGAACGTCGATATGGGCGAGCACGCACCATGGAATGACATCGCCGAGCTTGAATGTATCCACGACGTCCTTGAGCGCCCGCTCTACCGTCACGACGCTGGCGACGGTACTGTCCACCGGATTGGTGCCGATGACGATGTCGCCGGTTGCATAGGAGAATGCATCGAAGACCTGCCACATGATGTCGTCGGGGTGGTCGGTTGGCGAGTTCGGCTGGATACGGGCGCCCATGTATCCCTTGGCGCCGAGCTTGGTGCCGGGCATGACATTAAAGATCTTCTGGCTGACGGTGATCAGCTCTTCGTTGCTCATCAGTTTCGGCACGAAGCCGATCGTATCGCTGGTCAGGCCATTCATGACGCCTTTGATCTCTTCTTCCGAGGCGGTCAGAAGAAACTCCTTTAGCTGGCCCATGGTCCAGTCTTTGACTTTTTCATGCTGGGTCTTGTCCGTCGTCTGCCAGATCAGCCGTTGCAACTCGTCTTCAAGCAGCGGGTGATCGAAAAGGTCACCGATCTTCGTGTTTGCCAGCAGAGCCCGGGCGTTCGTTCGCGACGTCTCATTTTCCGCCGCCACGCCGATCGTCTGATCGCCTTCCTTGAAGGCGTTCGCGCAGCCAAGCACCTGTCGGTAGGTTGTTTGGTCAAAGGCCCCCTTGCTCCTGCTGACATAGGCAAAGACGTCCTCTCCCGGCTTCACCTCATCGATGACAAGGGTACTGTCGCCGGAGGCTGCTCGGGCAACTGAGCTGTATACGCTAAGCGTGGCCGCGGCAGTCCCTGCCACCACGAGCAGATCGCGTCTGGAAAGCCCGCACTGATCTGAGAACATGCCCTTGCTCATTGCCACTTCCTTTCTGCAGACGGTCCGCCAAGCGCCTTTTTGACAGCCGCTTGGAACGACGATTTGAGGAGGCCGCAGAGTGTGCGCGACACATGCTCCACGCCGGGCAATGATGTGTCGCCCGCAGGTGCCCTAATCGATGCGGCACCGTTCTCCGCGTCGAAGGGAAAGCGGGTTTGCTATCAGCCGAGGCGCACGGGCCGGCTATTGCAGACGCAGGACGATGCGACCGTCGATCTTCCCGGCCTCCATCCGGTGGAAGATCTCATTGATGTTCTCAAGGCTGTCCCAAGAGAAATGTGGCGCCACCTTGCCCTCTGCGGCAAACTGCAGCGATTCCTCCAGGTCCTGGCGGGTGCCGACGATCGATCCACGCACCGTGATGCGTTTGAGGACCGTTTCAAACACCGGCACGGAGATCATCCCGGGAGGCAGGCCGACAAGCGCCATTGTTCCCTTTGACCGCAGGAACCCGAACGCCTGTTCCATTGCGGCAGGCGAAACTGCCGTGACGAGCGCGCCATGCACGCCGCCGGTCGCCTTCGTTACCTGCTCTACCGCATCCTTCGCCTTGCCGTTCACAGTCAAGTCGGCGCCCAGTTGCTTTGCCAATGCCAACTTGTCGTCGAAGATATCGGCGGCAACGACGTGCATGCCCATCGCCTTCGCATACTGCACGGCCATGTGGCCAAGCCCCCCGATCCCGGAGATGGCAACCCATTCGCCGGGGCGCACTTCCGTTTCCTTCAAGCCCTTGTAGACGGTTACGCCCGCGCACAAGACCGGCGCGGCCGGACCGAAGTCGAGCCCGCCCGGCAGGTTGCCGACGAAGTCAGGATCGGCCAGCCCATACTCGGCAAACGTTCCGTTGACCGAATACCCGGTATTCGACTGCGATGCGCACAGCGTTTCCCAACCGGTGCGGCAATGCGGGCAGTAGCCGCACGCGCTATGAAGCCAGGGAACGCCGACCCGATCACCCTCTTTCACGCGTTTGACGCCAGCGCCCACCGCAGCGACGTAGCCGACACCCTCATGCCCCGGAATGAACGGCGGGCTGGGCTTCACGGGCCAGTCTCCGCTTGCCGCGTGCAGGTCTGTATGGCACACGCCCGTTGCTTCATATTTGACGAGGATCTGCCCGGGCTGGGGCGTCGGCACCGCCATTTCCTCGATCGTCAGGGGAGCGCGGAACTGCCGAACGACAGCTGCCTTCATCGTCTGAGCCATTGCTATTCCTCCTCCACTCGCCGGTCCACGGAGAGGTTTTTCTAGGGAATTGCGGAGCCGGCAGGCGTCCAGTTCACATGGGGACCAGGAAATGCTGGACATTGGCCCGGCCATCATTGACCTAGTGGCACCTCAGTCATTCCATGCCTTGCGCAACCGGAACTCCAACGAAGTTCGGCTAACGCCATCATCGGGCGTCAGCCTAGTCCCGTCAGCATGGTTCGACAATGCTTCCGCGCCGTTCGAGGCGTGGCCTACTGTAACATACAGTCGCACGCCCAGATGGTGCCTTGTCTGTCGCGACCAGGACATGAACGTGGGCGGCCGGGTGTGCTGCACGACCGGTTGGTGCGCGACGGGTTGGTGCGCGACCGCGTGTCAACGTTCGCTTACGCAGACCCCAATCAGACGGCCCGAAACCCTGGCACCGGCCGGACATCAACAAAGGTCCCAGCATGCCTGTCCCTGTTCTCGACATCATTCTCACCGACCCCAGCAGAGATGACCTGCGCGGCATAGTCTCAACGCTGGATGCCTACAATGACGCCCACAGCGGAATGGTTGGCCTGCCCGGTTTTGCCATTGTCCTTCGCGATCCCGAGACGCAGGCGGCGATCGGCGGGCTCTATGCAACTGACGGCTACGGCTGGGCCTTCATCCGTTACCTCGCGATCCCGCAGCAGTATCGCGGCCAGGGCCTTGGCCGGCGGTTGATCGAAGAGGCGGAGACGATTGCGCGACAGCGCGGCTATGTTGGCCTGTGGCTCGACACCTTCGAGTTCCAGGCCCGACCGTTCTACGAGAAGCTCGGTTTCGAACTCTTCGGCGAACTTGAAGGCGGCCAAGGTGCGATTGCCCGTTACTTCCTGAAGAAGCGGCTGTGAAACCGAGTTGCTGTTGGCGGCATTGCCGGTCCGATCCGTGGTGCGTGACTTGCCACTTGCAACGGCAACAGATTTCTTCATCATTCGGTTCGATGGGGCCGTAGCTCAGTTGGGAGAGCGCCGCAATCGCACTGCGGAGGTCGAGGGTTCGACTCCCTTCGGCTCCACCATCGTTTCTTTCGTGTCTAATTTGATAACAAATTCAGTGCTTTGTTGTGGGCGCCTGAAAAGTGAGTACCCAGGAAAGTACCCACGGTGAGTACCCAAGAGCGCGGATGGTATCAGCCCCGTTAGATGTCGTCGTGCCATTCCCGCTTTGGCTGGAAGTAATGGTCGATGATCGCAGAGGTGTTTGTAGCGTCCGAGTGACCGCCGCGCACCGCATCCGTCAGAAGAACAGCGACGGGGAGCGCCGGGACGGTCTCCAAGCCAAACCGCCGCAGGGCTGTAGGTGCCGGAACGGCATAGACACGGTTCACGCTCTTCTCTGTGGCATCCAAGAGGCGCTCTTGTTCCTTCATCATTGCGTCCAGAGGCTCTTCCATGTCGCCGATGATCTCAGGCTCCCAACGCGAGGTGAAGCCGAAGACGGTATCGTAGCCAGCCGGGACAGGCGCATCCTGCCACTCGCTCCAGTCCGCAGCCTTGGCAAGCTCTTGGCTCCATGGGCGCGTCCTGTCGGTCATGACGAGGTGTAGTTCGTGCGGGTCCATTCTCATATTCTCCATTGCAAATCACTCGGGCCTAAACCCGAGGGCGCATCTATGGAGTGCGTGAGTCGCCGTCAATCCGTGTCTGGGAGAATTATTCAATGAAATCATTGCACTAAGGCAACCATTCCACCAGTGCAACTATCTCTACACGGCAGTTCCCGGACCGCAACGCCCTGCTGCGTAGGCGACAGGCGAAGGAGGTGGCAATCGCTAAGGTGCGAATAGTTGCACCAGTGGGAACAATTCGACGCGCTGGAAAAGCTGGGGGTTCAGCCCAAGCCAGCCTCAGTGCATTGAGATTTCGGCGTCTTCCGGCTCATCGAGGATCAGCCAGTCGGAAATGTCACAGAACCGGATGGAGAACTTGGAGCCGCGATGGCTAAGGATCATGCCGTCGGCCCGTTTATGCCAATGCGTTGCGACGTAAACGCGTTTGTCACCCTCGCTGTCGATGATCTCGAATACGTACTTCAAGTTGCGCCTCCCTCTCTTCCATACAGCAAAACAGATGTATTTCAGATGCTTAGAAGCAGAATGTAGGTCCTCGGTCTTGAGTGAAGCTGACCGTCCCCGGATCGTTATAGCAATTGTGGATTGAAGAATTTATCAATTACTAAAGACTAATATGACGGAATACAGAAAGAGAACGGACGGATAACGAAGGCAGACAACCGGTCCATCTTGCGCTTCATGACCTCCATGGCCTTGAACACAAGCTCGTCCTCGGTCATCGCCCCAGCCACGTGGCGTTCGGAGACAACATGCTCCTCGCCGTGGATGTAGCCGCCGTCCTTGCGGATCGCCGGGAGGACAACCTTGGTCACCCAGTTCTGGAAGTCCTTGGCATCCGGCTTGTTGGACCGCATGACCAGCCTGTAGAGGCCGCTCTCGGAGACGAACTTCGATCCAGTCCCTCGGTTACCGCTGATCCGAGCAGTGATAACTTCGTCAGCCCCGAGGGTCCGTAGGGCGTTGTAGACGTTCACGCTTCCGTCCGCCTTAACCGAGTAGCCGATGGACAGGCAGACATCAGCCGCCACGAACCAAGGCGCACCTTCGATCTTCGCCGTGCGGACTTCGTGATCCCCAAACCTGAAGAGAGAAACGTTCGTCATTGGCACTCTCCTCAGTTCGACTGGACGGCTGCGGTCGGGGCGACCAGCGGGTTCGACGCAGGGCTGGGCGTCGGGACCGGAGCTACGGCGGGAACCTGAGGCTGCTCTTTCTCGTCATCCCCGAAGAGCCAGTTGTAGGCACCCATGCCGATCATCGTGCCGACGATGTTGGAGAACATCCCGCCACCCCGCAGGGCTCCGCCCGAGGACGGGCTTGACTGCTGTTGGATGACCGTGGTCGGCGCTGCACCCACTTCGAAGGATCGATCTCCAGTTCGACCTGACGCTGAAAGTCATTCGCATCGATCATAATAAATGGGACCCTTCTTGCGCTTGGCATGGGCGGTTGTTCTTCGTTATGTTCGCGCGGCTATATCCCCCAGCAACCTCTCAGGAGATTGGAATGCGCGACAACAAGGCCGCTGGTTTTGCGGGTGGCATGACCATCGGCGCTCTTGGGGGGCTCATTGGTCTCGGCGGGGCAGAGTTCAGGCTCCCGTTGCTGATTGGACTGTTCCGGTTTGCTGCTCTGGAGGCTGTCATTCTGAACAAGGCGATGAGCTTGGTGGTGGTGGCGACTGCGCTTCCGTTCCGAGCTGGGACGGTTCCACTGTCCGAGGTCGCTTCTCATTGGCCGATCGTGGTGAACCTCTTGGCAGGTAGCCTTCTCGGTGCTTGGTTTGGAGCTGACTGGGCGCTTCGTCTCAAGGCAGCGACACTTCACCGGGTCATCGCTGTGTTGCTCCTCGTGATCGCCCTCGTTCTGATCCTCGGTCACGGTGGTGATGCCGGAGGAGCGCCTCTCTTCATCGGCTGGCAACAGATGGTAGCCGGAGTGGTCGCAGGGTTTGCGATTGGGGTCGTGGCGTCACTCCTCGGGGTAGCGGGTGGCGAGCTGCTGATCCCCACCTTGATCCTGCTCTTCGGTGCCGACATCAAGTTGGCCGGTAGCCTGTCTCTGGCAGTGAGCCTCCCAACCATGCTCGTGGGGTTCGCTCGTTACAGCAGGGACCAGAGCTTCGTGGTACTCAGGAAGAACTCGCGGTTTGTCTTGGTGATGGCGCTTGGGTCAATCGTCGGTACGTTCATCGGTGGCCGACTACTCGGTGTGATCCCGAGCGCGGTTCTGCTGCCGCTTCTGGCAGTGATCCTCGTTGTCTCGGCGTTCAAGGTGTGGAGACACTCGGAACATTAGTCGGTGAGCCTCGATGGCCACGACTGAGAGCCCGTGCAAAAGACACCGATGTAGACGCGAAGGGGCAAAACAAACTGATCCAGCGGCGGGGTTGCCCCGACAGGGAAGCCAGCGTGTTACCGCCGGTCCCCGCCAAGGACGCGCTTCAAGGTCTTCTGGCTACCGGTGCCGTCCGAAGGCGCTAACCCCTCTGGAATGCGTCTACCGCGTCAGGATATGGCCGATATTTCTGGGGGCGGACGGACTTCGTTTCACTCTCTGGAAGACGGGAATGTGTCCGTCCCTGTCGAGGGCCTTGCGGATGACGTGGACCTTCCCGCTCGGGTCATGCCCAGGGTCAACGAGCTTCCGACACAACGGGGAGATCGGCCCCTTGGTGGTGCTACGGTTCCGGTGGGAGGTGAGATCGACCGTGAGGCCGCTTTCGACATGACGGGCTGGAAGCCTTGTCTGCAGCTGTCACAGATCGCCCTGGGTGAAGACGACGGCGCAACTCCGGTTGACATCACTTGCGAGAGAGGGCCTCAGCAAAGCCGAAGGCAATGCTGCAGGTGCAGACCTTGGTTCACTTCTGGTTGATACGGTTGCGTACGAAGAGTTCGTGTGAAATGAATTCTCGTGCCAGCTATGCTGCTAAGTTCGGAGTTCCTTGGGAGGGGTTCAACGATGCTCGACCCGAAAGCCTATCACCCAAACGATGTCTTCGTGATGCGTCAAGCGCTCGATGACTGGTGTGCCCGACGGCGCATCGAGGCCAACAGCAGGGAGGGCCACCGGATTGCCCTTCGTATCCTCGACTTGATGAAGGGCGAGAGGCTCACCCGAACCGAAATCTTTATGCGTCTCGCTGAGGCGGACACCGAGTGCAGCTCCCGTCGACCTCAGGCTGCCTACTGACTGGAAGGGGATCGCTGATCCTCCTCATTCCGGTTCACAGCCTCGGTGTGGACGGTGGAATGCTCTTGCGTGGATGCCACGGTGGACCACCTGCGAGAGGGAGCCTCAGGACAGCCCAAGGCAATGCCGCAGGTGTGGACCGTGGTTCACTGCGGTGGGGGCTCTGGTCATGGGAAGGAGTGGTGATGACACCTCCTCCTCTCTCGGGAGCTATGGTCAGGAACCCCAGTCCATCTGGGTGGATACCTAAGTTATAACTATAGAGGAACCCGGGGTAGACCTACTGTTGCCCCAATTCGCCAGAGCGCTGTCGTCGGGCTTCCCGGCGCTCCTCGAAGTCTGCCCCGTTGATCTCGACAAGCTCCATCCGGTCGGCATCGGGTGGCATGTTTGATCGGGCGATCCGCTTGGCGCGACACAGAAGTTTCGAACGGAAGACGGACTGACGGCCCCCGCTCAGGGTCTCGGCCCCGTCGAAGTACGTCACCGCGAAGTAGCGGACTGGTCGTGATTGCTTGGCATTGCTGGTCGGTGTCATGGTGGCGGTTTCTTTCGGCGAGGTCGATGGGATGTGTGAGGCGGTGCGAGATCGAAATGAAATCGCTCCTGTTGTCCCTATTCGACCCCGCTTCATGGCGCCGTAGCGGCCTTCTGAGCGCGTTCTGCGGTTTTGGCTGTGGTAGTGGCCGGGAGACTCTGTCGCCTCTGGAATGCCGCTACCGCAGCAGAATACGGCCATCCGCTATGACGACTGGGCTGAGGCCCGATCCAAGACCCTCGACACTTGCGTCGGCGTCCACTTGCCGCCTCTGGATGTCGGGATGCTCATGCTGTCCAGTGTCTCGGCTATGGCGCTCAGGGTCTGCCCCGCAGCCCTTAACGGGCCGACGATCTTCATGACCTTGGCCGCTTCGGCATCGGCCTTCTGCTGGATCGCCTCGTTGCGCTTCATCGTCTTGTCGCGGAGACCACCGATCCGCTTGGAGAAGGTTGGGTCTTTCTCTCGCTCGGTTTGGTGGCGCAGTTTCGCCGCCTTGAGCGCCGCCTTGGTCCGCTCCGAGATGAACGTCCGCTCCTGCTCGGCAAGGGCTGCATAGATATGAAGCTGGAACTTGTCCGCTTGAGGCATCTGGGCGACCCTGAGCTTCACCCGCTTGTCGTCCATCAGAGCGGCAATGAACGAGACCTTGCGGCTCAGGCGGTCCAGCTTGGCGACCAGCAGCTCGGCCCCGGTCTTGCGCACAAGGTCCAGCGCCTTGGTCAACTCAGGGCGTTCGTTATCCGCTCCCGACTACACGTCACGGAACTCGCCGATGATCTCGAAGGGGATGTCGGAGAACTTGTCGAGGAAGATGGCGATGTCCCGCTTCTGAGCTTCAAGCCCGTGGCCGCTGCGGCCTTGGTCTTCGGTGCTTACTCGGGTGTAGATGACATACTGCTTCATGGCCTGATCTCCTGTGTTGGAAGGGGCATGTCAGGGTGATTATCTAATGTCAACGTTCGTTGTGAATGTAAATTACAATGAAATCAGTAGACGCCGCAGGAGCCCCTTCGACATGTCGCGGGAGGATCATGCCACGCAACTGGGGCAAGGCACTGAGGAACCGAGGGGCCTCCTGTCGATGAGCCAGCGCCTCGCCCCGAGTTCGACGCCCGGGAGCCGAACACCCTCGAAACGCCCGGGCATCGTCGCCCGTGCAATAGATCGGGAGGGGGCCAGGGGGGAAACCTGCCTGAGCCGCTGATCTGATTGGGTGGCAGAGAAATTTCTACCGAATATTTCGAGTGAACGCGCAGAGCTAACCCGACATAGTTAGACGATGGGGGATTTGCGACATCAGAATGGAGAGGTAGGGTAAGCGTATGGGACGGACATGCGACTCCCACCGCTCTCCCCAGAGCTGGGCTTCCTGAAGAGCCTTCGTTGCGGGTCCGCTCCATCCTTCACAATGGCTTCACTTGAAGGCTCGGACATCCCCAGATGGTCCGGGTCTTCTTTTTGACACATGCATAGTCCGGGCGACTAACCCAATATGTGTAGGTGATGAGCGTTGAGAAGCTGGCTGCTTTAGCATATTCTAATGATGGGTGGACATGCGCCCTCCCGAGCCCCACATTCCCCGTCTGGGCCTCGATGCCGTCTGAAGACCCCCTGCGCATGTCCACCCCCTCCCAATTGATCATCAGTGAGGACCGGCTCGCTCAAGGTTGACGTTCGGTCAAATCTGGCAGCTTCACGGCCTCGACACACTGGCGGGCCTGTTCCAATGCCGGTCCAGCGGAATAGACGCCGAGAGTGATGCCATTGCGCTTATGCCCGATGACGGCGGCGATAATGTTCTCTGGCTGTCCCGCCTGTTCTGCTTTGGTCGCGAACCATCGGCGAAACGAATGGAAGTTAACGAGGCTCCGACGCTTCCCTTCCCTCTGATCGTCCACGCCAACGTCTCGTCGGTAGTCGGTGAACTGGTTCGATGTCTTGAATGAGCGCTCCCGCAGCGAGTCGAGTTTCTTCGGTCCGGGCCATTCGGGAAAGATGTCGTCCATGTCTTGTTTGCCTTCAGACCTCCGAGCAATGATCAATGCCAAATCAGGATGGATCGGGCAAAGGCGACGCCCCGGTTCCTTCTTCTGGGGCTTGAAGGTGAAGGTGTCGTTCTGGCAGTCTTTCACCTTGAGGCAAACAATGGCGTCCAGCCTTGCGCCGGTTAGCGCCCCAATTCGCATAACGTCATGCATGGCTTCGGTCGCTGGCCCCAAGAGCAACTTCCGCATCTCCCCGTCAGTGAACGGGCGTTCCCTCTCGTCCGTCGTCTGTAGCGGCATCTTAAATCTACGGCCTCGCCATATGTTGGCGTCGACCTCATGTCGTCCTTCCAGCCAGCCCCAGTATACGGAGAGGCGACCAATGTACTTGTTCAGCGTTGCAGGGTGCGACTTGCCAACGAGGCCGGGAAGATCGTCACAAAACCGGACAGCCTCCCGTTTCGAGATGGCCTGAAGGTACGGGGGCACACCATTCGCCTCGCACCAGTCCTTCAGATACTTGAGGGCCCGTTTGTCGTCGGCGGCTGTTCGGGCCTTCACCTGAGACGCCGACATGTATTTCGAATGGTGGAAATCGATCGGCGTCCTCTTTCCCTTCGCCACGGCGAGAAACTCCATAGCAAGCGTGTCGCGCTCAGTCTCGTAGACGGGGTGGCCATGGTCCCCAGTCTCTACAGGATCGCCAGCCAGAGCCTCGGCATAGTCCTCAATCGCATCATCGACACGCTCGCGCTGATCGGTGCCGAACGCAACCAGTCGCTGTAAGGAGAGTCGCCGCGCTTCCTCCATGGCTTTCACTCTGGCGTTGGCGAAGGCAGCCTCTTTCGACATGTCGGGCCGCTGAGCCTGTAGGATAACCGCCTTTAGTTCCGCCACAACTTCCCATTTCAGCCGGTTGGCTGCGCTGAGGCTATCGGTCCCCAGAGGCCGCTTGAGTTTCGTCCCGAGTTTCCCTTGCAGCTTCCTCGGTACGTTCATGACGACGCGCCATTTGCTGCCATGAGCTTCGAGATACTTGGTGTCGGCTGATGATGGCGCTGGCATGAAACCTCTGTGAGTACCCAAAAAAGTACCCAGACTTAGTCCCAATGGCCATTGAAATTCAACAACAATTTGAAACAAAACGAAAAAAGAGGTGGAAAGGTTGCCCTCCCTTCGGCTCCACCATTGTCTGGAAAAATTTACCAACAAATTCAGCTGTTTGCCGTCGCAATGTGAAAAGTGAGTACCCAAACAAGAACCCGTAATGAGTACCAGTTGTGGGCTGGGCATCATCACACTTTGGAGATCCCCAATGACAACCACCGAGGACGAAGCAACCTATAGCTCTTTGGATGTTCCAACAGTAAGAGACCTGCCGCCTGTCGAAATCGAGCGCGTCGAAGACTCTGGTGCCTTCCGCGCCGCTGGGTCTGTGGTGATCAGGGCGCGTTGGAATATGCGTGTAGAAATCGGCTTCGCCGGGGTCACCAGAGACAGCATCGTCATGGCGAGCATCACAGAGCTGTTCCCTAATCCTGATGGGAGCGGCATCAATCTCCCCGGAATCGGCGCCGCCCACATGTACATCCGAGCGGTTGCGCCACAGAAGGATAAGGTATTCGTGAGCGGATATATTGACTGGGACAGAGACCTGACTGTCCGGATCAGTCTGTTTGTCGCCTGACCCTATGACATCACTGCCATCAGTCGTCTGCGTCCTGCATCGCCTTCCCGGCGAGCGCCGGCCCGAAGCAGACCTACGGCATTGGTACGGCACAACCGTTTCGAGCGAAAGACTGACTGCGGCCACAGCTCAGGGGGGCTCGCCCCTGTCGAAGTATGTCACCGCAAACATGTCCGAGCCATGCCAGGTCTGGGGCGACTTTCAAATGGATGGTCCGGTCGGGAGCTGATATCACAATTTTAGGTGGGGAATGACCGCTGCAAGATAGTCGCCGCCCTTTATCGTTCCTTGCCGAATCGCTACCGGTCAACCGGTTGCCGAACAGCTTCGATAGGTTTACTTTACGCCCGCTGATGACGGTACCAAAGTCCTCTCGGGAGTTGGGTCGACATGCGCGTCAAAGATGTAATGACGACAAAGCTCGTCAGGCTCTCGCCTGACAACAGCGTCAGACAGGCAGCCCAGATCATGTTTGACAATCACGTTAGCGGCCTTCCGGTCGTTGACGACGAAGGTCGTCTCGTTGGGCTGATCAGCGAGGGCGACCTGATCCGGCGGACCGAACTTGGTGGCGGTGGGCCTCTGGCGGATTCGTCGCTTGCGGCTGACGACAAAGCCCACGCCTATATACGCCGATCCTCCTGGAGAGTGGGCGACGCCATGACAGCCGATCCCGTTACCATCGACGAGGATGCACCGCTGGCGCGCGTCGCAGCCTTGATGCAGGAACGCGGCATCAAGCGCCTCCCCGTCCTCAGGAACGGCGCACTGGTTGGTATCGTTAGCCGCGCCGATCTGTTGCAGGCGATCCTGGCCGCAAGGCTGGATGAGACCGCGGCCGGTGATGACGCGATCCGGCGTAGCATCCTTGTGCGCCTTGAAGAGAACACCGGCCTTGAGGGATTGGATGTGAAGGTCGCGGTGACGGATGGCATCGTGCATCTCTGGGGCAATGTGGAGACCGACGATTGCCGCCGCGCCGCGCGGATACTCGCCGAAGGCGTTCGTGGTGTGCGGGGCGTGGTCGAACACTATTCAGAACCCTATCCACAAGAGCGCTAACCTACCCCACTGCCTTCGAAATCGCGCAACTGCTGAGGAAAGCAACGCCCCAAAAGACGGGAGGAACACATGGTTTCGCTTGAAACGGCATCCGGCAAGTCGCAATCCTCCGCCCCACTGTCGCCCGAAGAGCTCCGGCTATTGGACGGCTACTGGCGGGCCTCCAACTATCTCTCGGTCGGCCAGATCTATCTGCTCGACAATCCGCTGTTGCGCGAACCGCTGAAGCGCGAACACATCAAGCCACGCCTGCTCGGTCACTGGGGCACCTCCCCTGGCCTCAACATGCTCTATGTCCACCTCAACCGGGTGATCAAGCGCGACGATCTCAACATGGTCTATGTGATCGGCCCGGGGCACGGCGGCCCGTCGCTGGTGGCGCATGCCTATCTCGAAGGCACCTACAGCGAAGTCTACCCGAATATCGCCGAAGACGCCGAGGGAATGCAGAAGCTCTTCAAGCAGTTCAGCTTCCCCGGCGGCATTCCGAGCCATGTGGCTCCAGAGACGCCCGGAAGCTTCCATGAAGGCGGCGAACTGGGCTATGCGCTGAGCCACGCCTATGGCGCGGCCTTCGACAATCCCGATCTGATCGTCGCCTGCGTGGTCGGCGATGGCGAGGCCGAGACCGGACCGCTTGCGACCGGCTGGCAGAGCAACAAGTTCCTCAATCCGGCCCGTGACGGCTGCGTGCTGCCGATCCTGCACTTGAACGGCTACAAGATCGCCAATCCCTGCTTCCTCGCGCGCATCCCGCATGACGAGTTGCAGAAGTTCTTCGAGGGCATGGGCTACAAGCCTTATTTCGTAGAGGGCCACGACCCGGCAAGCGTTCACCAGCAACTGGCCGGCGTCCTTGATACGGCGATGGCCGAGATCCGGACGATCTGGGACGACGCCCGCGTCAAAGGCAATCTGAAACGGCCGGCCTGGCCGATGATCGTCTTCCGCACGCCGAAGGGCTGGACGTGCCCGAAGGAGATCGACGGCAAGAAATGCGAGGACTACTGGCGCGCGCACCAGGTGCCGATGGGCGAGATGGACAAGCCCGAGCACATCCGCATTCTCGAGCAATGGATGAAGAGCTACCGGCCGGACGAACTGTTCGGCGAGAACGGCAGGCTGAAACCGGAGCTGGCCGCATTGGCTCCGTCGGGACACCGGCGCATGAGCGACAACCCGCATGCCAATGGCGGGTTGCTCTTGCGCGACCTGAAGATGCCGGCCTACCGCGACTATGCCGTCGAGGTTTCTCGCCCGGGAGCAATCACGGTGGAAGCGGCGCGGGTCATGGGCAAGTTCCTGCGCGACGTGATGAAACTCAACCTGGACGCCAAGAATTTCCGCCTGTTCAGCCCGGATGAAAACAACTCCAACCGCTGGCAGGACGTGCTCGAGGTCACCAATCGTTGCTATATGGCCGAGATCTATCCGGAGGACGATCACCTCTCACCGGATGGCCGGATCATGGAGGTGTTGAGCGAGCATCAGTGCCAAGGCTGGCTCGAGGGTTATCTTTTGACCGGCCGTCATGGCTTCTTCTCCTGCTACGAAGCCTTCATCCACATCATAGACTCCATGTTCAACCAGCATGCCAAGTGGCTGAAGGTCTGCAACGAGATCCCCTGGCGCCGGCCGATCGGGTCGCTGAACTACTTCCTGAGCTCACATGTCTGGCGCCAGGACCACAACGGCTTCAGCCACCAGGATCCGGGCTTCATCGATCACGTGGTCAACAAGAAGGCAGAAGTCGTCCGCGTCTATCTGCCGCCGGATGCCAACACGCTGCTTTCGGTGACCGACCATTGCCTGCGCAGCCGCAACTACGTCAACGTCGTGGTCGCCGGCAAGCAGCCAGGGCCGCAATGGCTGACGATGGAGCAGGCCGTGCGCCATTGCAGCATGGGTGTCAGCATCTGGGACTGGGCGAGCAATGACGCCAACAGCGAACCGGACGTGGTCATGGCCTGCTGCGGTGACGTGCCGACGCTGGAAACACTGGCTGCCGTGCAGTTGCTGCGCGAGCACCTGCCCGAGGTCAAGGTCAGGGTCGTCAACGTCGTCAACCTGATGAAGTTGCAGCCGGCGGAAGAGCATCCGCACGGGCTATCCGACAGGGATTTCGATGGCATCTTCACGCGCGACAAGCCGATCATCTTCGCCTTCCACGGCTATCCCTGGCTGATCCATCGCCTGACCTATCGGCGCACCAATCACGACAACCTGCATGTGCGCGGCTACAAGGAGGAAGGCACGACCACGACGCCGTTCGACATGGTGGTGCTCAACGAGCTCGATCGCTTTCATCTCGCCGGCGACGTGATCGATCGTCTGCCCCAACTCGGGGCTCGGGCGGCCTATTTCAAGCAGGCGATACAGGCCAAGCTGATCGAACATCGGGAGTACATCGAGAAGCACGGCGACGACATGCCCTCGATCAGTGGATGGAAATGGGGCGTTCAAGGCGCGCAGCAAGCGAAAGCAGGCACCTCGACGGAAGGCGACAATGTCTAGCTGCATCCGTGTCCGCTTGGAGCTGAACGTCTTACCATGACTGCCCGAACGGGCGGTGAGCCGTTCCAGCGGGAGCGGCTCGGCCGCCTGCGATGAATGAAGCTCTCTTTAACATCCGCGGTTGCCTGGCCATGTCGGAATTGCCGTCGACAGATCCCGAAATGAAACGGATGCCGACCGAGCAGGATCTCGCTCGGCTCCAGTTCACGACGCTGCTCTACTATCTCCACTGCACCAACCCCGATAACGGGCTGGTGCGCGACAAGACGCTGGACGACGCGCCTTCGAGCATTGCTGCGATCGGCATGTCTCTTGCGACAATCCCGGTACTGGTCGAGCGCGGCATCATCATCCGCAAGTTTGCCGCCAAGATCGCGCGCCGGCGCCTGAAATTTCTGTTCGAATGCCCCCAGGGACCTGAGCCGGATGCCTCCGGCTACAAGGGCTTCTTCTATCATTTCCTCGACATTGAAACCGGCCAGCGCGTCTGGGAATGCGAGTTGTCGACGATCGATTCGGCATTTCTGTTTGCCGGCGCGCTGACAGTTGCCGCTTACTTTGACGAGCAAAATGCCGAGGAAGCAGAAATTCGCCAGCTCGCAAATGCGCTCTATGGGCGCGCGGACTGGAACTGGGCCTGCAATCACGAGCTGACGCTGAGCCATGGCTGGCGGCCGGAAAGCGGCTTCATCCCGTACCGCTGGCGTGGCTACGACGAAGGCCTGCTTCTCTATATCCTCGGCCTTGGCTCTCCCACCCATCCGCTGCCGCCCGAATCCTACCGCGCCTACACGGAAAGTTACGACTGGCGGAACATCTACGGCCGCGAACTGCTCTATTCGGGACCGCTCTTCACCCACCAGCTCTCGCACATGTGGATCGACTTTCGCGGCATCCGTGACGACTTCATGCGCGAGCACGACAGCGACTATTTCCTCAACAGTCGCCATGCGACCTATGTCCAGCAGGAATATGCGATCCGTAATCCGTTGAACTTCAAGGGCTATGGCGCAAATTGCTGGGGTTTTACCGCAAGTGACGGTCCCGGCTGGATCAAGCGCAATGTTGACGGCACCGACAGAGAGTTCTTCGACTATATCGCGCGCGGTGCGCCATTCGGCCCAGACGATGGCACAGTGTCGCCCTGGGTGGTCGTCGGATCCCTGCCCTTCGCGCCTGAGATCGTCATCCCGACCATCTGGAATTGTGCCCAGATGGGCCTAGGCATGACCCGTCTCTACGGCTTCAAGCCATCCTTCAACCAGACCTTTGCGGTGGACGGCAGCGATACCGGTTGGTGGGTCAGTCCCTATCATTTCGGCATCGATCAGGGTCCGGTGGTGCTGATGGTCGAAAACTATCGCACCGGCCTGCTCTGGAACATCATGCGCCGATCCGAGCCCATCGTTACCGGGCTTCGCCGGGCCGGGTTTTCAGGCGGTTGGCTATGAAGCGAAATGAAGGTCATTCGAACCGTATCAGGCGGTCGCTATGGAACAGCAGCAAACTCCGCTCAGGGATACGGCGGCGCGCTTCCTGCGCACCGTCAGGATATTTGCCAGTTCCGAGGTCGGGCTAAGGGCGAAGCTTCCGTTTGGCGGCCTGATCGCGCTCTTGTGCGGGCTGAGTGCTCTCAACGTCGTCAATAACTATGTCGGCCGAAACTTCATGACTGCGATTGCGGAACGCCAGATGGGCGAATTCGTCCGTCAGGCGATCTATTACGTCGCTGTTTTCGCCACCCTCACCGTTGTTGGTGTCTATGCGCGGTTTGTCGAGGAACGTTTGGCGCTGCTTTGGCGCGAGTTCCTGACCAGGCGGATCGTCGATCTCTATCTGGAGGATGAGACGTACTACCGCCTCGACGTAACCGGGAAGCTGACGCATCCCGATCAGCGCATCTCCGAGGATGTGCGTGCATTCACGGTCACAACGCTCTCCTTTGTCATCATGCTGTTTAGCAGCACGCTGACAGTCGTGAGCTTTTCCGGCGTGCTTTGGTCGATAAGTCCGCTGCTTTTTGGCGTTGCCGTTCTCTATGCGGCGTGTGGCTCGTACATGACGTTCGTTCTGGGGCGACCGCTGATCACCTTGAACTATGACCGTCTCGACCGGGAAGCAACCTTCCGCTCCGGCCTTATCCATGTTCGCGAAAATGCCGAATCCATCATGCTCGCGAACGCAGAAGGATGGCAGCGGCAGCGACTGCACCACAAGCTGGACGAGTTGATCACCAACATCCGGGCGATTATCAGCGTCAATCGCAATCTCGGCTTCTTTACGGGTGGCTACAACTGGATGATCCAGCTCGTCCCGGATCTGATCATCGCACCCGCCTTCATTCGGGGAGAAATCGAGTTTGGCGTCGTGACCCAGTCCGGCGCCGCCTTTGCGATGCTGGTGGGGGCTTTCTCGCTGATCGTCCGTCAGTTTAATTCGATCTCGAACTTCGCAGCGGTGGTCTCGCGGTTGAGTTCATTGCATGAGGAAGTCGCAAGGTCGCATGCAAGGGAAACGCAAATTGAACTCGTCGAGCGCGACGGCCCTGTGACATTTGTGGGCCTGACGCTTCTTTCGCCGACACAAGATGAGCCGGCGCTCTTGAATGATCTTTCGGTTTCGATTCCGGTGTCGACGCGAGTGCTGGTTACCGGATCGCGCCCGGCAACCGGCCTCGCCCTGTTCAGGGCAATGGCCCACATTCCAACGCCGGGCGCGGGCCGCATCGAGTACCCGGCAGGCACTCTGTTCTTGCCGCAGCGGCCCTACCTGCCAGAAGGTGTTCTTCGACAGTTGCTTGTCGACCCGGACCATGAGGGCGAGATTTCCGATGCTGCGATGCTCGCCCTGTTGCAGGAGCTCGGCCTTGGTCGGCTGCTGAGCCACGAAGGCGCGCTCGACGTGGAACGCGACTGGGAAAGGGAGCTGTCGCTACGGGAGCAGCAGCTCCTCGCCCTCGCCTGCATTCTCCTCATGTCGCCGCGGTTCGTCATCCTGGATCGCGCCGAAATGACGCTCGGACCGGAGATGTTGGACAAGGTCATGCGTCTGCTGTTCGATCAATCGATCGGCTGCATTCATATCGGTCGGGCCGAGGGCCGGCTCGACGTTTACGAGGCGATCATCGAATATGACGACGACGGTCGATGGAGATGGTCGGCGAGCCATTCTTGATGGACGGCGCGCCTTTGAGCGCGGCGTCGATGCGCACGTTGGAGGAAAGCCTGTTTGCGCCACGGCTTTCCATCTCAATGATGCCTGCGTCCGCGCAGAACCGCGTTCTCACCTTGGCGCGACGATGCCCTGATAGTAGTCGCCATCGCCACCGACATAGCGCGGACCGCCACCACCGGTCTGCGAGCAAGCGGCCAGCGTCGTGAGCGTAAGAAGCAATACGATCGTTCTCATGAAGGCGGTCCCTTTCTGGCCTGCATGTCGGCTATGTCCTTGAGACTCGTAAGAATCTGCGGTGGAGTCTGCCCGAAAACAAGTAGCGAAATGGTGGTATAGTAAATTGCTTGATCGTTGAAGATGCAATTTTAGTTGGTCGCGTCATGCGGCGAACCGCCGCCGCCAGGACAATCGCCGGTCAGCCGAATTCACCGACAGCGCGTCCCACTCAGGTCGACGGATTCTTTTCCGAAAGTTCGCGTTCCCGCCAGTATCTCAGCCGCAGGCGCGGCGCCATGAACCAGGCAACGAACGGCGTGATACAAAAGCAGATCGCGACCAGGGCCGGGATGGAGTACTTGGCATTGTCGGCGAGGAATGGGACCGATAGCACCGTTACGATGCCGATTCCGAACAGAATGGCGTTGATCATCAGGCCGACCATGATCGCGAGTTGCAGGTGGACGGACATTTCGACCTCCCGAAGCGTCGAGGCGGTACACGAGCCCCGAGCGATTGTTTCCGGAACAGATTGTACCAGAGCCGCCGTTTTCGCGAAATGGTGGAGCACGCCCCCTGTCGCTGTGGCAAATCTGCCCTATGCTCCTAGGCGAGCGATTGGAAGCAAATCGCCGATGGCCGATGGCTGCGATGAGGTTCTGTCGATCGCTCCGGCCTGAAGGAGACCGCATGACGAGCCCATACGAAACGCTTGGCGTCAGCCGCGATGCGACACAGAAAGAGATCCAGAGCGCCTATCGCAAGCTCGCCAAGAAGCTGCACCCGGATCTCAATCCGGGAGACAAGGGCGCGGAGGACCGCTTCAAGGCGGTCTCTGCCGCCTATGCGCTGTTGGGCGACGAGGAGAAGCGCGGCAAGTACGATCGTGGCGAGATTGACGAGACGGGTGCCGAGACCCCGCCCCGACACTACTATCGAGACTATGCTGCCGGCGGCGACGCCGCGGGGCGCTACGAAAACACGCACGGATTTTCCGACTTTGCCGAGGCCGATGATATCTTCTCCAGCTTCTTCTCGCGTCGTGGTGGTGGCCAGCAACGCCAGCGCGGTCGTGACGCGCATTTTTCGATGGAGATCGGGTTCCTCGAGGCCGCGAACGGCGCCAAGAGACAGATCAGCCTGCCAGGTGGCGGCCCGGCGCTCGATCTTACCATTCCGCCCGGGACGCGCGACGGCCAGACGCTGAGACTGCGCGGCAAGGGCGAGCCGGGCTTCAACGGCGCACCGGCCGGTGACGCCTTGATCGATATCCGGGTTCAGCCACATGCGCTTTTCGTGCCTGACGGTGACGACGTGCGCTATGACGTGCCCATTTCGCTGAGCGAGGCGGTGCTCGGCGGCAAGATCCGGGTTCCGACGATCGACGGTGCCGTCAATGTCACGATCCCGCCGCACTCCAACACCGGCAAGACGTTACGACTGAAGGGCAAGGGGCTGCACAAGTCGGGCGGCGGCCATGGCGACGCCTATGTCACCTTGAAGATCGTGCTTTCGCCGAACGCCGATCCAGCACTCTCGGCCTTCGTCGAAGGCTGGACCGCCGGCAAAGCCGAAGACCCGCGCAAAGACCTGGGAGGGAACGCATGAACGACCGCGAATTCTGCGAACACCTCGAGATCGAGGTCAAAGTCCTGCGCATCTGGGTCGAGCAACGTTGGCTCGTGCCCCGAGAAGCGGAAGCAGGCTGGGCCTTCGAAGAGGCAGACATCGCCCGAGCTCGCCTGATCCTGGATCTGACCGGACCGATGGGCGTCAACGACGACGGCGTCGACGTCGCCATGCGGCTGCTCGACCAGATCCACGGTCTGCGCGGCCGGCTTGCGGCGCTGATGAATGCCATTCGCTCACAGGAACCGGAGGTTCAGAGGCTCATCCTGTCGAGGGTCGAGGGAGAATAGTCGGCCGTTTCGTCGCGATGGTCGCCCTGTTCGCCTAACAGGCCGATCGTCTCGGCGACGAACAACGTATCCACGAATTCCGTGAAATCGATAATTCGACCGTTCCGGAAGGTGAACTTGTCGATGAATTCGGTTTCGGCTTCGGTGTCAGATGGAATGAAACGGATCGTTCCGGATCGGTGAGTGACGATGGTCTCGCCATCGACATAGGTCCCGATTGTCTTCATCCCGCTGAGGTCCCAACTGTCCATCAGATCCAGGAACGTGCTGCGTACGCTTTCGGGTGTGTTCACCGCCATGGCGATCGCCCCGAGCCGGCCGCTCGCGGCGATGCGGAAACTGAATTCTGGATCGAGTTGGGCCATGATGGTATCAATGTCATTGGCAATGCGGGCACGATAGAGGGCCTGCACAGCGCGTTTCAGTTCGCTTGATCTAGGCATGGGGAGCCTCCCGTCCTTCTATTTGAGCGAGTGTGCTCGCACTTTAGGGATATCGCAAGTATAGACGAAACGCGTCCGTTGATTTGCTCGCGGAAGTCGGTTTGCGGCGATCCCGACGATTTTCATAAAATGCGACCGCACGTTTTCACCCGCCTTCAAGTGAAACTGAGCGAAAAGAAAGGATTGGCAACGAGAAGGTGTGCAGGACGTGACACAGGTCGTCACCGTATCCGCGACGACGGCGGCTTATGCAGCAGAAGCGCTGAAGCCGTCGGCGCGCGTGCGTGGCGACGGTCCGACCGATGAGGCCATCACGTTGCTGTCGACCAAGCGCACCGAACAACCGGCCCTGACGCCGGTGTCTATCCCGAAGACGAAGGGTGCCCTGCCCCTGTCTTTCATGCTGACGACTGCGGATGGACGGCTGCCGGAACGCTCTGAGGCGGAAGCCTTGCGTCGCTATCTGGAGTTCATGCGCGACGAAGACGACGACGGCTCCGAGAAGCAAGAAGACGAAGGCCGGCAGGATGAACCGGTCGGCCAGGAGGATGAAAGCGACGCCGCCTGAGGCAGCGTCGCAATCTCACTGATCAATGATGCTTCTGGCCTGCGGCGGCCTCGCCGCCCTTGGCCGAGCCGACCGGGAACGTCGCGTCGACCTTGCCGGCCTTTTCAAAGGTAAGCGTGACGGGAACGGCATCGCCTTCCTTGAAGGGCGCCTTTACGTCCATGAACATCAGGTGCAGGCCACCGGCCTTGAGCTCGACCGTTTTGCCGGCCGGCAGGGCAATGCCGTCGTCGAGCTTGCGCATTTTCATGACGTCGTTTTCCATCTTCATTTCATGAATTTCGACGCGTGCAGCCGCGGGGCTCTCGACAGCGACGAGCCGATCTTCAGCGGCGCCGCCATTCTTGATCGTCAGGAAGCCGCCGCCGACCTTGGCGCCCGGCAGCATCGCCTTGACCGAACCGCCGGAGATATCGAGATCGCCGAGCTTCGCAGCACCTTCCACTGCGGCCCCGTTTCCACCATGACCGGCATGAGGATTAGCAGCATCGGCCATGGTTACCGTCACGGTCGGTGCCGGGCTCTTCAGGTCATGCGCATTCTGGCCCTCGGCGGCAACCTGGTCCCAGACGACCTTGCCGTCGGTTCCACAAAGCTGTGTGGTCGGGAAGGCAAGCACGGTCTCCTTGTCGAAGCCCGAGAGTTTGCCGCGAACGACGAAGGTGTCGTAGTAGTCGTCGGAGAGGTTGCCGCCCTTCCAACGGATTTCCACCGGACCGGACGAGACCTTCTTGCCATGATTGTCGTAAGTCTTCTGGTAATCGCCCTTGATCACCTCGAGCTCCCAGCCGGGCTTCGGCTGTGGCTTGGCGAAGACGAAGCCTTCCGGCAGCTTGACCTGCACTTCGGTGGTCGGTTTGCCATCGCAGCCATGCGGAACCTGCAACACCGCCTTGAAGGTGGTTTCCACCGGCGCCGTGTCTTTCTCGAAGGTGGCGTGGGCGTGGGCGATTCCGCTTGCTGCAAGGGTGAGGCCGAGCGAAAGCGAAGCGATTCTGGTCTTGGTCATGTCGTAATCTCCTGACCACGCGCGGGCCTTTGCCCGGTTTCCGGTGGTCCAGGCCGCTTGAAGGCGGCGAATTGCAATGGGAATGCGAGAGGAGGATTACGAGCGCGCCGGCGGCCCGCGCGAAGGCGGCAGCAGGCGCAGATGCTGATTGGGCGTGGCGCTGTAAGCGAAAACCGGCGAAAGCTGCCACTCGCCCACATCGGCGCGAACGCTCTCGGTCGGTGGATGCGGCAGGAGGACCGAGCCCGACAGCCGGCAGGCTTCGCAGACCGGGGCCATGGGCTGGCCCTTTCCGCTTTGGTGGTCGACTCCGTCCATGCCGAAGCAGATTTCGGCGATCGAACCGTCAGGCAGCTGATAGGCGGCGATCTCGGCCGACGCCAGCGTCTGGGCGGCGAGCGGCTTGTGGGCAAAGGTCAGAAAAACGAGCGCGAATACGGCGATCAGCCGTACTGCTATCCCGAATTTGCCTTCGCGCCCTATCATGGTCATCCCCGGTATTTCACTTGGGTTATCCTCAACCGGAGAAGAATGCAAAGGCAGAATTGCCGCACCCGCCGTGGCTGCGTCTTTTGGTCATGCGACAAAAATGTGTTTCAGCGCGACACCGCCCTCTTGCCAAGCTCCCGCCTTCGCCGTTATCTGGAGGCGATCTTGTTGGGAGAAGCCGGTTCAGTCCGGTGCCGAAGGAGCAACCGCCCCGGAAACTCTCAGGCCAAAGGACCAGCAAGGTGCCGGTAGGACTCTGGAGAGAAGCGCTTTTGCGCTCGCCGAAGGGATAACAATCTCAGGCAAAGGGACAGAGGGGGCTCGAATCGACGGCGATTGACGCCGGAAGTGTGAGCCGGCGCGGGAGCGCCAGACCTGGAGGCCGGATTTGGAAGACAATCCTCACTTGAAACATACGCCGCTGCATGCGCTGCACCTTTCCCTCGGCGCCCGCATGGTGCCCTTTGCCGGTTACGACATGCCGGTGCAGTACCCCGATGGCGTGATGAAGGAACACCAGCACACCCGTGTTGCCGCCGGCCTCTTCGATGTCTCGCACATGGGCCAGGTCATCGTCCGGCCGAAGTCCGGCAAGATCGAGGACGCAGCACTTGCGTTGGAAAAACTGGTGCCGGTCGACGTGCTCGGCCTTGGCGAGGGTCGGCAGCGCTATGCGATCTTCACCAATGCCGAAGGCGGCATCCTCGACGATCTGATGATTGCCAACCGTGGTGATCATCTGTTCCTCGTCGTCAACGCGGCCTGCAAGGATGCGGATTTCGAGCATCTGAAAAAGGGGCTTGCCGACACCTGTGAAGTCACCATGCTTGACGACCGCGCGCTGATCGCGCTGCAAGGGCCGCATGCCGAAGCCGTGCTTGGCGAATTGTGGGCCGATGTCTCGGCCATGCGCTTCATGGACGTCGCTGAAGCCGATCTGCATGATGTCGCCTGCATCATTTCCCGCTCCGGCTACACCGGCGAAGACGGTTTCGAAATCTCCATTCCCGTGGCATCCGCAGTGGATGTCACCCAGCGGTTGCTCGAACATCCCGATGTCAAGCCGATCGGTCTCGGCGCCCGCGATTCGCTGCGTCTGGAAGCCGGCCTTTGTCTCTATGGCAACGATATCGACACCACGACCACGCCGGTCGAGGGGGCCATCGAATGGGCGATGCAGAAGGCGCGCCGCGCCGGCGGCGCCCGCGAGGGCGGCTTCCCCGGCGCCGATCGCATCCTCGCTCAGCTTGCCGACGGCGCCTCGCGTCGCCGCGTTGGGTTGAAGCCTGAAGGACGCGCGCCGGTTCGCGGCGGCGCCAACCTCTTTGCCGATGCCGAAGGCAAGACGCCGGTCGGTCAGGTGACCTCGGGCGGCTTCGGCCCATCGGTCGATGGCCCGGTCGCCATGGGCTATGTCGATGCCGGTCATACGGAAATCGGCAACACGCTTTTTGCGGAAGTGCGCGGCAAGTATCTGCCGGTGGCGGTCGCTGCCCTTCCCTTCGTCAAACAAACCTACAAACGCTGATCAGGAGAGAGCGATAATGTTGAAGTTCACTGAGGAACACGAGTGGCTGAAGATCGAAGCTGGTGTCGCGACCGTCGGCATCACCGAGCACGCCGCCGGCCAGCTTGGCGACCTCGTCTTCGTTGAACTGCCGGAAACCGGCTCGACGTTTGCCAAGGGCGACACCGCCTCCACCGTCGAATCCGTCAAGGCAGCTTCCGACGTCTATTGTCCACTTGACGGCGAAATCGTCGAAGTGAACCAGGCGATCGTTGACGATCCGTCGCTGGTCAACAGCGACCCGCAGGGCGCTGCCTGGTTCTTCAAGCTGAAGCTTGCCAACCCGAGCGACGCCGACGCCCTTCTCGAAGAAGCAGCCTACAAGGAGCTCGTCGCCTGATGAGCATGCCCAAGGATTTCACCTTTACCGACTACAAGCCGTATGACTTCGCCAACCGGCGTCATATCGGCCCGTCGCCTGCCGAAATGGACGAGATGCTGAAAGTCGTCGGCTATCCGACGCTCGACGCTCTCATCGACGACACCGTTCCGCCGTCGATTCGCCAGAAGACGCCGCTTGCCTGGGGCGCGCCGATGACCGAGCGCGAAGCGCTGGACAAGATGCGCGAGACGGCCAACCGCAACCAGAAGCTCGTCTCGCTGATCGGCCAGGGCTATTACGGCACCATCACGCCGCCGGTGATCCAGCGCAACATCCTGGAAAACCCCGCCTGGTACACGGCCTATACGCCCTACCAGCCGGAAATCAGCCAGGGTCGTCTCGAAGCGCTGCTCAACTACCAGACGATGGTTTGCGACCTGACGGGTCTCGACGTTGCCAACGCCTCGCTGCTCGACGAAGCGACCGCTGCCGCCGAAGCCATGGCCATGGCCGAGCGCGTCTCGAAGTCCAAGGCCAAGGCCTTCTTCGTCGACGAGAACTGCCACCCGCAGACGATCGCACTTCTAAAGACGCGCGCCGAGCCACTCGGCTGGCAGATCGTCATCGGCAATCCCTTCACCGATCTCGATCCGGTCGACGTCTTCGGCGCGATCTTCCAGTATCCGGGCACCTACGGCCACGTGCATGATTTCACCGGCCTGATCGCCCGCCTGCACCAGACCGGCGCGATCGCCACGGTCGCTGCCGATCCGCTGGCGCTGGCGCTCTTGAAGTCGCCTGGCGAAATGGGCGCCGACATCGCCATCGGCTGCACCCAGCGCTTCGGCGTTCCGGTCGGCTATGGCGGTCCGCACGCGGCCTACATGGCGGTCAAGGATGCGCACAAGCGCTCGATGCCCGGCCGTCTCGTCGGCGTCTCGGTCGATGCGCGCGGCAACCGCGCCTATCGCCTGTCGCTGCAGACCCGCGAACAGCACATCCGCCGCGAAAAGGCGACGTCGAACATCTGCACCGCGCAGGTGCTGCTCGCCGTCATGGCCTCGATGTACGCGGTCTTCCATGGACCGAAGGGCATCAAGGCGATCGCCCAGAGCGTTCACCAGAAGACCGTGCGCCTTGCCATGGGCCTAGAAAAGCTCGGCTACACCGTCGAGCCAGACGTGTTCTTCGACACCATCACGGTTGAAGTCGGCAAGCTGCAGGGCATCATCCTCAAGACTGCGGTCGCCGAGGAAGTGAACCTGCGCAAGATCGGCGAGACCAAGATCGGCATCAGCCTCGACGAGCGTTCGCGTCCCGTCACGCTCGAAGCCGTCTGGCGCGCCTTCGGCGGCGATTTCAAGGTGGAAGAGTTCGAGCCGGGCTACCGCCTGCCGCAGCAACTGCTGCGCACCAGCGAGTACCTGACGCACCCGATCTTCCACATGAATCGCGCCGAAAGCGAGATGACGCGCTACATCCGTCGCCTGTCGGACCGCGACCTTGCGCTCGACCGGGCGATGATCCCGCTCGGCTCGTGCACGATGAAGCTCAACGCGACGGCGGAAATGCTGCCGATCACCTGGCCGGAATTTTCGGAAATTCATCCGTTTGTTCCGAAGGACCAGGCGGCTGGCTACCAGCACATGATCGAGAATCTGTCGGAGAAGCTCTGCGCCGTCACCGGCTATGACGCGATCTCGATGCAGCCGAACTCAGGCGCACAAGGTGAATATGCCGGTCTCCTCACGATCCGCGCCTATCACCTGGCGCGAGGCGACGCCCATCGTGACGTCTGCCTGATCCCGACCTCGGCACACGGCACCAACCCGGCGTCCGCCCAGATGGCCGGCATGAAGGTCGTGGTCATCAAGGTCAGCGATAACGGCGACATCGACATGGATGATTTCCGTGCGAAGGCCGAGCAGTATGCAGAAAACCTCTCCTGCTGCATGATCACCTATCCGTCGACCCACGGCGTGTTCGAAGAGAACGTGCGTGAAGTCTGCGAGATCGTGCACAAGCATGGTGGCCAGGTCTACATGGATGGCGCCAACATGAACGCCATGGTCGGCTTGGCCCGCCCCGGCGATATCGGCTCCGACGTCAGCCACCTGAACCTGCACAAGACCTTCTGCATTCCGCATGGCGGCGGCGGTCCGGGCATGGGCCCGATCGGCGTCAAGGCGCATCTGGCGCCTTACCTTCCCGGCCACCCGGAAACGGACGGCCAGGACGGTGCTGTGTCGGCGGCTCCCTTCGGTTCAGCGTCGATCCTGCCGATCTCCTGGAGCTACTGCCTGATGATGGGTGGCGAAGGCCTGACCCAGGCGACGAAGGTGGCAATCCTCAACGCCAACTACATCGCTGCACGGCTGAAGGGCGCCTACGAGGTGCTCTACAAGTCGTCGAAGGGTCGTGTTGCGCATGAGTGCATCATCGACACCCGCCCGCTGGTCGAAAGCGCCGGCGTCACCGTTGACGACGTTGCCAAGCGCCTGATCGACTGCGGTTTCCACGCTCCGACCATGAGCTGGCCGGTGGCCGGCACGCTGATGATCGAGCCGACCGAATCGGAGACCAAGGCCGAAATCGACCGTTTCTGCGATGCGATGCTGGCGATCCGCGAGGAGGCCCGCGCCATCGAAGAAGGCCGGATGGACAAGACCAACAACCCGCTGAAGAACGCTCCGCACACGGTCGAAGACCTGGTCGGCGATTGGGATCGTCCCTATTCGCGCGAACAGGCCTGCTTCCCGCCGGGCGCCTTCCGCGTCGACAAGTACTGGTCGCCGGTCAACCGCGTCGACAACGTCTTCGGTGACCGCAACCTCGTCTGCACCTGCCCGCCGCTCGAAAGCTACGCGGAAGCGGCAGAGTAACAGCGAACAGCCGGCGGAGCGTCTTGTCGCTCCGCCGGCCACCTCCGGCGCTTGCCAAGCGCCAAGGGACACGCGCGATCACGCGCCGGCGCCATCTCGATCCTGGAATTACAGAGAGTGACCGGGACGCTTCAACGCGTCGACCGTGCCTATCGGCGTGTGGTCATGCCTGGCGGCAGGATGGTGCTGTCGATCCAGAAGCGGATGAAGGCATCGGCAAAGCTTCGGTAGCCGGCAACCGAAGCGGGTTTGGCGACATAGGCGTTGGCGCCGGCGGTGTAGCAATGGAGCACGTCGGCCGGGTTGCTGGAGGACGTCAGGACGATCACGGGTGTAACGGTCGTCGCCTGGCTGCGGCGAATGCGGCGCAGCAACTCGATGCCGTCGCTGCCGGGCAGATTGATATCGAGAAGCACATAGTCAAAATGGCCGTGGTTAAGTTGGGCGATCGCTTCGTCTGCATCCGTTGCCAGCACGATATCGATCGTCTCATCCACCTGTGCGAAGGCACGCATGACGAAGCGCGCATCGTGCGCGTCATCCTCGACCAGCAGCAGTCGCTTTGGCGCCGTTGCCACGTTGTGTCGCCCTAACTCGCCTTCCGTAGCCGCCTCGGAAGGAGCACGATGAACCGTGCGCCTTCACGGAAGGTGGTGTCAAGGCGGATCGAGCCGCCATGGCTCTCGGCGATGCGTTTGGCGAGTGCCAGGCCGATCCCCGTGCCACCATAGACGGTCTCGTCCTTGTGCAAGCGCTGGAACACTTCGAAGATGCGCGTGGCAAAGCGGGGGTCGATGCCGATGCCGTTGTCCTCGACCACCAGTTCGACGATCTGGTCCGCAAGCCCACCATGGATGAGGATTTTCGGCTTGCGATCCGGGTGGCGATACTTGATCGCATTGCCGACCAGGTTCTGCACCAGTCGACGCAAAAGCTCGGGGTCGCCCTGAAGTTCCGGCAACGGGCCAATCTCGAAGGTCGCCCCCGCTTCCTGCGCGTCACCGGCAAGGATCGACAGGGTCTCCGAGACGATGTCGTCCAGCCGCACATCCGTCCAGTCGCTGACCCTATGGGCAATCTGTGCATAGTCGAGCAGGCTGTCTATGACCCGGTTCATGCGCCGGACGCTGTCGCGCAGATGGCGTGCATTGTCGATGAGCTCGGCCTGATTGCCCTCGGCCAGATCGTCCTCGATCATCTCGGAAAACATCGAGATGTGCCGGAGCGGAGCCTTGAGGTCGTGGGATACCGTCGCGGTGAACTGGTCGAGTGCCTCGTTCTTGTGCTCGAGTTCCTGCCGCTGGCGCTCGAGAGCCAGCTCGGCGCGCTTCAGGTCGGTGACATCGACGCGCAAGACGACGGTGTTGCCGTCCTTCGTCCTGATGTTCTCGACCCTCAGCCAACGATCGTCGCCATAGCGGAAGATCTTCGCGTGGCCGTCGGGGTAGCGGAAATCGCGCAGGCGCGTGGCGATCCACTCGTCCCCCTCGCGCGTACCCGGCAAGGCATCGGGATAGTGGCCGCCCTGCCGTGCGAGAAGCATGATCTCCTCGGCGGTAATTCCCGGCTTCAGCGCAGTGCTGGCCGGGCCGCAGATGGTCCTATAAGCACCGTTGTAAACCAGCAGCCTTTCGTTGCGGTCGAAGATGGCAAAGCCCTCGGGCATGGCTTCGAGCGCTGCGTCCAGCATTTCCGACGCCTTCTGCCGCGCGCTCACGGCTTCTGCGAGATCGGACACGTCGCGAATGATGCCGATGAGCGCCAGTTCCTCGCCGGTGTCGTCAATCAGCGGCGTTGTGCGCAGGTGGCCGGAGAACGTCGAGCGATCGCGCCGGACATAGAGATAGGTCGATGTCTGGGCGGCGGTTTCGTCCACACGTGCGGCGCGATTGCGCAGGCGTCGCTCGTATTCGGCATCGTTTGCATAGATCAGCCGCACCGACCGGTCGAGGAACTCCTCGGCCGTGTAACCGAACTGGCGAAGGGCGGCATTGTTTGCAGAGCGGATGACCCGTTCGGCATCGATGATAATCACGGGATCGGGGAAATTCTCATAGAGCGCCTTGAAGACGAGATCCTCGTTGAAGGCTGCCATTACCATCCCCCCGTTCCACGCCCACACATCACAGCAGAAAAAAGGCCCGGCGGAAACCCGGGTCTGGCTATCCATTTGGCGGGATGGGGAAACTTAGTTGGCGCGCACCACGGCATCGCCACGGGCGGCAAGCGCTGCGAGGTCGGCAGGCTTCAGTTCGACCGATTCGCCGCAGCCGCAGGCCGACGTCTGGTTCGGGTTGTGGAACGTGAAACCGGAGCGCAGCGTCGTGACTTCGAAGTCCATCTGCGTGCCGAGCAGGTAAAGCACGGCCTCAGGCGCAACCCAGACCCTGGCATCCTGATGCTCGATCAGGTCGTCCTTGGCATTGGGCACGGTCACCAGGTCGATGGCATACTCCATGCCGGCGCAACCGCCCTTCTTGATGCTGACGCGAATGCCCTTGGCATCGCCGCCGGCGTTCTCGACGATCGAACGGACGCGGCCGGCAGCGGCATCGGTCAGGCTCATCACGGCAAAGCCCATGGGCTCATTCTCCTTGTCGTCACCGGGGTAAAGGCCCGGCGCCTTACAGAATCAAATGTAGTATCCGCGTGTTAACGGATCAATATGGACGCGCCCGGTCAGTACCAGCCGACGGCGACCTGCGCCTCTTCCGACATGCGGTCAGGCGTCCACGGCGGATCGAAGGTCATGGAAACCTCGACGCCCGAGACACCTTCGACGGCGCCGACGGCGTTCTCGACCCAACCGGGCATCTCGCCGGCAACCGGGCAACCCGGCGCTGTCAGTGTCATGTCGATCTTGACCATGCGGTCGTCTTCGATGTCGATCTTGTAGATCAGCCCGAGTTCGAAGATGTCGGCCGGGATTTCCGGGTCGTAGACGGTCTTCAGCGCGGCGATGATGTCGTCGCTGAGGCGTGCCAGTTCCTCGGCCGGGATTGCCGAATGCACGATGCCTTCGCGGACATCGACCTTTTCTTCCGTAGCATCAAGGCTCATCTCGGCCTCCTGGACTTTCTATTATGGTTCAGGTTCATGCGAGAACCATTTGAACCTTTTACGAATTTATCAAGCGAAGAACTTGCGCGCATGCTCCAGCGCATCCGCCAGCGCATCGACCTCGGCCCGGGTATTGTACAGACCGAAGGATGCACGGCATGTGGAGGTGACGCCGAAGCGTTTCAAGAGCGGCTGGGCGCAATGCGTACCGGCGCGAACCGCCACCCCGGCGCGATCGATCACCATCGATACATCGTGCGAGTGGATGCCGGCGAGTTCGAAGGCAAAAATGCTGCCCTTGCCGGGCGCGTTGCCGAACACGCGCAGCGAATTGACGGACGACAGGCGCTCGCGCGCATAGGCGGTCAGGTCCGCCTCGTGCGCCTGGATTGCAGCACGGCCAAGCTTCTCCATGTAGTCGAGCGCATAGCCGAGCCCGATTGCCTGCACGATCGGCGGCGTGCCGGCCTCGAAGCGGTGCGGCGGATCGTTGTAGGTGACGGTGTCTTCCGTCACCACCTCGATCATTTCACCGCCGCCGAGGAACGGCCGCATTTCCTTCAGGCGATCGGTCTTGCCGTAGAGCACGCCGATGCCGGAGGGGCCATAGAGCTTGTGGCCGGTCATCACGTACCAGTCGCAATCGATGTCCTGGACATCGACAGGCATGTGCACGGCGCCCTGGCTGCCGTCGATGAGCACCGGGATGCCGCGTTCGCGGGCGATGCGGCAGATTTCCTTCACCGGAACGACCGTGCCCAGCGCATTCGACATATGGGTGATGGCGATGAGCTTGGTCTTGTCGGTCAGGCATTTGACGAAATCGTCGACATTGAGCGCGCCGTCGTCGTCGACTGGAACCCAGACGAGCTTGGCGCCCTGGCGTTCGCGAATGAAGTGCCAGGGAACGATGTTGGAGTGATGCTCCATGATGGAGAGCACGATCTCGTCACCCTCGCCAAGCTTGGGCATGCCGTAGCCATAGGCGACCGTGTTGATCGCTTCGGTCGAGGACTTGGTGAAGATGACGTTGTCGACCGAAGGCGCATTGAGGAAGCGGCGTACCTTTTCGCGCGCCGCCTCATAGGCTTCCGTCGCGGCGTTCGACAGGAAATGCAGGCCGCGATGGACATTGGCATATTCGTTGGCATAGGCATGGGAGATCGCGTCGATCACGACCTGCGGCTTCTGTGCCGATGCGCCGTTGTCGAGATAGACAAGCGGCTTGCCATAGACGGTCCGCGACAGGATCGGGAAATCCTTGCGGATCGTTTCGACGTCGTAGGCGGGCACCGGTACAGAGTGTTCCATGTCTTTCAATCCAATTGCGCTACAGCGCCGCGCGTTCTTGAAGACACGCTAAGTCGCCGTACCATGTTGAACTGCTGCATGGCTCAAGATCGAACCATGCAGAAGCCTGTCAGGCGTGCTTGTCGAGCCAGGCCGAGATGACCTCTTCGAGCGATTCGACCAGCGCCTCGTGGTCCTCAAGCTCTTCGACGATCTCGGCAACGAAGGCATTGACGAGCATCGCCCGTGCCTTGTTCTCCGGAACGCCACGCGCCATCAGATAGAAGAGCTGCGTGTGGTCGATATCAGCGACCGTCGCACCGTGGCCGCACTGCACGTCGTCAGCGAAGATTTCGAGCTCCGGCTTGGCCGAGAGATCGGCGTCGTCGGACAGAAGCAGCGTGTTGCACGCCATCTTCGCGTCGGTCTTCTGCGCGTCCTTGGCGACCAGGATCTTGCCCTGGAACACGCCCTTGGCGCGGTCGAACACGACATTGCGGATGATCTCGGTCGAGGTCGTGTGCGGTACGTTGTGGCCGAGCGTGAAGGTCACGTCCGTGTGGCTTTCGCCGCCGAGCAGGTTGATACCGCGCAACTTGAAGTCAGCGCCCTCGCCGCTCGTCTTGCCGTGAATCTCCTGACGCACCAGCTTGCCGCCGGCGTTGATGACGAAGAGATGCAGCTTGGCGTTCTTGCCGAGGTCGAAGCGGATCTGGCCGAGATGGGTATCGGCAGCGCCCTGCTGCTGCAGGATGATCCAGATGACATCGGCACCTTCGGCAAGCGTCACGTCGCTGACGGAGGAAACGAAGCTCTCGGCGTCCTTGGTCGACAGATGCCGCTCGATCACGGTCGCCTTGGCGCCGGCACCGAAGGTGACCGGGAAGCGCGTATGCGCCTGGCCAAGGCTCTGCACCAGCTGGATTTCCAGCGGATCTTCGAGCGAGGTTTCCGCGGCCACATCGATTTCGAGACCGCCGCGAACGAGACCGCCATTGATGCGGCCGATCGCGTCGTCAAAGCCGAGCACGGCAAGGCCGGCCGTGGCCGAACCGTCGAGCAGGCTGTCGACGTAGGAGCGCACGGTCACGCCATCAGGCAGGTTGCCCTTGATATCTGCGTGGCCGTTGCGGACCGAAAGCACTGTCGAGCCCGGAACCAGCGCGTCGACGCGATCGGCGAATGCCGTCGGGTCAGCGGCCGGCACGGTGCGCAGCAGCGTGCGCAGGTCGGTATAGTGCCAGGATTCGACACGGCGGGTCGGAAGGCCGGCCGTGCGCAGTTCGTGCACCAGCGTGTCACGAACCGAGAGCACCGAACCATCACCCGGCAGATCACCAATCTGGTTGGTATAGGCGTCGACGAGCGCCGTTTCGGCCGCCGTCATCTTGATTGCCTGTTGCATATTCATTCGAACACTCCTTCAACAGGCGTCAAGCCGCGGCCTCGATGATGTCCGCGTAGCCGTTGGCTTCGAGTTCGTGCGCCAGCGTCTTGTCGCCCGACTTGATCACCTGGCCCTTGTAGAGCACGTGAACCGTGTCCGGAACGATGTAGTCGAGCAGGCGCTGGTAGTGGGTGATGACGACGACGGCGCGGTCCGGCGAGCGCAGCGCGTTCACGCCGTCTGCAACGATCTTGAGCGCGTCGATGTCGAGGCCCGAATCCGTCTCGTCGAGCACGCACAGCTTCGGCTGGAGCAGCGACATCTGCAGGATTTCGGCGCGCTTCTTCTCACCGCCGGAGAAGCCGACGTTGAGCGGACGACGCAGCATTTCCGGAGCGATCTTCAGCTCGGCTGCGGCTTCCTTGACGCGGCGCATGAATTCCGGCGTCGTCAGTTCGTCGTCGCCGCGATACTTGCGCTGCTCGTTCATCGCCACCTTCAGGAATTGCATGGTGGCAACGCCGGGGATTTCGACCGGATACTGGAAGGCCAGGAAGATGCCCTTGGCCGCGCGCTCGGAAGCGTCGAGCTCAAGGATGCTCTCGCCGTTGTAGAGAATGTCGCCTTCGGTCACTTCGTAGTCTTCGCGGCCCGAGAGGATGTAGGACAGCGTCGACTTGCCGGAGCCGTTCGGGCCCATGATGGCGGCGACTTCGCCGGCCTTCACGGTGAGGTTCAGGCCACGGATGATTTCAGTGCCGTCTTCGGCGATGCGGGCGTGCAGGTTCTTGATTTCAAGCATTTCTATCGTCCTCTTGGGAAACGAACGTTCGTTCGCGCGCAAACTCTCGGTGCGCGCCATTCAATTTTCAGTCCGGGGCCCTAGCCGACCGAGCCTTCGAGCGAGATGCCGATCAGCTTCTGCGCTTCGACAGCAAATTCCATCGGCAGTTCCTGGATCACTTCCTTGACGAAGCCGTTGACGATCAGCGCGATCGCCGCTTCGGTCGGGATGCCGCGCTGCAGGCAGTAGAACAGCTGGTCCTCGGATATCTTCGACGTCGTCGCCTCGTGCTCGAACTGTGCCGTCGAGTTCTTCGCCTCGATGTAGGGAACGGTGTGCGCGCCGCACTTGTCGCCGATCAAAAGCGAATCGCACTGGGTGAAGTTGCGGGCGTTCTCGGCCTTGCGGTGGGCCGAAACCTGGCCGCGATAGGTGTTTTCCGAAACGCCGGCAGCGATACCCTTGGAGACGATGCGGCTTGACGTGTTCTTGCCGAGATGGATCATCTTGGTGCCGCTATCGATCTGCTGATGACCGTTGGAAACGGCGATCGAGTAGAACTCGCCGCGCGAACCGTCGCCGCGCAGGATGCAGGACGGGTACTTCCAGGTGATCGCCGAACCGGTCTCGACCTGCGTCCAGGAGATCTTGGAGTTCTTGCCACGGCAATCGCCACGCTTGGTGACGAAGTTGTAGATGCCGCCCTTGCCTTCCTTGTCGCCCGGGTACCAGTTCTGCACCGTCGAGTACTTGATCTCGGCGTCATCGAGCGCAACCAGTTCGACAACGGCCGCGTGAAGCTGGTTCTCGTCGCGCTGCGGCGCGGTGCAGCCTTCCAGGTAGGACACATAGGCGCCGTCTTCGGCGATGATCAGCGTGCGCTCGAACTGGCCGGTGTTCTTCTCGTTGATACGGAAGTAGGTCGACAGTTCCATCGGGCAACGAACGCCCTTCGGCACGAACACGAAGGAGCCGTCGGTAAAGACCGCCGAGTTCAGCGTCGCATAGTAGTTGTCGGTCGTCGGAACGACGGAGCCGAGATACTTCTTCACGAGATCCGGATGCTCGCGGATCGCCTCGGAGATCGACATGAAGATCACGCCGGCCTTCTTCAGTTCTTCCTTGAAGGTGGTGACGACCGAGACGCTGTCGAATACGGCGTCGACGGCGATCTTCGACTTCTGCACGCCGGCGAGGATTTCCTGTTCCTTCAGCGGAATGCCGAGCTTTTCGTAGACCTTGAGGATCTCGGGATCGACTTCGTCGAGCGACTTCGGACCGGTCACGCCCTTGGGAGCGGCGTAGTAGTAGATCTCGTTGAAGTCGATCTTCGGATAGCTGACGCGCGCCCAGGTCGGCTCTTCGAGCGTCAGCCAGCGGCGGTAGGCCTCAAGACGCCATTCCAGCATCCATTCCGGCTCGTCTTTCTTCGCCGAGATGAAACGGATGATGTCTTCCGAAAGGCCCTTCGGCGCCTTCTCGACTTCGATAGTCGTCTCGAAGCCATACTTATACTGGTCCACGTCGATCTGGCGGACCTGATCAATGGTTTCCTGCACGGCAGGCATGTCGTTCTCCAATCTTGCCGGATCCAAGGTCCGGCAGCTTGTCAGCGCGGTGTGACTTGGCGCACCGCTTATGTAATGGCTAAAAGGCGCTTTTCACCCTGTTTGCCAAGCGGAAAATTGCTTTTCCGCAATTTCGTCCCACCACGTCGCCTCAGGCGGCCTGCCCCGGCATGCGCCGCCTTGCTGCTACCTTCGCAAAGGCTGCTGCGCAACGTTCGATTTCGGCTTCACTTGTCGTTTCGCCGATCGATATCCTAAGAGCACCCTGACGCGGATCGTAGCCCATCGCCGTCAACACATGGCTCCGCCCGACCTTGCCGGAGGAGCAGGCCGATCCCGCCGAAAGTGCCACCCCTTCGAGATCAAACGCGATCTGTCCGGTTTCCGCCTTCAGGCCAGGAAGCGTGAAGAAGATGGTGTTGCCAACGCGCGAAACGTCGCGGCCATGAATGACCACATCGGCGGCTGCCGCCTGCATCTCGCGCTCGAGGCTGTCGCGGAGTGCTGTGATCGGCGCCATCCGTGCGGCAACGTCCACACCGACCTTGCGGGCGGCTGCGGCAAAGCCTGCAATCGCCACCGGATTTTCAGTCCCCGAGCGGTGCCCCTTTTCCTGTCCGCCACCGCGGATCAGCGGCGCCGGCATCATCACTTCGCCGCGGGCGACGAGCGCGCCTGCGCCCTTGGGGCCGCCGATCTTGTGCGACGACAGAATGAGGAAATCGGCGCCGAGGTCCTCAATCGCAAGCGGAGTGCGGCCGGCGGCCTGCACCGCATCGACGACAAGGATGCCGCCGACAGTGCGAACGATCTCGGCAATCGCGGCAACCGGTTGAATGATTCCAGTCTCATTGTTGACCAGCATGACGGCGACCATCGGCAGGCCGAGCGCACGGTCATGCGCGGCGAGCAGTTCGCGTAGCGCATGCAGGTCGACAACGCCGGCAGAGGTCACCGGAATTTCACTAAGTGCTTCGCGCGGGAAACGTCCACCTTCGCGCACGGCCGGGTGCTCGATCGCCGAAGCATAGAGCTTGCCGATCTTGAGCGGCGTGCGGCCCATGCGGAAGTCCGGCGTAAGCACCAGGTTGGCCGCTTCCGTCGCGCCGCTGGTGAAGATGACGCTTGCGGCCTTCGCGCCACAAAGTCCGGCTACATCGCGACGGGCATTCTCGATCAGCGTGCGCACCGCCCGGCCCTCGCCGTGAACGGACGACGGATTGCCGATGAGGTCGAGCGCAGACAGGCACGCGCTGCGCGCGTCGCTCGAAAGCGGCGCCGTGGCGTTCCAGTCCATGTAGATGCGCGAACCCGACATGATTTCCTTCGCTAGAACAACAGGCTGCAAGCCGGCAACAACCGGCGATGCATTTTCCTTGAATTTTCCGCGCCGCTTGCCTTATGAGACGAAGCACAGGGCGGAATGCCCGCACAGAAGTTTTGAACGGTTCTAAACTAGGTTTTAGAAAAGCTGACTGCTTTCGTCAAGACTGATCGCGATCTGAAACCAAGATTCGAACCAGGAACACGCCCGGAGAGCCAATGCCCGAAATCATCTTCAACGGACCCGCCGGCCGCCTCGAAGGCCGCTATCAGCCTTCGAAGCAGAAGAGCGCGCCGATCGCCATCATCCTGCACCCGCACCCGCAGTTCGGCGGCACGATGAACAACCAGATCGTCTACCAGCTCTTTTACATGTTCCAGAAGCGCGGTTTTACGACACTGCGGTTCAATTTCCGCGGCATCGGCCGCAGCCAGGGCGAATTCGACCACGGCGCGGGTGAGCTTTCCGACGCAGCCTCGGCGCTCGACTGGGTGCAGAGCCTGCATCCGGATTCCAAGAGCTGCTGGGTCGCCGGCTATTCCTTCGGCGCCTGGATCGGCATGCAGCTCCTGATGCGTCGCCCGGAAATCGAAGGCTTCATGGCCGTGGCGCCGCAGCCCAACATCTACGACTTCTCGTTCCTGGCGCCCTGCCCGTCGTCCGGCCTGATCATCAATGGCGATTCGGACAAGGTGGCGCCGGAAAAGGACGTCAACGGTCTCGTTGAGAAGCTGAAGGCCCAGAAGGGCATTCTCATCACGCACCGCACGGTGCCTGGCGCCAACCACTTCTTCAATGGCCAGGTCGAAAGCCTGATGGGCGAATGCGAGGATTATCTCGACCGTCGCCTGAACGGCGAACTGACGCCGGAACCGGCGGCCAAGCGCATTCGCTGATTGGACTTGATCAAGTCGGAGCGCCGCGTACCCCTTGGGTGCGCGGCGCTTTTTTTATGGCGCCAGCCAGCGCTCTCCGCCCGGTCTGACCCGCCGCATCGACCGCAGGGCGCCGCGAGCAATTGCGCTCACCCGTTTTGATGAGTTCCAGGCCGGTGCAAACAGCGTATAGTGCAATCCTAGGGTGTTCGTGGGGAATTCCGGTTATTTTGAGTTGATCGGCCCATGCCCTTGGCATGCGTGTCCTGGATCACGTTCAGCGTCTTTGGGAGGGTGCTAGACGGAAGTGCTGGGCGTGCCATCTGGCGGACCGAAGTGGCTGTCCCTTCCAGATACTCCGGAGCTTCCTCCTGCTGCCCGGTCTGAGGTTGTCCGCGTCCCAGGTGCCGACATTTGGTACGCCTCCTATGGTTCAGGCGAGCCGGTCATCATGCTGCACGGCGGCCTCGCCAATTCCAACTACTGGGGGCGTCAGGTGCCCGACCTTGCCAGATCCTGCCAGGTGATCGTGATGGACACCCGCAGCCACGGGCGCAGCAGCGCTGACGGCCTGGAGATCAGCTATGATCTGATGGTTTGCGATGTCATCGGGCTGATGGACCATCTGAACGTATCGAGCAGCGCCGTGATCGGCTGGAGTGACGGCGCGATTACCGGCCAGAAGATGGCGATGCGTTATCCCGAGCGGATCAGCGGTTTGTTTGCCTTCGGTGCGAACAGCAAACCATCCGGCACCTACGACCTGACCAACTGCGCGATGTTTCAGGCATACGAGGCTCGAGCGAGCGCGGAATACCGGAGCCTGTCTCCCACCCCCGGCGCCTATGGCGCGTTTTATGATCAGATGCTGAAGATGTGGACGACGCAGCCGAACATGACCGAGCGCAACCTCCAGGGGATCCAGGTGCCCGTCTGGGTCGTCGACGGCGATCATGAGGAGGTCATCCAGCGCAGCGACACGCTGTTCATCGCCGACAACATTCCGAACGCTGGTCTCTTCATCCAGCCGGAAGTCAGTCACTTTTCCCTGCTGCAGGACCCGGACCAGTTCACGCAGGACATACTTCGCTTCCTGCAGGCAAAGGGCATCGGCACCGCATCCGGCGCGTCCGCCCGGCGGCTGGCGATGAATGCCCTTGCAGATGCGCCTAGTGGCGGCCGATCCAGTGAGGCACGGCCGGATTGACGATCGTCATCGGCATATCGGCGCATTCGACGCGATTGCGCCCATTCTCCTTGGCCGCATAGAGCGCCTTGTCGGCGCGCTGCATCACGAGGTCGAGCGTCTCGCCGCGACCAACGGCTGCGACGCCGAAGCTCGAGGTTATCCGGGCCGCTTCCGGCAGGCCGGCAATCTGTTGAGACATGATCGCCGCGCGCATCCCATGGGCAACGACGCGCGCCTCCGACAGATCCGTGCAAGGCAGAAACACGGCGAACTCCTCGCCGCCGAGGCGTCCGGCGACGGCACGGTTCGGCATGACGTCCATCAGTACCCGTGCGAAGCGGCGAATCACCTCGTCGCCGGTGTGGTGCCCATAGGTGTCGTTGACGAGCTTGAAGCGATCGAGATCGGCGAGGATCAGCGTCCCTGGCGTTTCGCTCGGGCGGGCGTGCAGCAAAGGCGTGACACGCTCCATGAAACCGCGGCGATTGTAGAGCCCGGAAAGCAGGTCGATTTCCGAGCGGGCCTGGGCGTCGTCGATGATGTCCTTGACCATCACGCCAAGCATCGCAAGGCCGGCGCCGACAATCAGCATCGCGCCCAGCGCCTGGGAAATGAGTGCAAACGGACTGGAAACATAGTCCTGGGCTGTGGCGCCTGATCCGGCCATCACGGCTGCATAAATCTTGATGAGATAGTAGCTGGCCGACAGGGCGAGCAGGCTGAAGAGCAGCCAGTCGAAGAAGGAGCGGCGTCCCGAGCGGAGGACCACGGATGCAGTCCATGCAAGCACGGCAAAGAATGGCAATTGATAGAAGAAGGCATGGCGCAATGTGCTGCGCGGCAGATCGTAGATTGCCAGGTCAAGTGCCACGCCGGCGACAAGGCAGGCGCCAAGCAACGGCCAGCGCACCGGTACCTGATAAAAGAGCCCCAGGCCGAAGCGCAGCAGGCAGAAGCCGCCGAGCACCGAGGCAAAGGCGCCGACGGCAAAGAACTTCGGCGAGGACGAGAACGGCACGATGGCTTCGCAGACGGCGGCAAGCGAGGCAACGGCAAATCCGGCGGCACACCAAAGGGCCGCGCGGCGCTGGCGGCTCTTGGTGGCAATGGTGAGAAATGCGGCCGTGAAGATCTGCGCGATGATGAAGTTCACAGCCAGCAGAGAAATCGCACCACCCATCGACGAATCCGAACTTTCATGCAGCGCAATGTTGTTTTTTCCGCATAATACGTCAGCGGCCGCCGATGTTAACGCTCCGATGCGAAGAATTGATTAATCCCTTTGGTAGCGGGCGGCAGGTTGTGGAGCGCTCAACCGGCGGGCCTTGGCGCGTGGATTCCGCCCGTCACCGGATGGCTGACGCCGGTGGTCCCCGGATAGGTCAATGGCAAGCGGCGTTCTGCGCGAACGGCCAGATAGGCCCAGGCCTCCGCCTCCATCGAGTCGCCGTTGAAGCCGGCGTCCTCGGCGACAATGACGGCGGCGCCTTGCGCTTCGGCAAGTGTACTCAGGTCGCGCATGATCACCGGGTTGAGGCGGCCCCCGCCGCAGACGATGTAGGTCGCTGGCCGCTGCGGCAGGTGTGCCGCCGATTTGACGACTGCCGCTGCCGTCACATGGGCGAGCGTGCGAGCCCCGTCTGCCAGGCCAGCCTCGCGGCCTTCCGGCGGTGAGAAATCATTGCGATCCAGGGAGCGGCGTTGCTTCGCCGTGAAGAAGGCGTTGGAGAGATAGCGTTCGGCGAGTTCCGGCAGAATGGCTCCTTCGCTTGCGATCATGCCGCCCTGGTCATAGGGGATGCCGGCATGCGCCTCCACCCATTGATCGATGAGCGTGTTCCCAGGTCCGCTGTCATAGGCAATCAGCGTATCGCCCGTGCCAATGAAGGTGAGGTTGGAAATGCCGCCGATGTTGACGAACACTACCGGTGCTTTCAGCCCGCGCTCCGTGGCCGCTCCGCGCGAAAGCGCAGCGTGATAGGCGGGGATCAGCGGAGCACCCTGCCCGCCGTGCTCCATGTCGTTGGCGCGCATGTCGTAGATGACATCGATGCCCGTCTCGCGCCCAAGCAGGAAGCCATCGCCGATCTGCACCGTCAATGCTTCGTCCGGGCGGTGCAACACGGTTTGGCCGTGGAACCCGACGAGGTCGATCTCGGCAGCATAAAGACTGTTTTGCTGCAGGAACGCCTTCACCGCCTGAGCGTGCAAGAGGGTCAGTTCGCTTTCAAGGTCCCGCAGTGCTCCCGGCCTTTGATCACGTTGCGTGATCGCCTTGGCGTCGACGAGCCCCTGCTTCAGTCGCTCACGAAAACGCGCATCATAGGCAAAGCCGGCAGACGGCCCGCGCTCGACGACGCTCTCGCCGTCGGTGCGCAGCAGGGCGACGTCGATGCCGTCCATGCTCGTGCCGCTCATCAGGCCGATTGCCGTTCTCATCTGTGTCATCGCGTCAACATTTCCAGAATCACTTTTGGAGTGATTATGCGCAAAAACAGTGCTAAACGCCCGTTCGTTCAAAACCTCCCCGCAAGAGAGACAGATCATGTCCGGTTTCAAGTCCGATTTCCTTCACACCCTCAGCGAGCGTGGTTTCATCCACCAGATCTCCGACGAGTCTGGCCTGGATGAGCTGTTCCGCAAGGAAACCGTGACGGCCTATATCGGCTTCGATCCGACCGCGCCGAGCCTGCATGCCGGCGGCCTGATCCAGATCATGATGCTGCACTGGATGCAGGCTACCGGCCATCGGCCGATCTCGCTGATGGGCGGCGGCACCGGCATGGTTGGCGATCCGTCCTTCAAGGACGAGGCACGCCAGCTGATGACGCCGGCGACGATCGGCGCCAACATCGCCAGCATCAAGACGGTCTTCTCGAACTACCTCACCTATGGCGAAGGCCCCAAGGACGCGTTGATGATCAACAACGCCGACTGGCTGCTGGGCATCAACTACCTCGAATTCCTGCGCGACGTTGGCCGTCACTTCTCGGTCAACCGCATGCTGTCGTTTGACAGCGTCAAGACGCGGCTTGATCGCGAGCAGTCGCTGTCTTTCCTGGAATTCAACTACATGATCCTGCAGGCCTACGACTTCGTCGAGTTGCACAAGCGCACCGGCTGCCGTCTGCAGATGGGCGGTTCGGACCAGTGGGGCAACATCATCAACGGTATCGATCTCGGCCACCGCATGGGCACCGAGCAGCTCTATGCGCTGACCTCGCCGCTGCTGACGACGTCGTCCGGCGCCAAGATGGGCAAGTCGGTCAACGGCGCCATCTGGCTTAACCCTGACATGCTGTCGGCCTACGACTTCTGGCAGTACTGGCGCAACACCGAGGACGCCGACGTTACCCGTTTCCTCAAGCTCTACACGACGCTGCCGATGGCCGAGATCGAGCGGCTTTCCAAGCTTGGTGGCTCGGAGATCAACGAGGTCAAAAAGATCCTGGCGACCGAGATCACCGCCATGCTGCACGGCCGCCCGGCCGCCGAGCAGGCGGCTGAAACTGCGCGCAAGACCTTCGAAGAAGGCGCGCTTGCCGACAACCTGCCTTCGGTCGAGATTCCGACCGCAGAGCTCGAGGCCGGGCTCGGCCTGCTGACGCTGATCGTACGTGCCGGCCTTGCTGCCTCCAACGGCGAGGCGCGCCGTCATGTCCAGGGTGGCGCGGTCAGGATCAACGACGAGGCCGTCAGCGACGAGCGCCGGGTCATCGGCTCCGGTGACGTGACCGGCGACAACGTCGTCAAGCTCTCGCTTGGCAAGAAGAAGCACATCCTGGTGCGTCCGGTCTGAGCCGTGGCTTCATGATGTAGCGCTGAGAGGCCGGCCATTGCGCCGGCCTTTTTCATTGGAACTCGAAAATGCTGCGGAAGACGCCCGGCGCGATGATCGACAATGGGTTGATCGTCAGCTTCGGCTGGTTGAAGGGGCCGTTGAGCTTGAAGGTAATGCCAAGCAGACCACGGTCGCGCCCATTGCCGAGCAGCACGCCGATCAGCGGAAGCTCACCGAAGAGACGGTTCAGCCCATAGGCCGGCATGAAGGTGCCGGTCATGTCCATGTTGCCGTTGTTGTCGCGCACGGTTCCCTGGAAGGTCGCTCCGACGTCGGTACCGCGCAACACCCCGCCATCGATACGGATCGCACCGCGGTCGAGTGCAAGCTGTGCGAAACCGCGCTCGAAGCGGGCGCTGCTGACGTCGATGTCGCGGCGGACCGCCTGGTTGAGGCTGCGTCCGTCGGCGCCCGTCGGCGTCGATACCATCGATTGCAGCCGCTGTTCCCCGACGAGCTGGAACTTGCGGATATCGACGGTCCCGCGCCATGAGCGCCCCCCTCGATCACGCAGTTTCAGATTAAGCAGGCCGCCGCGCATGTTCTGGTAGATGTCGGCAAATCGCGCCAGCGATCCGGCGTCACCGGTGGTCACCTCAAGCGTATTGTCGGCACCGGCCTTGGCCAGCCGCGCGACCAGCGCCTGGCCGCTGTCAGTGACGGCTGAAAGGTTGACGTCCTCGATCTGACGTCCCCGCTCGGCATAGACCAGATTGACGTTGGACAGCGTTTCTCCGTTGAAACCGGTGACACGGTCGAGCTGGGCCTTGATGGTGACGTCGTCGCCGCCGCTCTGGTTCTGGTCGCTCCCGGACTTCAACTGCGCCAGGATTGGCCTTATGTCGGCGGCAGCGCCACTCAGGGTCGCCGTGTAGCCACCCTTGGCGCGATCGACGTCGACCTTGAAATCGTCGCCTTGGGCCAAACGGACACTATCGAGATCCGCCGAGAGCAGGCCACCATCGTCGACCTTCAGCGAGCCACGTGCGCCGAAACCGTCGCCGGCGATCGCAAAATCGCTGATCGTCGCGATCTCGCCCTCGATGCTCGACGTGAACTGCACTTCGGCCGGGATCCCGACACCCTTGCTCCAGCCAATCCAGGGAAGCGACAACGCAGCTTTGGTAAGGCCGACCTTGGCCTTCTGCCTGTTGGCCTCGTCGATCGCGACATCGACCGTGATCGGCCCCGACACGATCCGCGACAGACCGGGAATGAGTTTCTGCCAGACGCCCTCGTCCAGCGTGCCCGAAATTTCGCGCGAACGTTTTACGGTCGAGCTCGCATCGACGGGTTCCGTCAGCGCGATCTTGACTTTGGCGCCTTCGATCCGCGCATCCGCATCGAGCACCGCCTGCTGATTGTCGACCCGGAAGGTTCCGGCGAGGTCCGATACCGCGCGCCCGAACATTGCATTGTTCACGGTGACCTTTTCGAGCTGCATCTCCACCTGCCAGAGTGGCTTCGGCGGATGCTGGTCCGAGATCAGGCCGAAGCGTGCGCCGACGAGAGCGGTCAGCGGACCGCTGAAATCTTCCGGCAGCAACGGTGTTTTCTGCAGCGCCTGGATCGGCTTGTAGCTGACGAGCTCGGCAATCGCGTCGGCATTGCCGCCGACCTCGATCTTCATCTCTGCCATCAGCGGCTTGGTGTAGACGTCGGGAAGAATGAAATCACCGCCATTCAGCGCCACCGAACGACCGGATGGGAAAAAGGCTGTGCCCTGCCCCACCTGGACCGTCATCCGTTGGCCGCTCAGCTTGAACTGGCCGGACGTGTCACGCAGTGGCGGAATTTCGCCTGTGATGTTGATGCGCGTGTCGTCGATATCGAAGTTGATGTTGAGTTCCTGCTCGTTGAGCTTCAACTCACCCTCGGTATTGGCGATCCGACCGGCGGCGAGCGACACTTCGATGCGCGCATTGGTGACGGTACCGCCGAAAAGATTGCCGATGGCCCAGCGCCGAGCACCCTTGGCGATCCACCACGGCCACAATTGCTTGACCGCGGTTGCCTCCAACCGATCGCTGACCGACGCAAAACTGATCTGCGGCGAGGTCTCGCCGAAAGCGACCGAAAGCGATCCAAACATCGAGCCGAGCGGGCTCGATACGGCAAGCTCGTCGAAGATCAGTCGGTGTGTGTCGGATGTGAACCGGCCGGTCGCCTTGGCATCGAAGACCAACGGCTGCTCGGCGATGTCTTCAGGCGCCGAGCTGGCGTTCTTCAAGAGCAGGTCGATGGCAAAGCCCTTTTCCGTGGTGCCAGCCATCTTGTCGAGGTCGATGATGGCCCCGGTGAACGGAAAGTTCGAGCGCCCCATCTTGACCACGGACGGGAGGATCTCGATCGCGGAACGCTCGAAATCGTAGGCGATATCCACCTGCGAAGGATTGACGGTCGAGACAAGACCGCCCGCGTGGAACGCGCCCTTGGAGGTGCGCACCGAAACGCGCAGATCCGGCTTTGCGTTGCCGACCGCGCGTGTGGCCTTGAGTGTCAGCCCAGCCGTCGCATCAATGCCAAAGGCCTGCTCGGCACCCGACTTGCCGTGATAAAAGAATGGCGCAAGCGGCAGGTTGGTGATTGCCGCTTCAAAGCCGGTCACATGCCCGCTCTGACCAAGAGCGCCAGCGCTGAGCTCGACCTCCACCCCGTCTATCGTGACGTTGCCCTTGACGCTCATCGAGCCGTCTGACTCGCGATTGAACTCCAGTTCCGAGGCGACGATCGGCACGACGCGCTTGCGCGCGCCGACGACGGAGAAATTGAAATCGGAAAGCGTTACCGTCTGGCTGCCGCGCCCCGCCGCCATCTGCGACATGCGGTCGACATGGGCGAAGATTGCTTCGAGCGCCTCGCCAACGTCGGCGATGCGGACCTTGGTAAGGTCGAGCGGTTCGCCTCTGGGAAGGAGCCCGGTGTCGAATTCACCGCCGTCCGCTTCCAGACTTGAGACGGCAATGCGTCCGGTCATCAGCGCGACGGGGTCGAGCGCGATCGAAATCGAACGGAGCCTGGCGACGGGCTGGCCGGACGTCGCCTCGCTAAGTGCCACCTCCCGCGCCTTGAGTGCGAGCGCGCCGTTGCTGGTCATGCGGATGACGGTGCTGCCGACTTCGGCACGGTAGGCGTCGCCGAGCGCAGCATTGAGCGCTGTGCGGGCTCGCGCATTCAGCGTGCTGTCCATCATTCCGCTTTCGATGACGGCAACGAGGCTCGCCCCGATCACGAAAGCACAAAGAAACAGGCCCATCGCGACTTTGGCGCAGAAACGGAGGATCCCGTTCTTGCGTGGGGCGTGCACGATGATGGGATCGTGTGCCTGCGCTGAAGGCAACGCATGCAAAGCGACGATGTCTTTCTTGCGAAAGCCGACTTTTTCGCCGCGGATTTCACTCATCAGCGCGGATGCCCTTCGTTCATTTCGAGCGTCAATGCCGCCCCATTGCGTTGCTGCGGCTGGCGACGACTGCTTGCTACTCTAGACCACATGTCGTCATGCAGAGTCACGATGAGACGCGGGACCATGCTGTGGAAAGCCGGCACTCAGCAACGGGAATCGCGCGCGCAGCCGACAGTCACGCTTCGTAGCGGCCCAAGCCGTCCGAAACCTGTCGAATCTAGCACAAATGCGCTGGACGATAGTTGACGAATTTCGATATGCCCTACAGCGCCGCGCGTCTTATCAGACGCGCAAAGGTCGCTGTAGCACTTCGCAGTAGCGTCCGATTGTCTGCAAAACTTGGCGGAAGGAAGGTTTATTCATGGCAAGACCCGTCCCAGGCGATGTCGCTCCCGACTTCACGCTGCCGCGCGACGGTGGCGGCACGATTTCGCTTTCTGCCCTGCGCGGCCGGCCGGTCGTGTTGTTCTTCTATCCGAAGGACGACACGCAGGCTTGCACGCTCGAGGCAATCTCCTTCTCCGAACTGGTCGACGAATTCGCTGCCGCCGGTATCGCCCTGATCGGGCTTTCGCCTGATTCGGTGAAGAAGCACGATCGCTTCGCCAAGAAGCACAACCTAACCGTTACGCTCGCCGCCGACGAAGAAAAGGCTGTCGTCGACGCCTATGGCGTCTGGGTGGAAAAGACGATGTACGGCCGCAAGTACATGGGCGTCGAGCGCAGCACGTTCCTGATCGGCGCTGACGGCGTCGTTCTCAGGGTTTGGGAGAAGGTGAAGGTCGACGGGCACGCCCGTGAGGTCCTGGACGCGGCAAAGGCGCTTTGAGGATGCGGCCATGACCGAACTGCCGGCTTTTCACAGCCTTCGAGGCGCTGCCGTCGAAGCGATCCTGGCCGCCGATCTTGAGGTCAAGACGGAACTGGCGCAGGAGGCCGCCAGGCGCTGGCAGTGCCGCAAGCTGTCCTTGCGCTCGCCGCTCGATCGACCGGTACCGCTGCGACCGGGCCGCCCCGACAAGCCCGAACTCATTCCGCCCACCCAGGTCAAGCGGCGGTCCCTGGTTTCCCTCAAGGGCCGCATAGCCCTGCTTCATTCGATTGCCCATATCGAACTCAATGCCGTCGATCTGGCCCTCGATATCGTCGCCCGCTTTGCGACCGAGCAGGTCCCCAACTCATTTTTCGACGGCTGGATGCGTGTCGCCTTCGAGGAAGCCAAACACTTCCGTCTGGTGCGGCAGCGGCTGAAGGACCTCGGAGCGGATTATGGCGACCTGCCGGCCCATGACGGGCTCTGGCAGGCGGCCCACGACACACGCAACGACCTGACGGCGCGGCTGGCGGTGGTGCCCCTCATCCTTGAAGCGCGCGGCCTCGATGTGACGCCGGCGCTGCAGGCGAAGATGCGCGAAACCGGCGACTTCGAAAGTGCTGCTGTGCTCGACATCATCTATGAGGACGAGAAGGGCCATGTCGCCGTCGGCGCCAAATGGTTCCGCTTCCTGTGTGCGCGCGAAAAGAAAGACCCGGCGACGACGTTCCAGGCGCTGGTGCGCAGCAATTTCCGCGGGCCGCTGAAAGCACCGTTCAACGACATCGCGCGCGCCGAGGCCGGCCTCACGCCGTCCTTCTACCGATCGATGACCGCTTCGACCAACCGTTGACGGCAAACAGCGGTGGCAGACCGTTTCCCGTCGCGCCGGCGCAATCATGATCAATGAATTGTTAACCCTAACAAAGTGTAATGACCCACAGGTGAGCGAGGCAACGCGCACTTGGCGGGAGAGAACGGGTGTCTGGACGTTCGGCAAATCGTGCTTTCGGAAAACGTAAGGAAAATCACGTTCTGATCCTGGCGAGTGGCGACAAGGTTCGTCACATGACAGTGCGGCCGTGGATGGCGGCCCTTGCCGTGTCCTTCGCCGGGGTCTGCAGCATCGGCTATCTCGCCGCCACGTCCTACTTGGTTCTTCGCGACGATCTCATTGGCGGCACGATCGCCCGCCAGGCCCGCATGCAGCACGAATACGAGGACCGAATCACCGCGCTCAGGGCCCAGGTCGATCGGGTCACCAGCCGGCAACTGCTCGACCAGCAGGTGGTCGAGGAAAAGGTCGAGAAGCTTTTGCGCCAGCAGATGGCGCTGACATCGCGCAACGGCAAGCTCGGCGCGCTGGTCGAACGGGCGGAAAGCTCCGGCTTGACGACCGAAACCAACGATACTCCGGCCGTCGAGCCCCTCGCCTATGACAAACGTGCCGATGCGAGCAGCGGGGTGAAGGCGATCGAGAAGCTGATGGGCCTGGGCAGCGCCGCAGTCGACGGTGCAGTTCGGCCAAGGGCGCTCGGTTATGCCGCTCCCAATGTGACCGAATCAACGTCCGATCGCGCCGATCGGTTGTTCTCGAAAGTCACGCTTTCGCTGAAGGACGTTGAACGCGACCAGATGGCGCGGTTGCAGCAACTGACCCAGGGCGCGTCAAAGACATCTCACGCAATTCGCGGCATCGTCGAGCATACGGGCGTGACCCTGCCCGTTGGCGATGTGGCGGAACTCGCTCCGACGGGCGCAACGTCTGCGTCTGCGGAGGGTGCAATCGGTGGTCCCTTTGTCGAGCCGGTGGTAGAAGACGATTTTGGCAGATCGCTGGCGGCGCTCGACAGCGCTCTTGTCGAACTCGAGCGGACCAGGGCGCAGGCGCGCCTGTTGCCGTTCGGCAATCCCTCTCCGGCGAGCGACATCACCAGCGACTTCGGCAACCGCCTCGATCCGTTTCTCGGCCGCCTCGCGCTTCACGCCGGCATCGACTTTCGCGCAACCACAGGCACTCGCATTCGCTCGACCGCGCCTGGCACCGTCACCAATGCCGGGTTGACCGGCGGCTATGGCAACATGGTCGAGATCGACCACGGCAACGGCGTTTCGACCCGCTACGCCCACCTCTCCGCAGTGCTCGTCCGGGTTGGCGATCAGGTGAAGGCCGGCGAGGTCATTGCCAAGTCCGGCAACACCGGGCGATCGACTGGACCGCACCTGCACTATGAAATTCGCCTGAACGGTGCTGCGGTGGATCCGATGCGGTTTCTGGACGCCAGCAGCAAGCTCGCAAGCTACATGAACTGAGCGTTAGGCGCCCGTCGCGCCTTGACAAGAAATGCGACAGATTCGCCGCTGTTTACCTTTTGCCGCTTCAACGTGCTGGATTTCTTGACTTTCGGCGTCGTTCGGCTTAAGAGCGCCGCCACGTGCTCGTGCGTTTTCCATCGATCGATCAGTGTTCTATTGAACCGGAACGGAAACAGATTTCCCTTTGACCAATTTTGCTGACCTTGGCCTGAGCCAAAAAGTTCTCTCCGCTGTTACCGATGCGGGCTACACAACCCCGACCCCAATCCAGGCTGGCGCCATTCCGCCGGCCCTGCAGCGACGTGACATTCTGGGCATCGCGCAGACGGGTACGGGCAAGACGGCCTCTTTCGTGCTGCCGATGCTGACCTTGCTCGAAAAGGGTCGCGCCCGCGCTCGCATGCCGCGCACGCTGATCCTCGAGCCGACGCGCGAACTCGCCGCTCAGGTTGCAGAGAACTTCGACAAGTACGGCAAGAACCACAAGCTCAACATTGCGCTTCTGATCGGTGGCGTTTCCTTCGATGAGCAGGACCGCAAGCTCGAGCGCGGCGCCGACGTGCTGATCTGCACGCCCGGCCGCCTGCTTGACCACTTCGAGCGCGGCAAGCTCCTGATGACCGGCGTTGAAATCCTCGTCATCGACGAAGCCGACCGTATGCTCGACATGGGCTTCATTCCCGATATCGAGCGCATCGCCAAGCTGATCCCGTTCACCCGCCAGACGCTGTTCTTCTCGGCAACCATGCCGCCGGAAATCCAGAAGCTCGCCGACCGCTTCCTGCAGAACCCGGAGCGTGTCGAAGTCGCCCGCCCGGCCTCGACGGCGCAGACCGTGACGCAGCGCTTTGTCGCCGCACACGCCAAGGACTACGAGAAGCGCGCGGTGCTGCGCGATCTGATTCGCGCCCAGGACGAACTGAAGAACGCGATCATCTTCTGCAACCGCAAGAAGGACGTCGCCGACCTGTTCCGTTCGCTCGATCGCCACGGCTTCTCCGTCGGCGCGTTGCATGGCGATATGGACCAGCGCTCGCGCATGACCATGCTTGCGAACTTCAAGGACGGCAACATCAAGCTGCTCGTCGCTTCCGATGTTGCCGCGCGTGGTCTCGATATCCCTGACGTCAGCCACGTCTTCAATTTCGACGTTCCGATCCATGCGGAAGACTACGTTCACCGCATTGGCCGTACCGGTCGTGCCGGCCGTTCCGGTGCTTCCTTCACGCTGGTGACGAAGCGCGACACCAAGTTCTCCGATGCGATCGAAAAGCTGATCGGCCAGAAGGTCGAATGGCTGAACGGCGACCTCAACAATCTGCCCGAACCGATGGAAAGCCACGACAGCGGTCGCCGCGATCGTGGTCGTGACCGCGACGGTCGCAAGGACCGGAAAAAAGATGGGGATCGCGGCTCGAGGGGCCGTTCCGATCATAAATCCGATACCGTCCGTGTTGATAGTGAGGCGGAAGTTGAAACAGTCGCGGAAAGGGCGGAATCGGTGAAACCGGCGCGCAACGCAGAAAACAAGCAGGGACACAACAACCGTGCCGATCGTCCGGTGCGCGCATCGAACCCGGCAAACGACGACAATCGCGACCGCCGCAACCGCCACCGTCGTGACTATGACGACGGCCCGACCCCGGTCGGCTTCGGTGACGAAATCCCTGCCTTCATGCTGATCGTCGGCAAGGCCTGATCAGACCATGGGTCTGCCGGGCGTCGACTTTCCGGGCTTCGGCTGCGGGCTTGCGATCGTGCGCGATGGCAAGCTCCTGCTCTACAAGCGCGTGAACGCACCCGAGGCCGGGCACTGGAACATTGTCGGCGGCAAGGTCGACCATATGGAACGCTCTGAAGCGGCGGCTCGGCGTGAGGCCGAGGAAGAGAGCGGCCTGGTCGTGCATGCGACCGACTTTCTCTGCCTGAGCGAGCAGGTGATTGAAGCCGATCGGCAACATTGGATCTCGATGATCTATGTCAGCCGGAGTTTTTCCGGCGAGCCGCAACTGACAGAGCCGGACAAGTTCTCCGAGTTTGGCTGGTTCGACCTCGATGCCCTGCCCCAACCGCTATCGCGTTTTGCGGCGGACACCGCCGTGGCGCTGTGCAAGGCAGAACAGCGCGCGTAATCGCCGCACCGACGGCCGCACGAGGCGGCTCTTCCATTACTTTCTGAGATTGAGAATTGCGCGGCAGCAGCGTCGCGCGGATAACGCTGGTCGCTCTATTTCCTGGAGCGCAAGGCTGCGTCAAAGGCAAGGCGTACCCAACGCGCCATTTCGTCCGGGTCGTCAAACGCGTCGTCCGGAATGCTCCAATAGGGCATCTTCACCGGCTTGCCCTTGCCGTCATAGGCCCATTGCCGGGAGCCTGCCCCTTCGAAGGCCGGCGCGGTGTGGTCGTCGCCCTTGAGCAGGATTTCACCGTCCACTTCCAGTGCGAAGATCACGCCCTCGAAATAGATGCCCTTGCCGCCAAACATCCGCTTGATGGTGACCGGGCCGAGCGTTTCGAACATGTCCTCGATCGCTGCATTGTCCACGCTTCATCCCTCCAACAAGCCGCCGGCCGCCACAATCTGGTCCGGTGTGTCGAGATCCAGGCGCGCGGCAGTGCCCAGTTCGACGTCGATGACCGGAAGCCCGCATTTCGAGATGATGTGCCTTGCGCCAACGTCCCCAACCAGGTGCATGATCGCCGAAAACGTCGGCCGTGGCAGAATGACCGGATTGCCGCGCTGCCCGTCCGCTGTCGCTCGGACGATGACACCGCCACCTTCATCGGCAAAGCGTTCGACCATCTTGCGCAAATCGCCGCCGGTCACCCCGGGCATATCGGCCAGCATGACCAGCATGCCGCCGGCGCGACTGCCGATCGCGGACAGGCCGGTGATGAGCGACGAGGCCATGCCGCTCATATAGGCCGGATTGGACACGAAGTTGACCGGCAAGCCCTGAAGTGCTGAACGAATATCACCCTCGCGGTGACCGGTAACGACCGTAACCTTTCCGTATCCCGATGCGATTGCGGCTTCGACGCTGCGGCGCACCAGTGGCACTCCGTCGAAGGTCGCCAGCAGCTTATGCCCGCCATCCGGCCCCATGCGACTGGCGCGCCCGGCCGCAAGCACCACGATCTCGACTGTACCAGATGGAGGCGTCGTTGCGAGTTCGCGCGGCTGCGGGCGCGTCGGGATCTCCGTCAGCAATCCGCCGACCCCAAGCCCGGTGATATCGTCGAAACTTGGCCACTCACCCGCAAGGATCCGGTCGAGGATCCAGTCAAAGCCGTTTTCCCGCGGACTGCGGGCGCAGCCGGGCGCCCCGATGACCGGCACGTCCCCGATGCGGCCAACGACAATGAGATTGCCCGGGTCGACAGGCATGCCCACATGGTCGACGCTGCCGCCGGCACGCCGGATTGCAGCCGGGATGACGTCGTGCGGATCGGCAACAGCCGATGCGCCGAAGACGACCAGGAGATCGTGGCTCGCGCGCAATTCCTCAATGGCAGCCACAACCGCGTCCTCTGCATGCGCGACGCGCCGCTCGGTTAGAAGCTCGCTCCCAGACTGCCGCAGACGCGCCGCCAGAATGGCGTGGGTCTTGTCCATGACCTGGGTTTTCAACGACGGCAACTGCGTTGCTATCAGCGCGACTCGGCGCGGTGCGAAGGGTTTGACCTCGAAGGCCGGGTGGTTCTGCAGAAGCTGTTGCGCCTGCTCGACCAGGTGTCCGGCTACCGCAAGCGGGATGATCTTGATCGTCGCCACCATGTCGCCGGGCTGGACCGGAACATGGTCGTCGAGACAGGCAAGCGTGATTGCCGGATCTATCCGGTTCAGCCGGTCGACGGTTGCGCGTGTTGCGACGAACAGGCCGGAAACCCGCGAATAAATGTTGACCCGGCCGGTGGCGGCACGCGAAAAACGCAGATGATCAGGGGCGATCGCCTCGGCTATACGCGCTGCTGCGTCGTCCTCCAGCAAGTCGCCGGGGTCGAGGCGCGCAGCGATGATCTCCTCGATGCCCGCATCTTTCAGCGCGGCGACATCTGCGGCCAGAAGCCGGTGGCCCTTGGCCAGGCGGAGGTCGCCAGATCTTTGCGCATGCGCGAGGACCGCGCCTTCCGCCTCAGCGGTGCTGATGGGCCCGAACTTCATGGCGCGCCTCCAGCGGCCACGCCGACATCGCGCCGCCTGAGCGCCTCGATGATGTCTGCAAGGATCGCGACGGCAATCTCCGCCGGATTGGCGGCACCGATGTCAAGGCCGATCGGTGCGCTGATCCGATTGATCTCGGTGTCGGAGACACCCGCACGCCTGAGGCGTTCAACACGCGACGCATGGGTTTTGCGGCTGCCGAGCGCACCGACATAGAAGCAACGCGCTGCCAGTGCCGCGCGCAACGGTTCGTCATCGATCTTCGGATCGTGCGTGACGGCAACGAGCGCGGTAAAGCGGTCGAGCGGCCTCGATTTCAATGCCTCCTCCGGCCAATCGGCGATCAATTCGACGCCGGCAAAGCGTTCGGGCGTGGCAAAGGCGGTGCGTGGGTCTACGACCGTCATGTCGAAGCCGGCGACCGGCGCCATATGCGCCAGCGCCTGCGAGATGTGTACCGCGCCAATGACGAGGATCCTCGGCGGCGGCAGATAGACGTTGAGGAAGAAGGAGCGTCCATCGGCTTCCACGATGCCCGGCCGCCCGGAGCGCAGCGCGGCGACGATTGCCGGAGACCACGCCTCGGGAAAGCTTTCGCCTTCGAGGAAGACGCGGCTTCCGCCCGAAAGGTCGCCGATCACGACGGTGGCCCGACGTGCCGCGCGCCACAGATTGAGTTTCTGAAGAACTGCCAGTTCCATCGTTCAGCCGTCAATCCGCTCGACAAACACCCGGATCCTGCCGCCGCAGGAAAGTCCGACACGCCAGGCCGTTTCGTCAGCCACGCCGAACTCGAGCACCTTGGCGGTACCGGTGGCGATGACCTCAGCCGCCTCGACGATGACGGCCCCCTCGACGCAGCCGCCGGAGACGGAGCCCTGAAAGTTGCCGCTGCCATCGATTACCAGGTGGCTGCCTGCCGGACGCGGCGCCGATCCCCAGGTCTCGATAACCGTTGCGAGCGCCACCTGCCGGCCCTCCTTCATCCACGCTTCGGCAATGTCGAGTGGTTCGAGAACATTGGCCGCCTCTTGCATTCCACCATCCTCCAGTCGTCAGCGGCGCGCGCTCTTTTCACGATCAGCGGGCTTTACAGTCCACTCTGAACAAAGAAATATAACGCATTGGAATATATCATATTTGCGATCCGCAATCGAACCCATCCTTCTCATGGCCGCGATCCAAGGAAACGTCTTGGATCGGCTTGTCGGGATCCCTGCCCGGACAGCGATCGTACCAAGTCTGCCACCGACTCAAGATTGTGCACCGAGCGGAATTCGTCAACATGCGGCAGCATTGCCTTTACGCCGCGGGCACGAGCCTCGAAGCCATCAAACCGCAACAGCGGGTTTAGCCAGATCAGGCGTCGGCAGGAGCGGTGGAGGCGGTCGATCTCCAGTTCGAGTTCGCTTGTGTCGTCGCGCTCCAGGCCATCGGTGATCATCAGCACGATGGCGCCCTGCCCGAGCACGCGCCGTGACCAGCGCCGGTTGAAGTCATGCAGCGTCTCGCCGATGCGCGTGCCACCGGACCAGTCCCTGACGGCGGCCACGCAATCATCGAGCGCCTTGTCCGGATCGCGGTTTTTCAGCTGTCGCGAGACATTCGTTAGCCGGGTGCCGAACAGGAAGGTGTGTACGCGCTGACGCTGTTCGGTGAGTGCGTGCAAGAAGTGCAGAAAGATCCGGGTGTACTGGCTCATCGAGCCGGATATGTCGGCAAGCACGACAAGCGGCGGGTGCACGAAGCGGCGCTCGCGGAACCGCGGCAGGATCAGTTCGCCACCGAAGCGCATGGCATCGCGCATGGTGGCGCGCGGATCGATGCGGACCTGCTTGTGGGACGGCCGGAAGCGGCGCGTCGCTACGCGATCGAGCGGCAGCGTCAGCGCCGCAAGGGCGCGCTTGGCCTCGGCAAGTTCGACCGTGCTCATCTGGGCAAAATCGGCCCTTCTCAGCAGTTCTCGCCCCGAGACAGTAAAGCGCGCGTCGACCTCGATTTCGGGCTCGTCGCGTGCTGGTCGATCCGCTTCGTGTCCAGACAGCAATGCATCGCTGACGCGTGTCTCGCCGGCTCGCCGCTGTTGGCGTTCGCTTTCGCGCTCGGGCGCCAGCGGCGACATCATCGCAATCATCTTTTCGACGAGGCCGCGCGAGCGCCAGAACAGCCGGAAGGCTTCGTCGAACACCGGCTGGTCTTCGTGGCGCTTGACGAAGATGCATTGCAGGGCGGCATAGAACTGGTCCCGGCCGCCAATGCCAATCAGTGATACGGCGTCGATCGCGTCGGCGACCGCGCCGGGGCCGATCTTGATACCGGCGCGCCGTAGAGCCCGCGCAAAAAACACGATGTTGTCGGCAAGTCGCCCTTCGCCGGTTGCAAGCGGCGGGAAACTGACACCATCGGGGTGCTGCTCTGTCGATACCATTCTCAACCCGCAGCCAGAAGCTCGGCCTTGACCTCCGCGAGCAGTTTTCGCCCTTCTGCCCCATCGATCCTGGCAATATCGTCCTGGTATTTAAGCAGCGTTCCGAGCGTATCGGCGATCGTCTCCGGGTCGAGCGCCAGCCGGTCGAGCTCGGTCAGTGCCGTCGCCCAGTCGATGGTTTCGGCAACTCCCGGGTTCTTGAACAGGTCGATCGTCCGCAGCCGCTGCACATAGGCAATGACTTCGCGCGACAAAATCGCGTTGCAACCGGGAACCTTGCGGCGGATGATTTCCAGCTCCTGCGCTGCCTTGGGGTAATCGACCCAATGATAAAGGCAGCGCCGCTTGAGGGCGTCATGGATTTCGCGCGTACGGTTTGTGGTGATGATGACGATCGGCGGTTCGTCCGCCCGTATCGTCCCAAGTTCCGGAATTGTGACCTGGAAATCGGACAATACTTCCAGCAGGAAGGCCTCAAACGCCTCATCTGTCCGGTCGAGCTCGTCGATGAGGAAGACGGGTGCGCGACCCGCGTTGGAAGAAATCGCCTGCAGAACCGGGCGGCGGATCAGAAAGCGTTCGGAAAAAATGTCGCTTTCGATCCGCTTTCGATCGGCTTTTCCTGTAGCTTCCGACAGGCGGATCTCCAGCATCTGCGCCGGATAGTTCCATTCGTAGACGGCCGAGGCGACATCGAGGCCCTCGTAGCACTGCAGCCGGATCAGCGGCCGATCAAGCGCACGCGCCAGTACTTTGGCAATCTCGGTCTTGCCGACGCCGGCTTCGCCCTCGAGAAACAGCGGCCGCTTCATCCTCAATGCGAGAAACAGCACCGTTGCGAGCGCCGTGCCCGCCAGATAGTCATGCGCCTCCAGCAGCGCCATCGTTTCGTCGATGGACTGCGGCAGGCCGTCGGTTGCCGGTGTTGCCATGTCTCCTCCGCCACGGCCAGATTCGCCCTGTCTGAGTGCTGGCACATCGTCAGATCCGCCGGCTTGCTCAATATGTTACGGCAATGTTCTTGGGTCGCTAAAGGACCTTGCTCGCAACAAAAAACTTATAGCGAGTGATAACCGCGGTCCAGATAAATGAGTGGCGGCCGGGCCGATCCGATCGCCACGTCGACCACCTCGCCGAACAGCACCAGATGCGTTGCAATCGTCTTAACCTCGATCAACCTGCAATCGAACGACGCAACGGCGCCAACGAGAATGGGTGCGCCGGTCGTCAGTTGCGTCCACTGGCCGAGCGAGAAGCGACTGTTCATGTCGAGCTGGTCGCGACCGGAAAACGCGTGCGCAAGTGCGCGCTGATCGTCGCCAAGCAGGTTCAGCGCAAAGCTGTCGCTGCGGGCAAAGATATCGTTGCGCGGATTGGCGCCGTTGAGGCAGGCAAGGATCGTCGGTGGATTGTCTGACACGGAGCATGTGGCCGTCACCGTGACCCCACGCCGTTCGCTGCCATCCGCAACTGTGATGAGTTGCACGTGAGCGGCCATACGGCTCATCGCGTCGCGATAACTAATGGGGTCCAGTCGGGTCTTCTCCAACACATCTTTCTCCAGGCGATGTCAGGCACATACATAGACGCTGCCGGAAAATATGAAACCCGCCGCCAAGAGAATCTTGCGGATCTGCGACATGGCAGCGACGCGGATCGAACTGCGACCGCCAATGCCTCATCTTTTCCTTTGACGCCGGAAGGCACTTCCTTAAAACATGCGGCCACTACCGCTGCGCGCCCCAAGCTTTAGACGAAGGGTGCGGCAGCATTTGTCGGACACGCTGCATAACGTTCTCCTGAAATCGATGGCGATTGCGGGAATGGTGCGGCGGCGGGGAATTTGCATGCTTCGATCGATCGTCACGAGTCTCATTGTTGCCAGCCTGGCCCAGGCGGCACCCGCAGTCGCCGCCGGCCTCAAGGTCGCCGTCGTCGCTCCCACCGAGGGAGCGTTTTCCCTGCTCGGCAAGCAGATCATCGATGGTGCGACATTCCAGGCCGGTGACCGAGGCAGCGAGATCGTCGTCATTCCCGAAAGCTGCGAGCCCGCGGGCGGCGAAGCACTGACGAAGGCCCTGCTTGCGGCCGGCGCCGAAGCCGCGATCGGCTTTCTCTGCACCGAGAGCCTCGACGCGGTACTGCCGGCACTCGCCGAGGCGGGTGTGCCAGCCCTCACCCTCAGCGTGCGCTCGCAAATCCTGATGGAGGACGCGCTGAAGAAGAAATGGCCGCTCTTCCGTCTTGCACCGGCCGGCAACGCCGAGGCTGCAAGCATCGTCGATGCCATCCTCCACCGCTGGAAGGACAAGCCCATCGCCCTCATCGACGATGGCACGATCCACAGCCGGGAACTTGTCGAGAGCGTGCGCACGGCCCTCGGCGAGATCGGGCTGACACCGGTCTTCACCGATACCTACCGCCCGGCGCAGGAGCAGCAGATCAGCCTGGTCCGGCGTCTCGTCAAGAGCGGCGCCACCCACGTCTTCACCGGTGGCGACCGGCAGGATACGGCGGTGATCGCACGCGATGCAGAAGCCGAAGGCGCGAGCCTCACCTTGCTCGGCGGCGACGCCTTGAATGCCGCTGACCTCACCGTACCGCTCGCGGACGGCGTGCTCGCGGTAACGCTGCCGGATGCAACTCAATCACCGGAGGGAAAACCGGTCGCGGATTCCTTGCGTGCGGCCGGCATTGAGCCCGACGGCTATGTCCTGCCCGCCTTTGCTGCCATCTCGCTGCTCGAACAGGCCAAGGATCAGGCCGAAAAGGACGACAAGCCGTTGCTGGATGCGCTTGCCAAGGGACCCTACGCCACGGTGCTCGGGCCGATCGCCTTCAATGGACAGCATGAGCGTGCCGTCAATCCCTACCGTTTGATGCAGTGGCAAGGCGATCGCTTTGTGCCGGCCGAGGGAGGCGCGCAATGATGAAGACCGGCCAACGAAACCTGATTACCGATGTTGCAGGATTGACCGTCGGCAATGTCGAGGAGCACCGGCTGAAATCCGGCGTCACGGCGATCGTCTGCGACCCGCCGGCAACGGCAGCGGTCCAGGTCCTCGGTGGCGCCCCCGGCGCCCGTGAAACAGATCTGCTCGACCCGCACAACACCGTGCAGACCGTCGACGCCCTCGTTCTTTCCGGCGGATCGGCCTTCGGGCTCGATGCTGCCTCCGGCGCACAGGCAGCGCTTCGCGAGATGGGCCGCGGTTTTGCGGTCGGACCGCACCGGGTGCCGATCGTGCCTGCTGCGATCCTGTTCGACCTGATCAATGGCGGCGACAAGGACTGGGGCCGGTACCCGCCCTATCGCGAGCTCGGCTACGAGGCCGTGCGCCGCGCCGCAGCCTCCTTTTCGACCGGCACTGCCGGCGCCGGCGCCGGGGCCTTGACCGCGACACTCAAGGGCGGCCTCGGCTCGGCATCGACCGTGCTTCCAAATGGCATCACCGTCGGCGCCCTGGTGGCCGTCAACGCACTCGGCTCGGCGACGGTGGGATCCAGCCGACATTTCTGGGCTGCGCCCCTCGAGCTCAACGGCGAGTTCGGAGCGCTCGGGCTGCCGCATCCGCTGCCCGCTGATGCCGCCGATATCCGCATCAAGTTCCGCGACCGGCAATCCGCCGCAGCCAATACGACCATCGCGGTGATCGCCACCGATGCCGTGCTGACCAAGGCCGAAGCCAAGCGCCTGGCGATCGCAGCCCATGACGGTTTTGCCCGGGCGTTGTGGCCGGCGCATACGCCGCTCGACGGTGACCTGATCTTCGCGCTGGCCACCGGGGCCAGCGGCAAGACGCCGACACTCGAGGACTTCATCGATCTTGGGGCCGTCGCCGCATCCACCATGGCGCGCGCCATCGCCCGCGGTGTTCATGATGCGACGCCCGCAGAGGGCGACCTCATGCCCTGCTGGTCCGCGCTTTAAGCGGAAGGGTTGCGGCGCGCGGAGGCGCCGGTGTTGCGGTTGAGCTCGTTGCGCGAGATTATCCCGATCGGGCTGACGGAGCTTTGATCGCTGACCGTGTTGTTTGCGCGGCCCAGCGGTGCTATTGCGCGGAAAAACAAGCCGGAGCGCGCCATGACCCATCCCATCCGCATTGCACCGTCGATCCTGGCGGCTGATTTCTCCAAGCTCGGGCAGGAAGTCCGCGACGTCGTCGATGCCGGCGCCGATTGGATCCATCTCGACGTCATGGACGGCCACTTCGTGCCGAACATCACGTTCGGGCCTGACGTAATCAAGTCATTGCGCCGCTACACCGACGCGACCTTCGATTGCCACCTGATGATTTCGCCTGCCGATCCGTTTCTCGAGGCCTTCGCCAAGGCTGGCTGCGATATCCTGACCGTGCATGCCGAGGCCGGTCCGCATCTGCACCGCTCGCTCCAGACCGTGCGGTCGCTCGGCAAGAAGGCCGGTGTGTCGCTCAACCCGGCAACGCCTGAAAGCGCGATCGAATACGTGCTCGATCAGGTCGACCTGATCCTCGTCATGACCGTCAACCCCGGTTTCGGCGGCCAGAAGTTCATCGAGGCCACGGCTGAAAAGATCCGTCGCATCAAGGCGATGATCGGCGACCGGCCGATCGAGATCGAAGTCGACGGCGGTATTGCGCCCGACACCGCAGCCGTTGCCAGCGGCGCCGGCGCCAACGTGCTCGTTGCCGGCTCGGCGATTTTCAAAGGTGGTTCGGTCGATGCCTATCGCTCCGCTATCGAGGCGATCCGTTCGCCGGCGGAAAAGGCCTATCGCTGATGATGCGCGCGGCAATCCCCGGCGTCTTGCTGTTGTCGGCAACGGCTGCTGTCGCGCCGCCGGCAGTCGCCGGTGACTATGCCGCCTTCCAGCCGATCGGCTTTTCGGCCGACGGCAATGTCTTCGCCTTCGAGGAATACGGCGTCCAGGACGGCTCCGGATTTCCCTATTCGACCATTTACGTGATCGACACGCGCAACGACAGCTTTCTGCCGGGCGCGCCGGTCCGGGCGGTCGCGCGCGAGGACGGCAGCCCGCTTTCCAAGGCAAGGCATGAGGCCCGCCGCCGCGCAGCGCCTCTGATCGACGCCTATCGGCTTGCCGATGCGCCGGGGCTGCTTGCCGCCTACAATCCGATCACGGAGGCCAATGGCAAGCCGCTCACGCTGACCTATGATGCGTTTGCGGCCGACGAGGCCTTCCGCAAGACCTATTCGGTTGCTCTCGAGGAGAAGACTTTCGAGCCGGAAGGCATCTGCAAGGACTTCCTGAAGGAGGTAAAGGGCTTTCGCCTGTCGATGACGATGAAGGCCGGCAAGGCCTCCAGCGACGTCCTGCAGGAGGATAGTCGCATACCGGAAAGCCGCCGTTGCCCGACCGGCTATCGCGTCGGTGGCGCTGTCACCCACAGCAACGACGACGGCTCTGAAACCCATGTCATCATGGTGCTGGTGCAATCGCTTGGCTTTGAGGGCACGACCGACGGGCGCTGGATCGCGATCCCCACCCGGATCCAGCAATGAACGATGCAGCCGCCGGCGCCGACACGAGCAAAAGTCATGCGCCGGACGGCACACGGAAACAGGGCCGCCTCGCTCGGGCGATCCCGACGCCGTTGCAGATCGGGCTTGGTGCCCCTTTGTGGGGCGCGGCAATGGCGCTTTCGGCCTGGTGCGGCCTGTGGCTGCGTGAACGCGCCTTGACGTTTCATCTGTCGGAACTGCTCCTGCTCTTCGGCCTCGGCGCCCTCATCGCCTGGCCACCGTCCTTGTTCCTGGCTCGGTTTGCTGCCATCGGCCGCCGGCCGGAAACCCGTTTTGCCGCCTATCTGCTGTTCCTCTCGCTCGGCACCATTGCGACGACGGCCGCGCTCTTCGCGCTTGATTACCGCCAGTTCTACGCCCAGTGGCACGCGCCGGCCGGCAGCAGAACCTGGTTCTTCCAGTTTACGTTCACGTCGCTCATCGCGATCTTCCAGTTTCTGGTGTTGGGCATCCGTCTCTATCTGCCGCTTGGCGGGCTGGTGCTGGTTGCCGCAAGTTTGTGGCTTGCGAGCGGCCGTTCGAGCCAACGGCGTTGAGCTTCGCGGCTATCTTTGCTAGAGGCACGGCCATCCTCCACTGACGACGAAAGCTAAAGCCCATGATCCCGCGTTACTCCCGGCCGGAAATGGTGGCCATCTGGTCGCCGGAAACCAAGTTCCGCATCTGGTTCGAGATCGAGGCTCACGCCTGCGATGCGCTCGCCGAAATCGGCGTGATCCCGAAGGACGCGGCCCGGACGATCTGGGAAAAGGGTGGCGCTGCCACTTTCGACGTCGCGCGCATCGACGAAATCGAGGCCGTCACCAAGCATGACGTCATCGCCTTCCTGACGCATCTTGCCGAATTCGTCGGTCCGGACAGCCGCTTCATTCACCAGGGCATGACGTCGTCTGACGTGCTCGACACCTGCTTCAACATCCAGCTGGTACGTGCGACCGACCTTCTGCTTGCCGATCTCGACAAACTGCTCGAAGCGCTGAGGCGTCGCGCCTTCGAACACAAGGACACGGTGACGATTGGCCGCTCGCACGGCATCCATGCCGAACCGACGACCTTCGGCGTCAAGCTGGCGCTTGCCTATGCCGAATTCGACCGCTGCAAGCAGCGCCTTCTGGCCGCACGCGAGGAAGTCGCGACCTGCGCCATCTCCGGCGCCGTCGGCACCTTTGCCAACATCGATCCGCGCGTTGAAGAGCATGTCGCCAAGGCGCTCGGCCTGAAGCCGGAGCCGGTTTCGACCCAGGTCATCCCGCGTGACCGTCATGCGATGTATTTCGCCACACTGGGCGTCATCGCTTCGTCGATCGAGCGCCTGGCGACCGAAATCCGCCATCTGCAGCGCACCGAAGTGCTTGAGGCCGAAGAATACTTCTCTCCGGGCCAGAAGGGCTCGTCGGCCATGCCGCACAAGCGCAACCCGGTCCTGACCGAAAACCTGACGGGCCTTGCCCGCATGGTTCGCGCCTTTGCCGTGCCGGCCATGGAAAACGTTGCGCTCTGGCACGAGCGCGACATCTCGCACTCCTCGGTCGAGCGCATGATCGGCCCGGACGCGACGGTAACGCTCGACTTCGCGCTCGCGCGGTTGACCGGCGTCATCGACAAACTGCTCGTCTATCCCGAGAACATGACCAAGAACATGAACAAGTTCCGCGGTCTCGTTCATTCGCAGCGCGTCCTGCTCGCGCTGACGCAGGCCGGTGTTTCGCGTGAGGACGCCTATCGCCTCGTGCAGCGCAATGCCATGAAGGTCTGGGAACAGGGCAAGGACTTCCTCGAGGAACTGCTGGCCGACGCCGAAGTCCGGGCCGCGCTGTCTGAGGAAGACATCCGCGAAAAGTTCGACCTTGGCTACCACACCAAGCACGTCGACACGATCTTCAAGCGCGTCTTCGGTTGACGTAAGCGCTCGCAGCGGCGCTCACATCGCGTCGCTGGCCATCAACATCTGGCGGTCATGCCCGCATTTGGCGCACATCGCTCAAATGCGGGCATTTGTTTTAGCCCGAAATTCAGTCATTCCGTGTGATGGTGCTGGCTCGTCAATCCAGGCGCGAGGATCACATGGCCTATAAGGACAGTACTGAGCGTGCCGCACCACGCACACAGACCAAAATAACTGGCACGGTGAGTTGCAAGACCGGGACCAGCAACGGCGTCGTCAAGGACCTTTCGAACGAAGGGATCTGTTTCCAGCTGTTTTTCGACATCGGCGCCAAGACCGGACAGGAGGTGACGATCAGGAGCGAAGAACTGGGTTTCCTGACCGGCATGGTCCGCTGGTACCGCGGCGACAGGATCGGCATCAAGCTCAAGCTGTCTTCCAACACCGCGGCCCAGATCTCGTCCTACTACAAGTTCTTCCGCTAGATCGTTGGCCGGAGGATATCCAAGCTCAAAAGCGCCGCGCGTCGATCGACGCGCGGCGCTTTTCATGTTCGCAGAAGGGACCGGCCCCCCGCGCGGTCGCGCCAGGAACCGTCCGAAGTTACCGTGAGCGGGCGCGCGGACCCGGCTCGACCATCTTGCGATAGAGGTGCCAGGTCGAATGGCCAAGGATCGGCATGATGACCGCGAGACCGACGAAGACGGGTATCGAGCCGATCACCAGGCCAGCGGCAACGATGAAACCCCAGGCCGCGACGGGCACTGGATTGACCAGGGTGGCGCGGATCGAGGTTTCAACTGCGGCAACGGCTCCGACGTCCCGATCGATCATGAGGGGGAACGATACGACGGTGGTCGCAAGCACCACCACGGCAAAGACGAAGCCGACGGCGTTGCCGACGAGGATCAGGTTCCAGCCCTGCTCGGTGCCGATGATGCCATTCCAGAAGGCGGCGATCGAAGCCGGCGGTTCGGCGCCGAAGATCTGCACGTAGAGCGCTTGCGCGACCAGCAGCCAGGCAATGAAGACCACGAAGAGCATGAGCGCAACGGCCATGATCGACGGCAATGCAGGCGAGCGATGCAGCCGCAGGGCGTGCGGCCAGGAATAATCCATCCCAAGTTCACGCCGTCGACTGATCTCATAAAGGCCGATTGCGGCCACCGGGCCGACCAGGGCAAAGCCGGAAACCAGCGGATAAAGCAGCGGCAACATGTTCGCCCCCGCGCTCCAGGTGATCAGCACGGCGCCGGCTATCGGATAAATCAGGCACAGAAAAACGTAATGCGACGGCTTTTCACGAAAATCGTCGATCCCGAGGCGCAACGCATCGAACACGTCCGAGACGGCGATCTTCTTTATTCCGGGGTGGGCGACACTCGCGTCCGCTCCCGACAGAACATGGAATGTTGTCATGGCTCACACTCCTCAACGAACCAGAGCGGCCACGGAACACCGATGCGACAAAACCAAGCCGCACCAACCGCGACCGTCATCCCGATTATACAGAAAATGATGACGCTGTCGCCTTCCCCGTGGATCATCAAACTGTTGCCGATCTAGGGGTGTACCTCAAAGCACATCGATGACCACAGCTTGTCTTGAAGGGCGCGTAGCACTGTAGATCTTGACTTCGGCGTCTTTCGGCGCCACATCGCGGCCACTATGAAAGTTTCCGACGCCCATATCCTCATCGTTCCCGGTTACACCAACTCCGGACCGGAGCACTGGCAGACCCGCTGGGAGCGGAAGATGTCGACCGCACGCCGCGTCGAGCAGGCGGAGTGGGCAAAGCCCGTGCGCGAGGACTGGGTGGCGCGCATGGTCGAAGAGGTCAACGCGGCGGAAAAGCCCGTGGTCATCGTCGCCCATTCGCTTGGCGTCGCAACGGCGCTCCACGCCCTGCCCTATTGCCAGAAGCCGATCGCCGGCGCCTTCCTGGTTGCCCCTCCGGACGTGGCCAATCCGACGATCCGTCCGAAGCATCTGATGACCTTCGGCCCCTACCCGCGCGATCCCTTGCCGTTCCCGTCGCTGATGGTCGCAAGCCGCAACGACCCGTTCGGCTCCTACGAGCATGCGGACGAGATGGCCAATGCCTGGGGCTCGCTGCTGGTCGATGCCGGCGAATCCGGGCACATCAACACCGAATCCGGCCACGGACCCTGGCCGGAGGGCACGATGGTCTTCGCCCAGTTCCTGAGCCGCCTGAAACCCTGAGGCATCATTCCATCCGGCTGATGTCCATTAATCCGACGTTCATTGTCGGCGGTCATCATCAAACGGCTGACTCGACGCTCGTCCTCAGGGGCGAAGCGCTGTCAAACCTTGCGAGCCGCTGTCCGGACCCTATCGGGGCGGGTGCGGCCGCAAACGCTGGACAAGGGATACGTGGCCGTAAACGAACGTCTTACCAAAGGTGCGCCTCGCGCACCGGCGAACTCGGATGCTGTGACGCCGGCCACCCTGGAGCGGTTGCCTGCCGGTGCGATCGTCGTTGATGGCCGTGAACGGATCATTGCGGCCAACGGCCGTGCGGCGGATCTCCTTGAACGAACGCCCGCCTCGCTTGCAAAGGCGCTCCTGCGGGACATCGTGCAACCCGATGACCGGCTCCTGCTTCCGCCGTTCAACAGTCTTGTGTCCCTTTCCGCCGCGCCTGCGACTGTCCGCTTCGAGAGTAGCTCGGGGCCCCTGGTGTTGCTCGTCTCCTGGCAACCCGCGCGTTTTTCAGAACAGGACGCCTGGCTCCTGTTGATGATGCCGGTCGATGATCTCATCAACGAGATCGCCGGACTGCGCAACGACGAGACGCGCTGGAAATACGCACTTGAAAGCGCGCTCGAAGGCGTGTGGGACCACGACTTCGAAACCGGCAACCTGTTTTATTCTGGTACCTGGAAGCGGCTTCGCGGCCTGGCCGACGACGCCGAGGTCGACGGTTCGCTGGAGACCTGGATCCAGAACGTCCACCCGGACGACCATGCGCATGTGCGCGCGGCAATCGAACGGCAGGATTCCGGCGAAGCCGTCTTCAACACCTTCGAGTATCGCGAGCGCCATGCCGACGGCCACTGGATCTGGATCGAGAGCCGGGGGGCGGCGGTCGCCTATTGGCCCGATGGCAGGCCCAGCCGCATCATCGGCACCGATACGGATATCACCGCCCGCAAGGAGGCGGAGGCGCGGCTCGAGGAAGTCTCGCGCCGCCTGCGCCTTGCGCTTGGCGTTTCGAAAATCGGCGTGTTCGATTTCAATCTCGACGCCGAGCGCGACGACTGGGACGACCGCATGTTCGAAATCTACGGTCTCGATCCCAGTGACGGGCCGCCAAGTTCCGAAACCTGGGAGAGCACGCTGCACCCGGAAGACCGTGCCAGGGTCATCGCACGGACCAACGAAGGCATCGCGTCGGGCAAGCCCTACGGCAATGCCTTCCGGATCGTGCGGCCGGACGGTGAGATCCGGCATATCCGCTCGAATGCCGCCACCTATATCGACCATCTGGGAACACGCAAGCTCATCGGTGCCAACTGGGACGTCACCGAAGACATCGCCTTGCAGGAGGACCTGCGCCAGGCCCAGGCCTCGGCTGAGGCACGCAACCGCGAACTCGAGCAGGTGCGCATCCGGATCGAGTACAATGCGCTGCACGACTATCTGACGGACCTGCCCAACCGGCGCTACCTGGACCAGATGCTTGCTGAAAACGTCGCGGTCAACGCCATCCTGCATATCGACCTCGATCGCTTCAAGCAGATCAACGATACACTCGGGCATCAGGCGGGCGACGCCATGCTGACACAGGCCGCTGCCATCCTTCGCGCCCACGCCCGTCATGACGATTTCATCGCTCGTATCGGCGGCGACGAGTTCGTCATACTCTGCCGCAGGGGGCGCAACCTGCCGCAGCTCTCCGAGCTTGCCGAACGGATCGTCCATGCCTTCCGTCGTCCGATTCCCCATGACGGCCAATTGTGCCGGCTCGGGGCGAGCATCGGCATTGCCTGGAAGGGCCACGAGGACGTCGACGCCAAGCAACTCCTGATGAATGCCGATATTGCGCTCTATCGCGCAAAGAGCCTGGGCCGGGATCGGGTCGAGGTCTTTTCCGAACAGATTCAAACACAGATCCTGACCGCCAAGCGGACCGGTGACGACATCCGCCAGGCGATCGAGGAAGGGCAATTCACCGTCTACTATCAGCCGCAGTTCGACGCGAAGTCGTTGGCGATTACCGGCGTCGAGGCGCTGGTGCGGTGGAACCATCCCGAACGAGGCGTGCTCGCTCCCATTCATTTCCTCAGGATTGCCGAGGAAATCAACGTGCTGCCGGCGATCGACAGGAAGGTCGTTGAACTCGCCTATTCCGACTTTCATGCCTGGCAGAAAGCGGGCCTCGGCGTCCCCAAGATCTCCGTCAACATGTCGTCACCACGCCTGCGCGATCCGGGCCTCATTTCGGACCTGCGCGAGATGCGGATAGCTAAAGGTGTGCTCTCGTTCGAACTGCTCGAATCGATCTTCCTCGACGATCCGGAAGACGAGATTGCCGGAACCATCTCCGCTCTTGGCGATCTCGGCATTGAAATCGAGATCGACGACTTCGGCACCGGACACGCTTCGATCATCGGCCTGCTCAACCTCAATCCGGCTCGGCTCAAGATCGACAGGGCGCTTGTCGGTCCGATCACCGAAAGTGCAAAGCAGGCCAAGCTGGTGCGCGCAATCATCGACATCGGACACTCGCTCAATATCAAGGTCGTCGGCGAAGGCGTCGAGACCTGGGACCATGCCGCCATGCTGCGGGATCTTGGATGCGATGTATTGCAGGGCTATGCGCTTGCCCGGCCGATGGACCGCCTGGAGCTCGAGCGGCGGCTAGAGCGTGGATGGAGGCCGGTTTTCGGCGATGCGCAGACGTGAAAACGCCCGGCACGGTGGCCGGGCGCGAATGGTTGGCGCGGGGCCTGTCGGTCAGTTGCTCTGGATCTGCTGAACCGCTTCGGCGAGGAACTCGAGCATCCGTTTGCGGATCTGCTCTTCCGTCTGCGCAACGCCGGCGGCGTCGAAATCCGCCTTGAGCTTGCGCACCACCTCTTCGTGACCGGCTTGCTTGAAATCGGCAGCCAGCACTTCGTTCGCGTAGGCTTCCGCATCGGCCTTGCCGAGCAGGCCGGCCGCCCAGAGGCCGAGAAGCTTGTCGCGGCGCGCTTCGGCCTTGAACCTCAGCTCTTCGTCGAGCGCAAACTTCGCCTCGAAGGCCCTTTCGCGATCCTGCATCGTCGTCATCAACTGACCTCCCTAAGAATTCCTTCCCGACAACAGTTATCGCCACAACCAAATCGGAGGTCAAACCGAAATGCGAGGTTTTCCGGTTTGATGACTTTCATGTTACCCTATGTAAATCAGGGGATGGGAAGATGCGCCGATTGTGAAATCCGATCTTTTCAGCTAAGGACCCGCTAGAGATATCCAATTGCGCGACCCAAGCGCGCCAACAAGCACAGAGACAACATCCATGAATCGTCGCCGCCGTATCTACGAAGGCAAGGCTAAGATCCTCTATGAGGGACCGGAGCCGGGCACGCTGATCCAGTTTTTCAAGGATGACGCGACCGCCTTCAACAAGAAAAAGCATGACGTTATCGACGGCAAGGGCGTGCTGAACAACCGGATCTCCGAGTATATCTTCACGCATCTCAACAAGATCGGCATCCCCACGCACTTCATCCGCCGCCTCAACATGCGCGAGCAGTTGATCAAGGAAGTCGAGATCATTCCGCTCGAGATCGTCGTGCGTAACGTTGCCGCCGGCTCGCTCGCCAAGCGCCTCGGCATCGAGGAAGGCACTGTCCTTCCCCGCTCGATCATCGAGTTCTACTACAAGGCCGACGCGCTCGAAGACCCGATGGTCTCCGAGGAGCACATCACCGCGTTTGGCTGGGCAAGCCCGCAGGAACTCGATGACATCATGGCGCTTGCCATCCGCATCAACGACTTCCTTTCCGGTCTGTTCCTCGGCGTCGGCATCCAGCTCGTCGATTTCAAGATCGAATGCGGCCGGCTGTTTGAGGGCGACATGATGCGCATCGTGCTCGCCGACGAAATCTCGCCGGACAGCTGCCGTCTGTGGGACATCGAGACGCGCGAGAAGCTCGACAAGGACCGTTTCCGCCGCGACCTCGGTGGCCTCGTTGAGGCCTACCAGGAAGTCGCCCGCCGTCTCGGCATCATGAACGAGAACGAGCCGGTGCGTGGCACCGGTCCCGTTCTGGTGAAATAACCTCGGGGAAATCTAGAAGTGATCAAGGCACGTGTAACCGTGACGCTGAAGAACGGCGTTCTCGATCCGCAGGGCAAGGCAATCGAAGGCGCGCTCGGCGCGCTTGGCTTCGATGGCATCGGCCAGGTTCGCCAGGGCAAGGTCTTCGACCTGCAGATCGAATCTGCAGACAAGGCCAAGGCCGAGGAAGACCTCAAGGCCATGTGCGAAAAGCTGCTCGCCAATACGGTGATCGAGAACTACAGCATCTCGTTCGCCTGATCGGTCGAGGCAGGGCCGATGTCGGCTGAAGATCGGGATACGGCTGTATCGAAGTTCATGAGCTACGTTCTGCGGCATGCGCCGCAGGAAGCGGGCCTGGAAATCGACAGTCAGGGCTGGGTCGCCTTTTCCGACCTGGCCACGGCCGTAAGCGCGCGCTTCGATGTCGGCAAGGATGAACTGCTGCGGATCGTCGATGAGAGCCCGAAGAAACGCTTCACCCTTTCGGGAGAGCGGATCAGGGCCGCCCAGGGGCACAGCGTCGCCGTCGATGTGGGGCTTGCCCCGCAGATGCCGCCGAAAACGCTGTATCACGGGACGCAGGCGGACAAGATTGCCGCGATCATGGTGGCCGGCCTTTTGAAGATGGAACGTCAGCATGTCCATCTTTCGATCGATCCGGAGACGGCGAAAACCGTTGCCAGGCGTCGCCGTGGCCAGTCGGCGATCCTGAAAATAGATGCCGAGCGCATGCATTCGGACGGCGGGGTATTCTTCCTGTCGGAAAACGGTGTATGGCTCACCGAAACTGTAAAGCCAGATTACATCTCGCCGCTAACGGAGACAGAGATATGAAGTCAGCCGTCGTCCAGCTTCCGGGCCTCAACCGTGACCGCGACATGATCGCGGCCCTCACCAAGATTTCCGGCAAGGCGCCCGTCACCGTCTGGCAGACGGAAACGGACATCCCTGATGTCGACCTGATCGTCATCCCCGGCGGCTTTTCCTATGGCGACTATCTGCGCTGCGGCGCGATCGCGGCCCGCATGCCGGTGATGCAGGCGATCAAGGCCAAGGCGGAAAAGGGCGTCAAGGTTCTCGGTGTCTGCAACGGCTTCCAGATCCTCGTCGAAGCGGGGCTCCTGCCGGGCGCGCTGATGCGCAACGCCTCGCTGAAGTTCGTCTGCCGCGAGGTGAAGCTCGAGGTGGTCAATGCCGACACCGACTTCACCCGCGCCTACTCGAAGGGGCAGGTCATCCGCTCGCCGGTCGCGCACCACGACGGCAACTACTTCGCCGACGCGCAAACACTGAAGACGATCGAAGGCAACGGCCAGGTCGTGTTCCGCTATGCCGAAGGCACCAACCCGAACGGCTCGATGAACGACATTGCCGGCGTGATGAACGCTAAGGGCAACGTGCTCGGTATGATGCCGCATCCGGAAAACCTGATCGAAGCGGCGCATGGCGGCTCCGACGGCCGCGGCCTGTTTGCTTCCGCGCTCGAAGTAATCGCCGCTTAACCATCCGGCTGATAGAAGGCAGCCGACCCATCCCAAGATTGCGAGCGAGACCGTCGATGCCTTCATTTGCCCCTGCACGCCTAACCGGACTTGCCTGTGCGACGTTCGGCCTTGTGCTTCTCGCCTCGTGCCAGTCGCCCAAGCCGCCGGCCCCGAGTCCGAATACGGCGGCGCTGCCGACCATGGAGCGCGTCGCGCTCGGTGCCAACAGCTGCTGGTTCAAGTCGGGCGATCCGGACTTCAAGTCCTATCGCCTGGCGCCGGAGCTCAATTCCTTCTCCGGCCGCCCGCGCATCCTGATCGTACCGCGCAAGTCGCCGGAAGCGCGTCCGCTCGCGGTCGTCCAGGCCGAGGGCAACCCTGCCCGCCTGCAGGCCTTCGGGCCGCTGATGAGTGAGCCGACGGGCACCCGCATGGCCGCCGATATCAGGCGTTGGGCTGCCGGCGCACAGGGCTGCAAATAGGCCCACGCAATCGCGAACAGCATTCGACAGGCCGGCGCCTCCTGGGCGCCGGCCTTTGTCGTTGTGGCCTACTTGCTGGTGCATCCCAAGCTTGCTGCCGGGACGGCACCTATCGCCAGAACGGCACTTGCGATTCCTGGCGCGCGTCCTTCTCGCAAACTCCGATATCCCTGAGTTGCCAGTCGCTCATTTCGCCGAGCGCAAGCCGGCTGCGCCGCTTGGCTGCGAGCTCGCAATAAAACGTCCAGAGCCGCTTCAGAAGACTTTCGCGCTCCTGCGAATAGTCGTCACCAAACAATGCGGCGGCACATTCGGCAGACTTTGCTTCGGCGCGGGACAAACAAATTGTATCGATTGTACTCATTGATAACCCCAATGCAGCGATTGCTATCGTTGTGTCGGTGATAATTGACATATTTCGTGCTGTAATCTAAAGAATTGTCACTATGACAAATTATTGCATTCGGAAATGCTAATAACGTCAAAGATTTAAGGCGTTACCCGGAGTGAGGGTATACACGGGGTAGAGATTTTCCCGCTCAGAGCGTGTTCGGAGGGCCGATTTCCGGCCTGATTTTACCCTTGGGAAGCGCTTTTCACGGCCCCAAACAGCCCAGATCCGGCTCTTATGGCCACCTATTGGCGGGCCAAAACCTACGTGACAAGACAATGCAATCGTCACAATGGGTACAATTACACGGGATGGCTCGTTTCAAACTCAATCTGAGCGTCTAAAGCGCTTGAAAGATGTTGCCGTGCCCTGTCCTGCTCCTCTTGAGTTTTGGCCTCACCAAGTCGCCTACGGGCTTCTTCCACCTCCCCGGCATACATGCGGCGAAGCTGTTCTGTAATCATCTGTTGAGTGACCATTGGGGTTGTCTCCCTTCGCATCATTGCGGCTCAATACAGTCTCTCACGTCGTCCGGTTGCTTTTGCATCAAACGACTTAGCGTCCGGGCATCGTCCCGGCATGGACGATTGACCTTTGATGGTTGACCCGGCCACCGGCTTCGCCGGGTAGATGCGCGTGTAAGTCAGGACGTCTGAGGCCAGATCAAGGGCCGGGCTTCGCCCTCTCCGCGAGCAAGCTCGCTGCTACCCTTGACTGCCCCATCCGCCTGACAATATCGCATCATCACTCCCGGCTGAAGTCGTGTGGCCTCAGACGATCGACGCCCCCCGGACGGTGGACGATCAGACCCAACACCCGACTAGTCGGGGCGATTTGGCGGGCCGCTGAGAGGGCGTGCAAGTGAGCCGCCCCCATCCATCGTCACAGTGGCGGAAAACGCGTCAGCGTGACCCTGTGGCCCTCAGTGCTTCATCTTGTTCCCATCCCTTGTGATGGATTTCATAGACCCGGTTCATGTGCTCGGCGTCATCGTAGATTTGCCACTTACGGGTATCGGCCATGTCGGATATGTGCACGACGCCCGACCAAGGTAGCTTCACCCGTGAGCCACTCGAAAAATTCGACTACATAGTAACCATCGGACAATTCGTCAGTGATATGTCCCTGATATTCTAAGCGGTGCTTATTATGCTCTGTTTCCACAAAGGTGTGGAAAGCGCGGCCCACCAAACTATTGCGTTTCGGTTCGGGAATATTATCGGGATAGCTTGCCATGCTTTACGCCCTTTCTGCGGCCTCCTGCCGCCTGTTGTCCCCCTCTCCGGTCCGTGTCCCCCGTGTCGGTCCACATGTGGTTCGGCCCGTGTAGCGTTTCAATTTTCAAACCACTTGTGGCGGAGAGGACGGGGTGTGTGATCTTGTCACACTCCTCCTTAAAGTGGAGTCTATTACTCATGTTTCCTATATTAGGGAGTTACAGAGTACCCACTAACGTGTGTACCGTTGGTTGTATGGATGAATGAAGGGGCATAGGTAGGGAGAGAGCTATACATTTTTTAAAACATGGCAACATAGCAACAATCCTTATTTCTCAGGGTGTTCAGATGGAAACACGCACGGCAACAGATTGACAATAAAAGCGGCAACAAACACGAAAAAGGGGCCATGGTGGCCCCCTTATCTACAACCTAGGCGTAAGTTGCCTTTATTTCACCTCAAATCAAAGCCCCCTCCACGCTTGTTCGAACCACGCCCGGTCATAGCCGTGAACCACTTTATCGCCGAACCGAAGCTTTTTGTTCGGGATGGCATACGGTTTCAGCTTCGTCCTCAGGTATTTGCCGTCAGCGGTCACGTGTGGCGTGTCGCCGCCTACCGTGGGGGCCAGATCAACGCCCCGAGCCCTCAGGCTGCTGATTAGGTCGCTTGCCGTAATGCGATCGGTGGCCGCTTCGTCAAACGCGACGCGGATGGCCCGGAGCAACTTGCGCTCTTGTTCGTCCCTCTCGGCAGCCTCGTCATCCGGCCCTGAAATCAACAGGGCCAACTCACGTGCACGTTTCGGCCAACGGCCACCGGCCATGTCAGCGACCGCGATCATCATGCGCCACTTGTCCCGGTCGCGGCCAATGATGCCGTCTGACATCTCGACGTCGACTTGCGCGGTCCGCAGGCCGTCCAGTCCGGCTTTAACGATGGCCCCTATTTGCTTTGCCAGCCCCTCCAGCTGGGGCTTGTCCCGGCCAGATACCCATGATTGCGGCGGCATAGTGCCGGACCTGAGTTTCACCATGTGAACCATAAAGGCGCGATCTTGCAGAGCGGGCCACACCCAATCCACACCGATGCCGGCGACGGCAAACGTCGCGTCGATGCGGTGCGTGACGTTGACGTAATTGTCGTTCGTGCCCTTCTCGCTGACGATGCGCTTGCCGCCCTCTTCGAAAGCAGCGTTGAGCGTGTTTTTCATGTCATCGTGTCGCTTAAAATAGGTGTCGACCTCATCCAACAGCATCGTGGGCCGAACGCCGCCTTTGTTCGCCGCCTCAACGTGTCGGTACAGGGCGGGCGGCGTTATGCTTTCTTGCAAAAAGCTATTCGGTGTTAGAGCAGCGACCATTTTCAACACCGTCGACTTGCCGGAGCCAGGGCCAGATGACGTCAGGGCCAGAATAGGTCGGAAAGAGGCGACGGGTGCCGCGTGCGTGGCCGTGGCCCAGAGCGTGAGCAAATCGAGGTTGTCGGCGCTCATGAACAGCCGAGCTTCCATGAAGGCTCGGGCCTTGTCCATCAATGCGTCAAGGCGTGCGCCAGATGCAACAATTTGGCGTTTTGCCAAGTATTCATGGTGCCATGTGACTGGTATCTGAATAACATTGTCGGTGTTTATGCCGCGTTCCTTCAAGCGTTTCCAGAAAGTTCCGGCATCTTCAACCTTTGGCTCTTCGTCAGTATACTCAGGTTGTGTCATGTGAAGCTCCTATTGGTCTTCGAGTTTCGTATGGTCATTGCAGTCTCCAAATAATAAGCGGTCCTCTGTGGCCGCTTTCTTTTTTGTCCACCGTTCAGGATACGCCCTCACCCGGCATGTACTAGCCCCCAGATTTCGACGTCGAGATATTAGCGTGCTAATGGTTTGCCGGGTCATGGTCGTGTCCTGCCGCGCAGTTCCGTCCAAGTCTGAGCCTGCCACGTGATCCGCTTTTCGATGGCGAGTTGAGCTTCGAGGCGGTCACGTTCACGGCGCAGATACGCGTCAACGGCGGCCTTCTCGGCGGCGGTCCAGCCATCAACCTTGGACGAACCTGTGGCCAACTGCTCAACGAGTGCGGCCACATCGATCCGGGACCGGGCCATCACCATTCGCCCCGCTGGCTCAGCCCGTCATTACGGGTGAAGCGGTCCACGTAGGGCTGAAGGGCTGACTTCCATATGCGCTTGCGTTCGGCCCACTCCGGGTCGCCATCCTCTAGCGGGTCGTGCCACGGCCTTGCGGTCCGCAGCCGCATCTTTGCATCAGGGGCAACGGGGATTTTTGACCTACCGGCCAGATATGCCCGCTTGGATGGGCGGGAAGTGGCCTTTTCAGGATAGAACTCGGTCATAGCCCTGCCCTCCAATCAATCGAGGGATCAGCAGCCTCCAGCGCCCTCAGATACGCGTTCACGCGTTCGGGCCGTTGGTCTAGCAGCCACTTGAGAGCAAAAAACGCGTTGTAGTGGTGCCGTGGTGCACCGGCCTGTGTGTAAGTCGTGATGAGCACCGGGCCGACGTGCTGCTTGCTCAAAATCCATAGCCATTGGCGGCTGTAACCGCTGATCGACGCGAAAGCTTTGATCGATAGGCGGTGGTCGTTCAGTGGGTTGCTGGGTGGTTCGGTCATGATGGGCTCCTTTCAAGATCAGAAAAAGTCGTTTGACACGGCCTAGTTTACACCTTTGCTGATCCATCGTACAATGGGGGCCAGTCACAAGTCGACAATCATGTCAACTGAAATTTTCGACCGTGAGGCCGAATTGCTCAATTAGGAGATCAGAGGATGAGCACACGAAAGCAAAAGCGCGAAGCCGAACTGCTTCAACGGGCAAATGATGAATACGCAAAACAGCTGGCCGATATCGAAAATCAGGTGTCAGCCCTGCCCGCGTCTATCCTGCCGTCACGGTGGAACGAAGCCAGCCTGAGCGATGGGATTACGGCGTGGCAGGTCGCGAGCGGATTGATTGAGCCGGACCCGTCAGGGCGGCTGAGCGTCGGCAATCAAAACATGTTGTACAATTCCGCAGTCGAAGGCTTGCGGCGTTCGCGGGAACGCTGGCCCGAGGGCACGGTGTGGGGTGCTGATGGCCAAGCTTATCAACCCGGTGCTCTCGCCGGGACATGGGTCCCAGCCAAGCCGGTCATCAAGACGAGCGATGACGTTATTCGCGAGCAAGCTGCCAACGAGAGCTATGACAAGTTGTCTGGCCGCATCTGGAATTCGTATCGCCTGCAACACCCCTACGACGACCCGCGCGATGTTGAGGCCGCATTGCGGAGCTTGATGCAGCAAACCGGCGTCAGCGTCGGTGAGTTGGAACAGATGTACGACGACCCGGACGACCGAGCCGCTGCTTTTGAAACGCTCGCCAACGCGGTCGATGAAGTGGCCGGTCAGCGGCAGGCACGCGAGACACGGGCCGAAGTCGAAGCCTACGACCGCACCGACATGCTGGGTGGCGGTGCTGGCGGCAACTCATTCGCATCCACAGCACAGCCCAAAAGTCACAACGCACACGAACCCGGCTCACTGAGCGCAATGCTTCAGCGCATGCGGGACCAGGATTAGGAGTAAAGGAACGTGACCACAATCGTATACATTCGACCGCAGCCCGCACCGGGCCAATCGGCGGACCACATCACCAAGCAACAGCACGCAGCGGCTAACGCAGCTGGCATCCAAGCGGGCCTGCCCTCGCAAAGGGACGGCGACGGCCTCACCCTTCTAGCCCGGACCATGACGGAGCCCGCAGGCGGCGAAAAGACACTCCAGCAAATCCTATCGGCCCTTGGCCCTGACGATGCGTTCGTCACAGCCACGCTTGGAAGCCTCGGGACCACACCGACATCGCTCATTGTGAACGCATCCAAGCTCGTCGCAAGCGGCGCGAAGTTCGTCATCGCGGACCTTCCGTCTGGGCTCGACCTCAATCTCCTACGCGTGATCGCCGCTGCGTTCCGGCCCTTGGAAGAGCGGGCCTCTCGGCTCTCGGCTGAGGTCGATGCGATGTATGCGAGCCGCATCATGGAACGTCAGGAACATGAGCAGGAAGTCCGCAAGGCCTTGGTGAACTCAATGATGGCGAATGGTATCGACGTCGCATCCTTGCTCACAGGCGGCCACAAGCCCGCAGCAAAGGGCGATCCGATCCTAGGTAAGCAACTCAAGACCATCCGCGAAGAACTCGCCCTGTCGCCTGAGGAAGCTGGCAAGCTGGTCGTTAAGTTCGATCATGCAGCCCTGTCTAAGAGCGACGTGACAGGCATTGAGAGCGGGCGGATTGCCGACGTGGCCCTTGTCGACAGTTACACCGTCGCGTTGCGCGCGGCCAAGGCCAAAGCACGTGTCGCCCAGAAAATCGATGCGAAGATTTTCGAGGCGAAGGCCATCGAGCAACACGGGCAGCCCCTCACCGCAGGCGAAACGGCCACGATCGCCGCAAACGTCAAATCCAAATCCAAGTCCACAGCCAAACGCGGTGACCCGATCGCCGCAGCCACAACCCCAATTCAGGAGTGAATATTATGAGCACTACACAACCCGGCTACGTTGGTAAAATCGACCTCGACCGTGGCGTCACCATGAAACAATCCTACATCTCGGCCACTCGGGTCTACATGTACAAGGACGAGCCAGGTTCGTTCTACGATGACTTTGGGCGCTCGGTCAGTGAAGCCGTGGCAGCCGCAGCTGGCTTTGACGTCGTGGCCCTCGGACGGGTCAAGTTTTTGAGCGATAAGAAGGCACAATTCCAGGCTGAAATTGATGCCGCCCTCAAGGAGGCAGCTGGCTCGCTGACGGAAGAGGTCGTCGCCTCGTCAGAGACGGGCTTCACGATGTTGGGGCTCGGCGGCGGTCGATTTAAAATCGTTGACATCGACGGGACCATGATCTCGCCACGGCCCCTCAACAAGGAAGACGCTGACCGTCTGTTTGAACTCCTCACGCAGGAGGAGGCCTAAATGCGCTCGATCGACCGCAAGCTTCAGAAGGCCATCGACAACGCCGAGACAGCCGACGATCTGGCCGACGACCTGCTAGACCTGTTCGATGAGGCCGACGAAACCGACGCTGAAGCCGCAGCCCTTGCAATCGCCAAGCGCCTTCTAAACGCCGCTGACGAGGGCGACGACGATGACGATGACGCGTCCGGCCCTGAAGCAGCCTAGCGGCCAAAAGGCCCCGGCGTTTGTTTTCCTTTCTGCCGGGCCAAGGCTGACGGTGCTGGTCACATCGTTAGCCACGGTGGCCGGGGGGTCCGTCTCCTAGCTTTCCGGCCACCACCACCACCACCCACCCACGCATACACAGGCCGGTTTGTCCCGGCCCTTTGAGGAGGTCCCATCTATGGCCCATCTCACAAACGCCGAACGTCTGACCTCAACTCCAGTGTTGAGCGCCATAGCCGGATCGTCAGTGGTCAAGCTGCGTCAGCTTCCAGACGGTCGCCTCGTCCTCACATCCACGCTGATTGGGACACGTCAGGCTGAGATCGTCGGCGGCCCCTACCAACCCAACGCCAAGATGCGAGCGCTGGCCTTCAGCCGTTTCCACCAAGTCGTCAAAGCCAAGACCCCTCGCCGCCACTATGTGTACGACACGACGTCGACCGCCGACGCTCCACCTGCGTCCACGGCCAAGGCTCGCATGCAGCACTAGTCATATGCGTCCATGTTGGCGTGGCTCCGCCGACGTTGGCCAGCAAGGCCCCTTCGGAAAGAAAACCCTTATGGACATTGCGGCCAGAGACAAACGCTCGTCTGTGGCCGCGTATTTGCACCCGACTAGTCGTGTTAAGGATGTTAAGGGACTCAATGCCCTGTGACGCAAGGGTTTGGGGGCCTGAAAGTGGCCGGCAGACGCGCGCAGATTGACGTGGGCGGTCCCGGATGATCGCCCGGCCCTCATATGCTTCAGGCGGGACGTAGCGGAGCGTTCGGCGATGGGATGGACGCGTCACAGGGTCGAGGGCGAAGCCCGAGAGCGGTAGCGTGCCCTTGACGCTAGGCCAGCACAGCGGCGTCACTGGCTCCGCGTCCCGGCGAAGCCGGAGGGCCCACACCGACCCAAACGGCCAAAATCATAGCGTAAGAAATTTGGCGCATGGGCCATTCACGGCACAAGCGAAATACACAGCCAAAAAATCGTTATTGTTGTGCTACTTAGCCGCAGATTAACTCCAAGGGGCACGGCCCCGTCAGGGGCCACGGGTGCGCACCAAAGGCCCGGAAAACCGGGAAACTGTGGCCGGCCTCATGGCGCAAGGGCTTGGGGCATGTTTTGGGGCCTGTCACGTTTGGCTAAGCCATAGAAAACATTGAGGAATTTTGCTCGTGGCCGTTTCGGTATCAAAAAGGGGCCGCACAGAGGGGGAAAGTCGAACATTTTCAAATAGTTAGCGAAAAACGCCATTCTGGAGGCTGTTCAGTGTCCGTAAAGGGGGCCCAGTACCTCCCCCGCCACCGGGGCCCCTTTGGGGGGAAGCCCCGCCCCCTCCCGGCCCCGTCCACACCGGGCGACGACTACCCGGACACGGTGCCTTTTTTACCCGAGTGGCGCAGCAGGGTAAAACGAACGAGAAGCTAAATAATTGATATCACTAGATATACCTGCACCCGCCTATTTGACACATCGACAAATACACACCCGTGTCACGCCCCCGTCACGCTCCAATAACAACGGAGGACTTCGCGTGAGCTATGCGTCTAGCGCATGGTTTTATTGGGAGATATGCAAAGCGGACATGTGGTGGGGCCATTCCGCATTGACGTTAACGTCAATTGATCTAAATTACACAACACAGTCATATACTTACGACTAGATAAAACCGGCCCAATCACCGACCCGCCTGTATCTCTCTGCCGTGTCAGCTTCCACGCTGCCCTACGGGCCCGTCAATGACAAAGAAAAGGGCCGGTACGCCTACGCGCCCGACCCCATGAAACTCGCTGCACTGCCCGCTATGGCCCGTTAGGCGGTTATCTCGGCAAGGTACTGCCCCCATCGTTCAAGCGCTTCAATCCGCGCGTCGGTGAACTTGCTTTCCCGGTAAGCTTGGTCGCTATTCGATCCCACGGCGTGTTGCTGTATCGCCTTGGTCACATGCGGCAAAATGTGAAGTTCATTTTCCATGATATTGATGGCCGTGGCCTGTAGCCGTTTGTAAGTCCAAGGTTCAAGCGACGGCTTACCCGCCACGTGCGCGGCCTTGTTAGCCTTGGCATCTAGTTTGTCCTTCGGTCGCCAGTGCCGGTTCAATGGCCGCTTCTCGTTGCCACTAGGCTGGAACAGATAGCCGCTTGTCGTCGGCAGCTGGGCAATCAGCCACAGGGCCATTTCGCTCAACGGCACCATGTGATCGCCCATGCTCTCAACCTTCACGTCTGCCGCCTTGATGTGCCATTCCCGCTCCGCAAAATCGAACTGTCCATAGCGGGCGTCAAACGTCATTTCCGGGCGTTGGGCCGTGGTGAGGATCAACAGTGCCCCCAGCCCATACGGATCAGGATCAGCCATGACGGCCTGCCACAGGGCACGAATCTCCCACGGCTTGAGGAACCGGCTACCGGGCGTTTCGCGGTCCTGGGTCTTGCGCTTCAGCCCGGCAAACGGGTCCATGGTGACATAAGGCGTGCCGTTCGCCCCGTGCTCAGAGGCCCAGCTGCTGAAGATCTTGAGGGCGGAGCGGGTGCGGTTGCGGGAGACCTTCGGCATGCCGCTTAGGACGTCGTTAGCGTCGACCTTCGTAAGCACTGGCGTCCCGTCATAGCGGCTAAAGACCCTGCCCCGCCACCGGCCAAGCACGCCTTTGCCCGCGCCCCTTGGCTCCCAGCCGTCCATGCCGTCCGGCTTCAGGCCCAGCCAATAGGCCGTTTGCTCTTTGGTGGTCTCGCGGTTGGGCTGATACCACTGCATGAACTTCGTAAGTAGCTCCTCATACGTCCAACCGTCCGCCTTGGCGGCACGCTCCATATCGGTCGTGCCAGCTTTTAGTTCTTTGACGGCCATGGCCGGGTCGACCTTGCGCTTCAGCATCTTGCGGCAGACTTGCGCCAGTTCCTTCGCCCCGTCGAGGTCGAGCGGTTCACCAAAAACAGGCTCTACGATCGGTTGGGGGACATTCACATCAATGCTGCCCACCGTCAGGCTGAGGGGGCCGAGCGTGAGCTTGGTCGGCTTGTGGGTCACAGGGGAACGGTAACGATAAGCCCACGATTGATTGACACTGCCTTGCTTGTTCGGGGGCTGAGATATTACATACAAACCGGGACAATCCTTTATTCGTGTCTCGTCACGCTTACCGGATTGTCTCGCAAGCTTGGCACCTTCGATCGCTGCTTTCGATACGGTCATGGTCCCGGCCTCCTCGGGGTAAGATTGGGGTAAACAAATCTACCATTATGTGAGGCTGAAAGCACGGTAAAATAAGGGTTCTTGTGGAATTTTATCTGACACTATGACAAATTGGCTCCCAGACATTCAGCAGGGTCACGGTCCGCTCTATGCGCGGATCGCCGATCAGATCGAACAGGCAATCGGCAACGGCGCCCTGCCCGTTGGCGCGAAATTGCCCCCGCAACGCAATCTCGCCTATGATATCGGCGTGACAATTGGCACGATCGGTCGGGCCTACAATATTGTTCGCGAACGCGGTCTGGTGAGTGGCGAGGTTGGACGCGGTACCTACGTGCTCGATCATCCCGAAAGCCGGCCGCCGGAACAATCCGATCCCCTGACCACCTCCCTCGCCGGCACCCGTCCCCTTGTCGCGCCAGCCGGCAAGTTGCGGTTCGACAGCACCGCGGCACCGGATATTGGCCAGGGTACGGTCTTGAGCGAGTTGTTGGGCGAGATCAGCCAGGATCACCATGCCGACATTGCGAGCTATGCCCGCAACTTTCCGGACCATTGGTTCGAGGCCGGGTGCCAGTGGCTGGCGCGCGGCGGCTTTCGCCCTAAACCGGAAAACATCGTGCCGACGCTCGGCGCCCACGCCGCCGTCGTTGCCGTCATTGCCGCGGTGACGGCGCCGGGCGATCGCATTGCCTTCGAGACGCTCACTTACTCGCAGGTGAGCCGCAGCGCCGGTCTCATTGGGCGGCGCACGACACTTGTCGAAACGGACGAGTTCGGCATGATCCCCGAGGACTTTGAGCGTGTTTGCGCCCAGCAACACCCGAAACTCGCCTTCGTGATGCCGAGCGCCCACAATCCGACCGTCGCGATCATGCCGCTTGCTCGTCGCCAGGCGATTGCCGACATTGCCCGCAAATACGGCGTTTGGCTGGTCGAGGACGACCTCTATGGCGCCATGACCGGCGACCAGACGCCGCCCTTGGCCGAGCTTGCGCCCGAACGCACCTTTCTGGTCGGCGGTCTCTCGAAGTCGGTCGCCGCCGGCGTTCGCGGCGGCTGGGTCGCCTGCCCGCCCCATTTCAGCCAGCGCATTCGCATCTCCCACAAGATGGTGAGCGGCGGCCTGCCCTTCATCCTGGCCGAGCTTTGCGCCCGGCTCGTGCTCTCCGGTTCAGCGACGATCCTGCGCGCCAAGGGTATCGAAGAGGTACGCGCCCGCGAGGCCATGGCGCGCGAAGTCTTCGAGGGCATCGAGTTTACCTCGCACCCCTCAATTCCCTTCCTCTGGATGAAGCTGCCCGACCCCTGGCTGTCGGGCACCTTCAAGCAGGCAGCATTGCAGGAGGGTGTGCTCGTCGATGACGAAGACGAGTTCAAGGCCGGCCGCACCGACCGTGTCTTCCACCGTATCCGTATCGGTTTCTCCTCGCCCCGCGATCGTGCAGAGGTAAGGGGCGGCTTCCAGACGCTGAAGCGGCTGCTCGACAGCGGGCGCACCGGCTACGACAGTTTCGAGTGACGAACGAGATCCGCGGGGTGACTTTCGCTCAAGGCTACGCATCATACTTCTTTAGCAGTCTTGCGTATTTGATTCGCTTCAATGATTCCGCATGCCGCTATCGTCCTGCCCCGCCTCGACGCGTCGCATCGCATCTCTCCTTGTTGTCACGACCACGTTGACTGCCGCCGCCCCGGCGCTTGCCGCGGATGGCCTTTTCGACGAAATGCGTTTCGGTGTGACGACGTCGATCGCCAGCGGCGACAAGCAGGAAGACGGCGTGTTTCCATCGTTCACCGTCTATTTCGACCCGCTCGATGCCGATGGCGCGGCGGATCTTGGCGAGAAGCTGCTGCGTCCACGTATCTACACCGGCGCTGCAGTTGCGACGTCGTCCAACGGCGTCAATCAGGCTTACGGGGGCTTGAGCTGGACCTTCGACATGACCAAGCGCCTCTTCGTCGAGTTCGGCGCCGGCGGCACGGTTCATGACGGCGACCTCGACGATCCTGATGGCGACGGTCCGCAGCTTGGCTGCCGCTTCCTGTTCCGTGAATATGCCGCCGCAGGTGTTCGCCTCGACGACCATTGGAACGTCTCGGCCACTGTCGAACACGCATCGCATGCCAATCTCTGCGACGGTCCGAACAGCGGCCTGACGTGTGCGGGCCTCGCGCTCGGCTACAAGTTCTGACGAAGGCCGACGCACCGGCCTTTCGCAAATCCTCATGCGGGCATCAACCGCTGTTGATCGCCGGTATTTTTCTGTCGCGCCGCGCCGCAGCATAGGCTAAAGAAGCCGCAAAGCGCCCCCTGTTTCTGTTGCGGTTCGCACGCGCCATATCCTGCTCACGTGGATTGCGCGCCGCCCGAAGGATTTGACGGTCGACGATGACGATTTCCAACACCCGCCCCATCACCCCGGACCTCATCGCATCGCACGGGCTGAAGCCCGACGAATACGAGCGCATTCTCGGTCTGATCGGACGCGAGCCGACCTTCACCGAGCTCGGCATCTTCTCGGCGATGTGGAACGAGCACTGCTCCTACAAGTCCTCGAAGAAGTGGCTGCGCACGCTGCCGACCAAGGGTCCGCGCGTCATCCAGGGCCCGGGTGAGAACGCCGGCGTCGTCGATATCGACGATGGCGATTGCGTCGTGTTCAAGATGGAAAGCCACAATCACCCGTCCTACATTGAGCCCTACCAGGGGGCGGCGACCGGCGTCGGCGGCATCCTGCGCGACGTCTTCACCATGGGCGCACGTCCGGTGGCGGCCATGAACGCGCTGCGTTTCGGCGCGCCCGACCATCCGAAGACCCGCCACCTCGTCTCCGGCGTCGTTGCCGGCGTCGGCGGCTACGGCAATTCCTTCGGCGTCCCGACCGTCGGCGGCGAAGTCGAGTTCGATGCCCGCTACAACGGCAACATTCTCGTGAACGCCTTTGCCGCCGGCCTCGCCAAGAGCGATGCGATCTTCTACTCCAAGGCCGAAGGCGTTGGCCTGCCCGTCGTCTATCTCGGCGCCAAGACCGGCCGTGACGGCGTCGGCGGCGCGACCATGGCGTCCGCCGAATTCGACGAGTCGATCGAAGAGAAGCGCCCGACCGTCCAGGTCGGCGACCCCTTCACCGAAAAGTGCCTGCTCGAAGCCTGCCTTGAGCTGATGCAGACCGGCGCCGTCATTGCCATCCAGGACATGGGCGCGGCCGGCCTCACCTGCTCGGCCGTCGAGATGGGCGCCAAGGGCGACCTCGGCATCGAGCTCAACCTCGACAGCGTGCCGGTGCGCGAAGAGCGCATGACGGCCTATGAAATGATGCTGTCGGAAAGCCAGGAGCGCATGCTCATGGTGCTGGAGCCCGCCAAGGAAGAGGTCGCCAAGGCGATCTTCGTCAAGTGGGGCCTCGATTTCGCGATCGTCGGCAAGACCACCGACGACCTGCGCTTCCGCATCCTGCACCAGGGTGAAGAAGTCGCCAACCTGCCGATCAAGGAACTGGGCGACGAGGCGCCGGAATATGATCGTCCCTGGACGCCCGCCAAGACTTCGGCACCGCTCGCAACCAACGACATCCCGCAGGCGGACGTTGCTGAAGCGCTCCTCAAGCTGGTCGGTTCGGCCAACAACTCCTCGCGCCGCTGGGTCTATGAACAATACGACACGCTGATCCAGGGCAATTCGCTGCAGCTGCCGGGCGGCGACGCCGGCGTCGTGCGCGTCGAGGGCCATGCCACGAAGGCGCTTGCCTTCTCCTCCGACGTGACGCCGCGTTATGTCGAAGCCGATCCGTTCGAAGGCGGCAAGCAGGCGGTCGCCGAGTGCTGGCGCAACCTGACGGCTACGGGTTCTCTACCGCTCGCCGCCACCGATAACCTCAACTTCGGCAACCCGGAACGCCCTGAAATCATGAGCCAGTTGGTTCATGCCATCAAGGGCATCGGCGAGGCCTGCGCAGCACTCGACTTCCCGATCGTTTCCGGCAACGTCTCGCTCTACAACGAGACCAACGGCCAGGCGATCCTGCCGACCCCGACCATCGGTGGCGTCGGCCTCATCAAGGACTGGTCGAAGATGGCGCGCATCCGCTTTGCGGCCGAAGGCGAAACCATCCTTGTCGCCGGCGCGCCCGCCGGTCTCGGTTCGCACATCGCCCAGTCGGTCTACATGCGCGATGTTCACGGCCGCACAGACGGTCCGGCGCCGCATGTCGATCTCGCCCATGAGCGCAAGGTCGGCGATTTCGTCCGCGGCCTCATCGTCGATGGCCTCGTCACCGCCGTGCACGATTGCTCGTCGGGTGGTCTGGCGCTCGCGGTTGCCGAAATGGCGATGGCCTCCGGCATCGGCGCCACCGTTGACGCCGTCACCGGTCATGACCCGATCGCCACCTTCTATGGTGAAGACCAGGGCCGCTATGTCGTGACGGTTACTGCTGGCGCGCTCGACGCCGTTGCCGCCCGCGCCACGGCCGCAGGCGTTGCCCTGCCGGTCATCGGCAAGACTGGTGGCGATGCCGTCAAGCTCGGTGATGCCAAGGCCGTTTCGGTCGCAGACCTGCGTTCGGCGCATGAGGGCTGGTTCCCTGAATTCATGCAGGGTGACCTCGCCCCCGAAAACTAAGAAATCGATGACGGGAGCGGCTTTGGCTGGCTCCCGTCTCGTTCACACGCGTCTCTGAAGGCGCTGTGTGCGAACAATTGCGACCCCGTCATCGGATGGTTTCGCTGTCCACCGCTCCCCTCCCTCACCCAATTCAGCAATTGCGTTCCGCCCCTGAATCGTGGTTCCCTCATCTCATGGACAACGTCGGCGGGCTGCTAACGTTGCAGAATAAGAAAAGGGAGTTGGCGTATCATGCCCATGACACCAGGCGACATCGAAGACATGATCAAGGCGGGGATTCCCGGTGCCAAGGTCACGATCCGCGATCTGGCCGGTGACGGCGACCACTATGCCGCCGAAGTCGTGGCCGAGGCGTTTCGCGGCAAGACCCGCGTGCAGCAGCACCAGATGGTCTACAATGCTCTGAAGGGCAATATGGGCGGTGTCCTGCATGCCCTCGCACTGCAGACAAGCGCGCCGGAGTAAGCCTTAATGGCTGACCTGATCAAGGAACTTGTCAGCGGTGTCGTTGACAGCGCGCTGAAGGAAATCCTCCGGAAGACCGGCGTCAAGCGATCCTCGACCAAACGTACTAAGCGCCGGACGCGGACAACCTCCACCGGCGGCGGCATCCTCGGAGATATTCTCGAGGCGGCCATCCGCAAACCGGCGAAGAAACAGGTCAGTCGGCGCAAGACATCGGCCGCTCGCAGCAAGACCCGGCGGCGCACCGCGTGACGACTGCATGTTTCCTTGGATCCCGACCGATCCAGGGATGGAAACATGCAGCAAGGGAAGGTGTTGCAGCGAGCTTTCGCGCGTCTGACAGGACGCGCGATGCTGTAGTGGTAATAAAACCACATCTTGAGGCCCATCAATATTTGTTGCGATTGGGTGGTGAAAATCACCAATATGCATGCTATCTAGAATGCAATTGATATCCGGCCCTTGAAGCCGGCGCAGGAAGGAAGACAAGATGAGCGGAATTCACGAATTCATCGACAACGAAGTCAAGACGAACGATGTGGTGCTCTTCATGAAGGGTACGCCGCAGTTCCCCCAGTGTGGCTTCTCCGGTCAGGTGGTCCAGATTCTCGATTACATCGGCGTCGACTACAAGGGCATCAACGTGCTCGCCGACGCGGACCTGCGCCAGGGCATCAAGGACTATTCCAACTGGCCGACGATCCCGCAGCTCTACGTCAAGGGCGAGTTCATCGGCGGTTGCGACATCGTGCGCGAGATGTTCCAGGCCGGCGAATTGCAGTCGCACCTGGAAGCGCAGGGCGTTGCCGTCAAGGGCGCTGCCGCTTAAGTCCAAGGACGCCTTGTCCCGATCGATCGGAGAAGGCGGGCAACCGCCTTTTTTGATTCGGACGTTTGTCCGGATCTCGGTTTTTGTTGTCTTTCCAGAGGCTTTGCGCGTTCGGTTCATGCAAGTTTCGCTCGGATGTTGTGAAAGCATGCTCCCGTCCTGAACGCGGTTTCGCGCTCGGAGATGGAGCTGGGGCCGAACTCCCGGCCTGTCATGAAGCAGTCGCGATCGTTCGGCATAAGCAGCCGACAGAGGTTCCCGCCTCGGCCATTCCGGCACTTAAGTTGCCCGGCCGCTGCCGTTCGACGTTTTCTTCGCTTCATGCAGGCCCGACCCATGCGGTGCGGCTGCCCGGTCGCTGCTGCCTGAAATCCCTATGCCGACCGGCATGACGCCAGCCGACATCCGTCTTTTCCGGATCTTGTCCGGACCAAACCTGTTTCGCCTGCGCCCTGTGCGCCGCTAGGACATTTGAAAATGACAAGCATGACCAACGACGCCGCTCTGCCAGGCCTCACGAAATTTCAGTTCATCGCCCTGATGGCGATGCTGATGGCGACCAATGCGATTTCGATCGACATCATGCTTCCCGGCCTGCAGCAGATCGGGGCGAGCCTCGGCGTCGCCTCGGAAAACGAACGGCAATACATCATCACCGCCTATCTGCTTGGCATGGGGGTGGCGCAACTGTTCTTTGGTCCGCTTTCGGACCGGTTCGGGCGCAAACCGCCGCTTCTCGGCGGTCTCGTCCTCTACGCCATCTGCGCACTGGCTATTGCCGTCGTGCCGAGCTTCGGCCTGATGCTGGCTTTGCGCTTCATCCAGGGTGCGGGTGCTGCAGCGACGCGCGTCATCACCATCTCGATCGTTCGTGATGTCTATGGCGGCCGGCAGATGGCGGAGGTCATGTCACTTGTCATGATGGTGTTCATGATCGTGCCGGTGATCGCGCCCTCGGTTGGTCAGCTGATCATCAGCCTTGCCGAATGGCACATGATCTTCGTCGTCGTTGCGCTTTACGCGGTGATGAACATCGCGATCGTGTTGTCGAAGCTCGGCGAAACGCTCGATCCGGCCCATCGTCGCGCCTTCACGCCGTCCGTGATCCTCAACGGCTTCCGCATCGTGCTGACCAACCGGCTGTCTCTGCTCTATACGCTTGCCACCTCGGTGATCCTCGGTGCGCTCTTCGGCTTCATCAACTCGGCGCAGCAGGTGCTCGTAGGCGTCTACGACCTTGGCGTGTGGTTTCCGCTTGTCTTTGCGGCGTTCGCCAGTATGATGGCGGTCGCTTCCTTCACCAACTCCCGCCTCGTCCGCCGCTTCGGCATGCGGCCGCTGTCCCATGCGGCGCTCGTCGGCTTTACGCTTGCAAGCTTCGTCTGGATGTCGGCCTCGATCTATGCGCCGCTGCCTTTCCCGGTCTTCGTGGTCCTCTACTGCGCCACGATGTTCCAGTTCGGGCTGATCGCTCCGAACTTCAACGCCATGGCCATGGAGCCGCTCGGCCACGTCGCCGGCACCGCATCCTCGGTGCTCGGCTTCATGCAGACGATCGGCGGCAGCGTGATCGGAGCCTTCATCGGCCAGTCCTTCGACGGCACGGCCACACCGCTTGCGACCGGCTACTTCGCCGTCGCTGCGATCGGTCTGGTTTTCGTTCTCATCGCCGAACGCGGCAAGCTTTTCAAGCCGCACAATCAGCCGGCCGGCTGATCCCTACAGCGCCACGCGTCTGTGAAGACGCGTAAAGGTCGCTGTAGCGCTCCAAACTGCCGGCCAATCATTTCAAGAAGATTGAACTACGGGTTTTCCCAATGTCCACCATCACCAATCAATCCGAACATATCGACGGGGTTTCGGGCGCCGAGCGCCTGAACATGGGCCTCTTCGAATTCATCATCACCATCGCCGTGATGACCGCGAGTGTTGCCGTCGCCATCGACAGCATGCTGCCGGCGCTGCCGTCGATCGGCCAATCGCTGAGCGTCGCCAACACCAATGACACCCAGCTGGTGATCGGCGTCTTCTTCCTCGGCTTCGGCGTCTCGCAGATCTTCTTCGGCAGCCTTTCCGACACGTTCGGCCGACGCCGCGTGCTTCTCGGCGGCCTGGCCTTCTTCACGGTGTCGATGTTCGCCGCGGCGCTCACCGAGAGCTTCGAGACGCTGCTGATCCTGCGCTTCATCCAGGGCATCGGTGCGGCAGCGATCCGCATCACCACCATGGCGATCGTGCGCGACTGCTTCGGCGGCCGCGAAATGGCACGTGTGATGTCCTATGTCATGATCGTCTTCATGATCGTGCCGATCGTCGCGCCCTCGATCGGCCAGTTGGTGATCCTCTATGCCAACTGGCACTGGATCTTCATCCTGATCGGCGTCATCGGTGCCATTCTGTTCGTCTGGGCCTTTGCGCGGATGAAGGAGTCCCTGCCCCATGAAGAGCGCATGCCGCTTTCCGTCGGCGCTGTTGCCTCCGGCTTCAAGACGGTGCTCACCAATCGCATCACCTGCGGCTACATGATCGGCATGACGCTGTTTACCGCCGTCATCTGCGCCTACATCGTCACCGTCCAGCAGATCTTCGGCGAAGTCTACGGCCTCGGCGACTGGCTGCCGATCGCCTTTGCGGGTACTGCGGGCGGCATCGCTGTCGCGAACTTCGCAAATGGCTTCTTCGTGCGCAGCTTCGGCATGCGCCGTATCTCGCACGTCTCGATGATCCTGTTCACGCTGATCTCGGTCGCCGGTTTCGTCATGTCGCTTTCGGGCACCCCGGCTTTCGTCGTCAGCTACCTGATGTTCTCGGTGCTCTTGATGTTCTTCGCCGTCATTGCGACGAACTTCACCGCGATCAGCCTTGAGCCGATGGGGCATCTTGCCGGCACGGCCACGGCCATCACCGGTTTCGTCTCCACGACAGGTGGAGCGCTGATCGGCGGTGCGGTCGGCCAGCTCTTCAACGGCACGCTGCAGCCGCTCTTCGGTGGCTTCGCGCTCTTCGGCCTGCTGACGATCCTCGCGACGCTCTGGGCGGAAAAAGGCAAGCTCTTCACCCATCCCGGCGACAAGGACGTCTCCATGGATCACGGCGGCGGCCATATGTAAGCGGTCTGGCTGCGAAGCATCAAAAAGCCCGCCCGGAGCGATCCGGGCGGGCTTTGTCGTTTTCGCGGCTGTGGCGCGCTCAGACCGTGAAGACCTCGCGCCGCAGCGTCTCCCAACTGTCCTTGTCCGTCGCCAGCAGCAGGCCGCCATTGAGGTGCTGCGGGAGATAGGGCGAGCCGTCGAAGCGCGCGGCATAGGCGCCGGCCTCCTGCGCGATCAGCGTGCCGGCCAGATGATCCCAGGGCATCAGCTTCTGGTACATCAGGAAGTGGATGTGCCCGGCAGCTAAGATGCGGTATTCGTGTGCGGCGCAGCGATAGCTGGTGGCGATGCGGACCTTCGCCATGTTCGCCATGACCTCGCGGCGCGCTTCCTGCGCGTAAAAGCCGGTAGAGGCACCACCGACCATAGCTTCGAGCGGCACGCCCGCCGTCACTGACAGGCGCTCCTGCGAGCCATCCGGGCGGCACATCCAGGCGCCCGAGCCCTTTTCGGCAATCACCCAGTCATTGCCGAGCGGATCGTAGATGATGCCGGCGACCGTCTCGCCCTTGGCGACGACGCTTGCCATGACGCCGAAGAGCGGTAGGCCGGCGGCAAAGTTGAAGGTGCCGTCGATCGGGTCGACGACGACGGCAAGATCCGCACCAACAAGCTTGTCGAGCAGCGCCGGATCAGCGGCAACGGATTCCTCACCCACGAACAACGCGCCCGGCGCCACCTCTTCGATCCGCGACTTGATCAGCCGCTCGGCCGCCTCGTCGCCTTCGGTCACGAGGTCGATCGCTTCCGATTTCATCCGGACATCACCGGCGTCGAGGTTGCGGAACCGCGGCAGGATCTCTTTGACCGCCGCTTCCTGCAGGAGATTGGCAAGGCCGGCGATGTCGACGGAATGGCTCATTCTTTGGGCTCCGGTGTGAGGAACTGGAAATCGAACAGCTTGGGATCGAGCAGATGCGACGGGTTCACGTGGCCGAGCGCGCGCAGCATCGTGTCCTTGCGGCCGGGCATGCGCCGCTCAAGATCGGACAGCATCGCCTTCATCGCGTTGCGCTCGAGACCGTCCTGCGAGCCGCAGAGATCGCAGGGGATGATCGGGAACTCCATCGCCGCGGCGAACTTGGCAAGGTCATCCTCGGCCGCATAGGCAAGCGGCCGCAGCACCATCAGGTCGCCCTCGTCGTTCAGGAGCTTTGCCGGCATCGAGGCGAGCCTGCCGCCGTGGAAGAAGTTCATGAAGAAGGTCTCGAGGATGTCCTCGCGATGGTGACCGAGCACCAGCGCGTCGCAGCCCTCCTCGCGGGCGATGCGGTAGAGGTTGCCGCGGCGAAGCCGCGAACAGAGCGAGCAATAGGTGGCGCCGGTCGGCACCTTTTCCTTCACGATCGAATAGGTGTCGCGATATTCGATGCGGTGTTCGACGCCGATCGAAGCGAGGTATTCCGGCAGGATGTGCTTCGGGAAGTTCGGCTGGCCCTGGTCGAGATTGCAGGCGATCAGCTCCACCGGCAGCAGTCCGCGCCACTTGAGATCCATCAGGAGCGCCAGCAGGCTGTAGCTGTCCTTGCCGCCGGAAACGCCAATGAGCCAGCGCTTCGCGCCCTTAAGCATGCCGAAATCGTCAAGCGCCTGGCGGGTCTGGCGCAAGAGGCGCTTGCGCAGCTTGTTGAACGACACCGACGACGGCATGCGGCTGAAAAGCGGATGTGCGCCGGCGTCGATCTCGGCCTCATCGAAAAGGGTTTCGACCTGGTCTTGCGACGGCTTGAGCGAAAGGTCCATGTTGGGGATCCTGTGCGGCGGCCAGGCGCATTCGGTGCCCGGCAAATCTTGGGCCAGCACTTGCCCGCTCCAGCTGTCAAGATCAAGGGAAATCGGCCAGGGCCGGCCCTTTACGGCATGTCGCGCAAAAGTGTGCAGCGGTCTTGCGATAACGACATGCGAAAAATCAAGAGCTTAAAGCGCGGAAGCGCATCTGAAAGATCGCAATGCGCTTTAGGGGCCGAACACCGACCAGCCGGTGCGGGCAGCAAGCATTTCGAGCGCGAGCGAGCCGAGCAGCGAGTTGCCGTTCTCGTTGAGGCCCGGCGACCAGACGGCGACCGAGGCCTTGCCTGGCGCAACAGCCATGATGCCACCGCCAACGCCGCTTTTGCCCGGCAGACCGACGCGATAGGCGAAATCGCCGGAGCCGTCATAGTGGCCGCAGGTGAGCATCAAGGCATTGATGCGCCGCGCCCGCTGGCGCGAGACTACATTGTGCCCCGTGAGCGGATTGGTGCCGCCGGCTGCCAGGAACAGGCCCGCCTTGGCGAGCTGGCTGCAGGTCATAGACAGCGCGCAATGGTGGAAGTAGACACCGAGCACGTGCTCCACCGGATGGTCGAGCCGGCCATAGGAGCGCATGAAATTTGCAAGCGCGAAATTGCGGAAGCCGGTGGCCGTCTCGGAACGTGCGACCTCGTGATCGATGACGATCTGGTCGTCATCGGCAAGATAGCGGATGAACTGGACGATTTCGCCGATCAGTTCGCGCGGCGTGTGGCCTGCCAGGATCAGGTCGCTGATGGTGATGGCGCCGGCGTTGATGAAGGGGTTGCGCGGCTTGCCGCCCTCATGCTCGAGCTGAACAATCGAATTGAAGGCCGAGCCGGACGGTTCGCGGCCAACCCGGTGCCAGATGTTTTCACCATGCTTGCCGAGTGCCATGGTCAGCGTGAAGACCTTCGAGACGCTCTGGATCGAAAATGGTACCTCCGCGTCGCCGACCCGATAGATCTTGCCATCGGTGGTGACGATCGCCAGGCCGAAATGCTTGGCATCGACGCGGGCAAGCTGCGGGATGTAGTCGGCGACCTTGCCCTGCCCGAACCTCGGGCTTAGCTCCCGGTGGATGTCCTCGATGATCGCCTGCAGGTCCTGCGGCACGTTCTGCTCGGGCATCGGCTTCCCTCTTGATCACCACCTTCGGGTCGAAGGGATGAAATCGCCATGATCGGAGTGCGGCTGTTCGAAGTCGGCAGGTGGGTGCCACCGACAAAAAAACCGCCCGTTTCCGGGCGGTTTTCGATACATCACAAGGCGTGAGCCCCGGATTAACGCGAATAGAATTCGACGACCAGGTGCGGTTCCATGACGACGGCGTACGGAACGTCAGACAGAACCGGAACGCGGACGTAGGTCGCAACCATCTTGTTGTGGTCGACTTCGATGTAGTCCGGAACGTCGCGTTCAGCCAGCGAAACCGATTCGAGAACGGTTACGAGCTGCTTGGACTTTTCCTTGACTTCGATGACGTCGCCCGGCTTGCAACGGTAGGAACCGATGTTGACGCGGACGCCGTTGACCTTGACGTGGCCGTGGTTGACGAACTGACGGGCAGCAAAGACCGTCGGAACGAACTTGGCGCGGTAGACGATCGCGTCGAGGCGCGACTCGAGCAGGCCGATCAGGTTTTCCGGGGTGTCGCCCTTGCGGCGGTCGGCTTCAGCGAAGATCGCGCGGAACTGCTTCTCGCGGATGTCGCCGTAGTAGCCCTTGAGCTTCTGCTTGGCGCGCAGCTGTACACCGAAGTCCGAGAGCTTGGACTTGCGGCGCTGGCCGTGCTGGCCCGGGCCGTATTCGCGGCGGTTTACCGGGGACTTCGGACGGCCCCAGATGTTTTCGCCCATACGGCGGTCAATTTTGTACTTGGACGATTCGCGCTTGCTCATCGCATTTCCTTTCAAACGGTTACACCGGTCTGCTTCCAAACCGGATCAAGGAAACACGCCCTCCTCTGAACCCATTTTCGGGGTTCTGACAGGCTTCTCACGATCACGCAGACGGAGAAGCCACGGGACATGTCAAATAAAACACCGGACATTTCTGCCCGGCGTTGGGGCGGCTTTAGTGCTTCCGCCCGGCATTGTCAAACGAAATCGCTGCTTTAAGCACCATTTCAAACCGGATCGATGGTCTGTCCGGTTTCCAGGGAAATCAGCAGCTTCTTCAAGAGCCCAGCCAGCGCGGCACGCTCTTCCCGGTCAAGGCCCTCCAGATAGCGTGTTTCGCTCGCCATGTCAGCCCGAAACGCCCTCTCCGCAAGCGCGATACCGGCCTCGGTCAACCCGACCACGCTGCTGCGGCCGTCCGATGCTGATCGCTCGCGCACGATAAGCCCAGCCTTCTGCAGCCTATCCAGTCGATGGGTCAGGCCGCCGGACGAGATCATCAACAGCGTATAGAGATCGGTCGGCGTCAGCCGATAGGGCGGGCCGGAGCGCCTGAGCGTCGAAATGACGTCGAATTCGCCACGATCCAGGCCGAAGGACGCAAACGTCTCCTCGATAGACGGTCGCACAAGGTTCGAGAGCCGGTAAGCGCGGCCGAGGATCGCCATTGGTTCAGTATCGAGATCGGCTAGCTCACGCGCCCACTGCGCGCGCAGCCGGTCTACATGATCTCTCTCCTCGTTCTCATTTCCCATTGTTCACTCCATGGATCCGGCAAAATATCTTGACGAGAAGATAGTTTCAGATAATATCTTCTTGTGAAGATAAATCATTCCCGTCATTGAGCCAAGCCGATGGAGGCGAGCATGTTTCACGTCATTCCGCGTAACGAGCAGAAGCAGAGCCCTAACCGGACGATCCTGTTTGAAGGCGGCGCGTACGGCACGCCGATTTCGCTTTTCCTGATGGATGCGGCACCCGGCCAGGGCCCGGCGCTGCATGTTCATCCCTATCCTGAGACCTGGCTGATCCATTCCGGCGAGGCGGAATTCACGGTCGGTGAGCAAACGCTCATCGGTAAGGCCGGCGACATCATCGTCGTCGACCCTGGCACGCCGCACCGCTTCGTCAACACCGGCACCACCCAATTGCAGATGACATGCATCCACGCATCCGAGCGCGTTATTCAAGACTGGGTTTGAGACAGGTCGTGACCGGCCAGCAACTGATTTTCAGGAAAATCGATGCCTTGGCGGCCGGGCTCACTCAGCCGCAGCGGCGGCGGGATCGACCACGTCCGGTCCGTTGGCATCCCCCGGCGCGGTTTCGCAGCCGAGGTCCGGGAAGGCGACGATGCGCTTGCCGGAGAAGTCGGCATGAATGACGATCAGCCCATGCTCCTCGAAGTAGCCGAGCAGACGCCGCGCACGGCGAGCCGAATGCGTGCCATAGGCGCGCGCGATCATCGCGTCGGAAGGGCAAGGCAAGCGCCGCACGGCGGATTGCGCCATCATCAGGAACACCGCCTGCAGGTCTTCAGTCACGCGATCGGCGAGTTGCAGCGCCTGCGCCCAGGTCTCGGTCGCAGCAGTTTCCGGATCGACTCCCGAGCGGGCGACGGCCATCTTGCGGCGGAACGCGCCGAGAGATAGCGCCGCTCCTGACGGCAGGCGGCGGATGCGGCAGCGCACCAGGAAGTCCTGGAAGAGCTCGGCATCCGGCCGGAAGGCCGCTTCCGGATTGGCAAGGATTTCCAGGAAGACGCTGTCGAGCAGCCCTTCCCGCTCTTCGGCGGTCAGTTCCGGCTGGGCCGGTCGCGCTTCGACCGGGGCAATCGGTTCGGGCCGAGGACGTGACAGTTCAGCCAGGATATCCGTGGCGGGGCGCGGTGGCGGCGCTGCGCGCCGCATGATCGGACGGGTCAGTTCATCCGGATCCGGCGTGAAGATCAGATCCTCGACGTCCTGCGGTGCCTCCGGCAACGGCATCAGCTTCGGGCTCGTCGAACGGGCCGAGGTCTCGACGGTTCCGATCGTCACCTTGAGCGGCCGCCGCGATAGGGCCGGACCGAGTGCCACGAAGGATCCGCGCTTCAGGTCACGGAACATTTCCGCCGTGCGCCGGTCCATGCCGAGCAGATCGGCGGCGCGCAACATGTCGATGTCGAGGAAGGTCCGGCCCATCAGGAAGTTGGAGGCTTCCGCCGCCACGTTCTTGGCGAGCTTTGCCAGGCGCTGGGTGGCGATGACGCCGGCAAGCCCGCGCTTACGACCGCGGCACATGAGATTGGTCATGGCGCCAAGCGAAATCTTGCGCACCTCTTCGGTGACGTCGCCGGCAACCGAGGGCGCAAACATCTGCGCTTCGTCGACGACCACCAGCACCGGATACCAGTATTCGCGGTCGGCATCGAACATGGCATTCAGGAACACGCCGGCATTGCGCATCTGCTGCTCGATATCGAGCCCTTCGAGCGACAGGACGCAGGAAACGCGATGCTGGCGAATGCGGTTGGCGATGCCGATCAGCTCGGCGTCGGTGCGCTCGCCCTCGACGACCACGTGGCCGAACTTGTCGGCAAGCGTGACGAAGTCACCCTCGGGATCGATGATGCACTGCTGCACCCAGGGCGCGGACTGCTCCAGGAGCCGGCGCAACAGGTGCGACTTGCCCGAACCGGAATTGCCCTGCACCAGGAGACGGGTGGCCAGAAGCTCCTCGATATCGAGCGAGGCCGAGGTCCCTTCGGACGTCGCTCCCATGTCGATGCCGACCTTCATTTCCACCTCTTCGCGTTACGCTCGCGCATTTCCGGACGCAAAATCGCTGCTCACTCTTGAAATGCTCTGGACTGATTCGCGGTCATATGGACACCGCCCATCGGGCGACACCTAGCACGGTTTCCCGGAAAATCGTGCCTCCGACACAGAAAACCCACAGGGAATACGCGCAGGAGCACCTCGCCGCGCAGAGCCGAATGCAGATTTCGTATCGCCGCAAGATAAAGTTGAGATTATGTGGCGATCGTACTTTTACGAGCAGAAAGGAATGCCCATATGTTTTTGGTCGGAGCGATTTGCCAGGGGCATAAATGGAACACTACGAGACAGAACAGCAAATGGAGTTGCACAATCTCGATCAGCGCATGCGCGACGCTTACAAGGACACGCAACGGGTCAACTCGAAAGGCGACGCGGCGCGTGCCAGCCGCATGCGCTTTCGCGACGCCTGCGTGTTGGCCGTTCTGATCGGCCTGTTGCTGGCAATCTTTTATTAGAGAGCGGTTCGGTTCAAAGAACGCAGCGTTCTAGCCGATCGCTTCGGCGCGCCCTGCACTTTCTTCCGTTGTGACGTCCAGCGCCACCGTCAGACCGAAGCCCTGCATCAGCCGTCGTGTCGCAAAATCCGGCTTGCCCGAGGTGAAGATGGCCGGATCCTGCCCGTTCAGCGGCTCAAAGCCGTTCGGCAGCGGCACCAACGACCGCGCCCGCCGGGCAATGGCTTCGGCCGGATCCAGCCAGTCGACCGGCCATGGCGCCAGCCTGCGAAAGACATTGGCCATGAAGGGGTAGTGGGTGCAGGCAAGGACAACGATATCGGTCTTCCTGCCGTCCATTTCGACGAAGCACGGCGCGATCTCGGCGAGAACAGTATCGTCGTCGAGCTTCTCGCCGCGGATATAGGCCTCCGCCATCTTCGCAAGGTTCTCCGAGCCGACCAGGCGCACGTGGCATTGGCTGGCGAAGGACTGGATCAGATCGCGGGTATAGGCGCGCTTGACCGTGCCCGGTGTCGCCAGAACGGAAACGAGCCCCGAGCGAGTGCGTTCCGCTGCCGGCTTGATGGCAGGCACCGTGCCAACGAAGGTCATCTGCGGGAATGCTGCGCGCAGGTCGGCGCCGACAAGCGTGAAGGCGGTGTTGCAGGCGATCACGCAGATTTCCGGATCGTGCTCGGCAAGCAGCTTGCCGAAGAGGGCGATGACCCGCTCCTTCAGCGCCGCTTCTTCCCAGCCGCCATAGGGAAAGCCGGCGTCATCAGCGACGTAGATGAAATGCCTCTCGGGCATCAGCACCCTCGCCTCACGCAGCACGGTCAGGCCGCCGATGCCGCTGTCGAAGACGAGGATGGGTTTCAGTTCACTCGCTACTGTCACCTTTGTCTCGCGCTTTCCTGCTGTGCTCGCCCGGAGCGCCCGAGCCGCGCGGATTTTCCCGCGTGAACCGGTCGAGCGAAGAAATGACGCCGCGCAGCACCTGGATTTCGGATTCGGTAAAGGATGGTCTGGTCAGAACAGCGCGCAGGTTTTCGACCAATTTCGGCTTTTTGTCGGCGGAGCGGAAATAGTTGCGCGCATCGAGTGCCTCCTCAACATGCTCGAACAGTCCCTGCAGATGTTCCTTGGTCGCCGGTCGCTGCTCGATCGCCTGGAACGAGGTCTGGTCTTCCGATTCCATGCCCGTCTTCAGCCACTCATAGGACATCAGGAGCACGGCCTGGGCCAGATTGAGCGAGGCGAAGGCCGGATTGACCGGAAAGGTCACGATCTCGTCGGCAAGCGCGACTTCCTCGTTGGTAAGCCCGGTGCGCTCGCGCCCGAACAGGATGCCCGTCTTTTCGCCACCCTGGAAGCGCTGGCGCAGCGTGCGCGCCGCAACGATCGGCGAGCGCACTGGCTTGTAGCCGTCACGGTCACGGGCCGTCGTCGCATAGACGAAATTGAGATCGGCGATCGCCTCTTCGACCGAACCATAGAGCTTGGCAGCGTCGATCACGTGGTCGGCGCGGCTCGCGGCAGAGCGCGCCTTCTCGCTCGGCCAGCCGTCACGCGGATTGACGAGCCTGAGCTCCGCCAGGCCGAAATTGGCCATGGCACGGGCCACCATGCCGATGTTTTCCCCGAGCTGCGGATAGGCGAGAATGATCGCCGGTCCTTCCGCCAGAAGTTCGCGCTCGCTGTTCGTACCTGCCATTTCAGTGCCTTCGTCCTTGGTTCGGCGCTTCCCTTGCACAAATGCCAGCGAAATTAAAGTCCAGCTTCCGTTTCTAAAGGTGCAGGCGGTTCAGCGATACGCCGATCATCTCCAGTCCAAGCTCAGCGTCGTCCCTTGAAATCGGCAGGTGCCGGTCGACCGGCGCGCCGATCCGGCCGACCTCGTAGAAGTAGGACGAGGCCTTTTCACGCACATATCCAACCCGTGCGATGCTCTCATCGAGTTCGCCCGCAAAGTCGGAACCATCTTCCACGGCGTCCGAGCCGATCCGACGAGCAAAGACACGCGCCCAGTAGGTGCAGGCAAGGAAGATCGCGAGTGTCTGGCGAACGTGACCAGGACGGGTGACCAGCTGCCAGGGCAGTCCCAGAGGCTTTGCCGCTGCCGCGAGATCGCGATAGGCGCGATCGAGCGCCTGTGACCTGCCGATCAGCACAAGACCGGACGCCCCGTCTCTTGCCGCCTGCAGCAGCCCTGCCAGCTCGGTGCACCACGCAGCCACGGCGGCATCGAGCGTCGTGCGGGTTCGCGTCGGGAAAACGAAGAAGGCGACCGCCGCCCCGGCGATCGAGCCGATCAAGGTCTCCTCCAGCCGAAGCTGCAAGAGCTGTGGTGTCAGTACTCCCATCAGGCTGTAGAGCAGCGACAGCACGACCGAAACGAAGAAGGTCATCGTCGCATAGGAAACGACAAGGAAGTAGAAGGCGAGAAAGATACAAAGCGCGCTGAGCGGCAGCACCAGATAGATGTTCCCGCCAACAAGCGTGCCGGCAACGATGCCGACGACGATGCCGAAGAGCGTGCCCGCCGAACGCTGCAGCGCCTTGATCGCCGTATCACCGCGCGAGCGCGTATTGGTAAAGACGAGAAAGGCCGCAAGCACCGCCCAAAACCATCGCTCGCGCGACAGCATCAGTCCGAACACCATGGCGATACCGGCCGCCAGAGTGATCTGAATGGCGCTCTTCAATGCGGGATCATCAAGCGACGGCTTCCAGCGGGCAACGGCATTGCCTGTTGACGCTGTCGGCTCGTCGAGGTCTGCGGGTGTCAGGTTGGCAAGGCTTCGGGCGAGTCGTTGCCGAACATTGCGAAGCCAGAGAAGTGCCTTGACCGTCTCGTCGCGGCGCGGGCCCGCATCACCAAGTCGCGCAATCTCCGCGTCGATCTTCTCGCCATCGCGCGCGATCATCGCCTCCACCAGTGGCGGTGGCGGCATCGCCTGGAAACTCAGCACGATCACACTTTCGGCGGCAAGATGCAGATCGAAAAGATCGACCACGACATCGGCCGAGGCGAGGCCCGGTTCGGGTTCCGGCCGCCGGCTTTCCGTCGGGACGAAACTTTCGGCCATCAGCACCGCTTCCTTCAGGCGTTCCTCGGCGGAGCGCAGTCTTTGCCGATCGACCTCCGAGAGCACAGGTTTGCGGGCGATTTCAGAAAGCTGCACCAGCATCTGATCGACGCGACGCTGGACGCTTGCGGCCGCACGCAGCAGATCGCGGTAGCGGTCATCCGGCAGCAGTCGCGTGCGCACGAGATGCGCGACTGTTGCGGACAATGCTGCACCAAAAAAGAGCGCCGGCAACTGATCGACGGTCGGCCGCAGATAGGCGCCGGTAAAATAGGACATGAAGGCGAACATGCCGACGGCAAAGCCGCGCGGGCCGAAGGACCGTCCGTAGACCGCGAGGAAAATGATCAGCAGGAAGACAACGTCGGAGACGTAGCGATGGTTCTCAAGCAGCGAGGCCAGTCCGACCATCGAGACGCCGACAATGACGGCGATAATGCGGGTCAGCCGCTGTCCGGCAACGGTGCGGTCGCGCACCGCGAGGCCCCCCTCGATCGACAGCGATGCGGCAAGCCCAAAGGCCGCCGGAGGCATCGGCACGACGAGATAGTGCACGGCCATCAGGATCAGGACTGAAACAACGATCGTCGCGGTGATCCGCGACGCCTGGCGCAGCCGCGAGAAGGCCGGATCGTTGGCAAGGAGCCAATCACGCACACGGGAACGAAGTGCCATCGGATGCCTTTGCCTGTCTGCATTCGCCTCGGACGGGGCGGCCGCCTCACCCGTTCTCCCTGCATAGCGGCAGAAGCGATCTTTGCAAGGCCGGCAACCCCCAAAGCCTACAGCGCCGCGCGTCCTATAAGACGCGCAAAGGTCGCTGTAGCGCTTTGAATTGCTGCATGTTTTCATCCTCTAATCGACTGCGATTGAAGGAAACATGCAGTGGCCTGAAAGCCCTGCCAAACCCTTGGCCGTCGCCCTCCTCCGCCTCCATCCAAAGTTTCACCCAAGCATGCTTTGCGTTGCCGGTTCTGAGTGCTATAGGGCACAGGATTTTTCAGAGAGTGAAGGGACATCGCTCCCGCTGTCCCGCTTAAGCTACGAGGCATATTCATGGCAAAGATCAAGGTCGCCAATCCGGTCGTCGAACTCGACGGCGACGAGATGACCCGCATCATCTGGCAGTTCATCAAGGACAAGCTGATCCATCCCTACCTCGACATCGATCTGGAATATTACGACCTCAGCGTCGAAAACCGCGATGCCACCGAAGACCAGGTGACGGTCGATGCCGCCAACGCCATCAAGAAGCACGGAGTCGGCGTCAAGTGCGCGACGATCACGCCGGATGAAGCCCGCGTCGAGGAATTCAAGCTGAAGAAGATGTGGAAGTCGCCGAACGGCACGATCCGCAACATCCTCGGCGGCGTCATCTTCCGCGAGCCGATCATCTGCAAGAACGTTCCGCGCCTGGTTCCGGGCTGGACCAAGCCGATCATCGTCGGCCGTCACGCCTTCGGCGACCAGTACCGCGCCACCGACTTCAAGTTCCCGGGCAAGGGCAAGCTGACGATGAAGTTCGTCGGCGAAGACGGTAAGGAAATCGAATACGACGTCTTCGACGCACCGTCGGCCGGCGTTGCCATGGGCATGTACAACCTCGACGATTCGATCACCGAATTTGCGCGCGCTTCGTTCAACTACGGCATCCAGCGCAAGGTTCCGGTGTACCTGTCGACCAAGAATACCATCCTCAAGGTCTATGACGGCCGCTTCAAGGACATCTTCCAGCAGGTCTTCGACGCCGAGTTCGCCGACAAGTTCAAGGAACTGAAGATCTGGTACGAACACCGCCTGATCGACGACATGGTCGCGTCTGCTCTGAAGTGGTCCGGCGGCTACGTCTGGGCGTGCAAGAACTACGATGGCGACGTGCAGTCGGACATCGTTGCCCAGGGCTTCGGCTCGCTCGGCCTGATGACCTCGGTTCTGATGACGCCGGATGGCAAGACGGTTGAAGCAGAAGCCGCGCACGGCACGGTCACCCGCCACTACCGCCAGCACCAGAAGGGCGAGGAAACCTCGACCAACTCGATCGCCTCGATCTTCGCCTGGACCCGTGGCCTCGCCCACCGCGCCAAGCTCGACGGCAACGCCGAACTGGCCAAGTTCTCCGAAACGCTCGAGAAGGTTTGCGTCGACACCGTTGAATCCGGCTTCATGACCAAGGACCTGGCGCTGCTCATCGGCCCGGATCAGCCGTGGCTGTCGACCACCGGCTTCCTCGACAAGATCGACGAGAACCTGCAGAAGGCCATGGCCGCCTGATAAGGCTCGACCGAACGCACGTATGATCGCGCCGATTTCCCCGCGCAACGCCCTGACGATTGCTCGCATCGTCAGGGTCAATCACGCCGGGGAATTCGGCGCGATCCGTATTTATTCAGCCCAGATCGCGGTCGCGCGTCGGCTCCATAAGGATTGCGTGCCGATGCTTTCAGAAATGCTCGGCCACGAGATCGAGCATTGCGCGCTGTTTCGCGCTGCCATGCCGGCACGAAAGTCCCGCCCCTGCCGCATCATGCAGTTCTGGAGCTTGGGCGGCTGGTTACTTGGTTTTGCAACGGCGCTCTTCGGTCGCCGGAGCATATGGGCCTGCACGGCAGCCGTGGAAGCCGCCGTGCACCGCCATCTCGACGATCAGCTGCATTTCCTGGCGGACAAGGACGCAGAGCTCCACGCCCTCATCCTGTCGATCCGGGAAGAGGAGCTCGCTCATCTCGATCATGCGGAGGCGCAGCTCTCGGGCGACGACAGGTTCGCCGATGGCCTCCGCTCCGTCATTTCAATTGCCACCAATGTGCTCATCTGGCTTTCGACATGGGGCGATTCCTCGCGCATGGCAGTGGCCCTGCGGCAGGCCTTGGCACGATCCCGCCGACGCTAGTTGTTTAGTCTCGACCGCTGCAGCCACAGGGGCGCCGCACGCCTAGAACATGTCGCGGCTGCTGCTTCGAGGGTCATCGCCCACCATGTGCGGCTCGTAGATTCCGCCCCGGGCATGGCGGCGCCAAGGCCGCGCCGGATCACCGGGATCCCTGCCGATCTCTGCCAAGGCAATCGAAGGTCCGCCCGCTGTACACTGCGTTTCCCATTGCCCCTCGGGCGAGATGATCCCCGAGGGGGCGATCAGACCAGGCTGCGCAAGAACGGCAAAACTTGCCCAGTAACGGTTGCTCGATGCATGCCCCTGCACCTCGGCGGCAAACGCGAGGTCGTTCGGTGATGAGCCGCCCGTCGTTGAGAACAGAACGCAATCGACATTCAGCCGCTCGTATTCGATGAAAAGCTCGGGAAAGTGGCACTCGATGCCGAGCGCGCAGCCGAAGCGGAACCCGTCGACCTCGAAGGTCACCGGGATCGACCCAGGCGTATACATGTACGAGATCTTCGTGTGCGACAGCATGCGTTCGTCGTAGCGCGTCGCGACGAGCCCCTTATCCGAAATCACGTAGAGGCTGTTGTGCGGACGGTGAGGTTCGGTGAGCGGGTGAGCAGAGCCAAGGACCGTCCAAAGGCCAAGCGCCCGTGCCAGTGTTCGCGTCGCATCGAGTTCCTCGCGCAGAACCGTCCATTCGAACCGGCGCCAATCGGATGGGCCTATTTCGCGGGGACCGATGGCGGACATGATGCGCTTGTTCGGAAAACACATCGCTCCCTCCGGAAGATGCAGCACGCGCGCCCCTGCTCGATGCGCTTCGCGCATCAGGCGGCGGGTTCCGTCCCCGGCGAGGCGAAGTGCTGCCGCGTCTCTGGGGTCGTCGAAGTAGCCGGATTGCGCCACGGCCAGGCGCAACGAGTTTGCTTGCGGCGGCGCGTCACTCGCCTTTGCGTCGCGAAGATGCTTGAGCGCAGTGGTGTAGGATTCGCCGGTCGTGGCGGCACGGGCGCGAACGCGGCGTTTGAAGTTTCGGTTCTCAGTCATGTCGGGGCCTATCGCGTCTCGGGCAAGTTCCCCAGCAACCGGACCCGAAACGGTGGGACCAGGGTTGCGACCCGAGACTGAAGTCCCTTTGCCTCCGTGAAGGGATCGTGCTGGGGACGATCGTTGGAGGTTCGGCGCAGGCCACGCCGCCATAAAGGTGGCGGCGTGGCGCTGATTCGTCAATTCCGGCCAGCGAGACCGGACGGCCGTCATTTCAAGGGCAGGTAGATCTCGCTCAGAAGTTCCGTCGGTGCCACTTCGCGGGGATTGTTGAGATACTTCTCGAACATCAGGCTGTCGCGGATCTCGCGGCCCGATTGCGGCAACCAGGTGCCATAGAGCCATTGGTAGGCCTTGGGCATATCGGCATAGGGGCCCTTGTGACGAAGCACGGCGTAGCGGCCACCGTCGAGGCGTTGCTGCGTCAGCGGCGCTTGCGACGCCACAGGAGCCGGTGTGCTGACGCAGGCAAACGAGCGCAGCTTGTCGGTCGGCACCAGTTCCGGATCGTCGAGGTAGATGCCGATCATCTCCATGTCTGGCCGGAACAATTGCCGTGAAAACAAAGTGCCATAGAGCGTCTCGAATGCCTTGCCGATCTCCATATAGGAGCCGTTGTGGGCGACGCCCACGAGATCGAATGCGTCTATGTCCTTGAGGGTAACTTCATACATGTCGGGGATACCTTCCGTTGAGGCGGTTTCAAAGGCCACATGGCTCCCTTGCCTGCGGTAGCGCGCCGGCGGCAGTCCGTAGGATGCCTTGAAGGTGCGGTTGAAGGACTGCAGATTGGGATAGCCAGAGCGCCGCGCGATCGCTTCGACAGGAAGATCGGACTGGGCAAGATCGGCCGCGGCCCGCTGCAGGCGAAGCCGCTTGACGGTGCCCGCCAGCGTCTCGCCGTGGACGGCCCGGTAGATCCGGTGCCAGTGGTGTGGCGACAGGCAGGCGATCTCGGAGAGGCGATCGAGGTCGAGATCGCCGTCGAGATGGCCGTAGATATAGTCGCTCACCCGGTGCAGGCGCCGTTCATAGGTCGCCCACGCTGCCTGATCGTCCATGTCGAACCTTTCGCGCTGTGCTCACGGATCGGTAGACCATAGACCGATTTGACAAATCCTGCGGAGTTGAACGGGGCTGAGCACGGATTTTCGTGATGGTCGCTCCGGCAGATTGCGGAGGCAGCGTCGGTTGGCACTCGGCTGGCTTTTTCGCGACCGAACCGACTGCTCCGACATGGTCGGGCTTGACCCGAGCCGTTACAGGGCAAGGGGCACAAGCCCGGACCGAGTAAAGCGTGCGCTGCTTGTCGTCGGATCCTCGGGTGGACGCGCGCGATACTTTCGGTTTCGCAAACAAAAAGGGCGCCTCGATGGGCGCCCTTTTCATATTCAGTCATCAGCGATCAGCCGGCCAAGGCGACGGCCACAGCCTCGATCGCTTCGGCCGCTTTCTCGCCATCCGGACCGCCGGCCTGGGCCATGTCAGGACGCCCGCCGCCGCCCTTGCCGCCGAGGGCTGCAGAGGCGACGCGAACGAGGTCGACGGCGCTGAGCTTCGACGTCAGGTCGTCGGTGACGGCCACGACGGCGCTTGCCTTGCCGTCGCCGGAAACGCCGACAAAGGCAACGACGCCGGAGCCGAGGCTCTTCTTGCCATCATCAGCCAGGCTCTTCAGGTCCTTGGGCTCGACGCCCGAGACGACCTTGCCGAGGAAGCGCACGCCGGCGATATCGCGGGCCGCATCGGCGGAGCCCGCCTCGCCGCCACCGCCAAGTGCCAGCTTCTTCTTGGCTTCCGTCAGTTCGCGTTCGAGCTTGCGGCGCTCGTCGAGCAGCGCTTCGACGCGGCCGAGCACGTCGCCCGGCTGAACCTTCAGCGTGTTGGCGAGCGTCTTCACGCGCTCGTCCTGCTCGTTGAGGTAAGCGCGTGCGGCCTCACCGGTCAGCGCCTCGATGCGACGCACGCCGGCGCCGACGGCACTTTCCGAGACGACACGGACGAGACCGATGTCACCGGTGGCCGACACATGGGTACCGCCACAAAGCTCGACAGAGTACGCACGGTTGGCCTTGGAGCCGTGGATGCCGCGGCCCATGGATACCACACGCACTTCATCGCCGTACTTCTCGCCGAAGAGCGCCATCGCGCCCTCGGCAATGGCGTCGTCGACGCTCATCAGGCGCGTCGTCACCGGCGTGTTCTGGACGATGATCTCGTTGGCCATTTCTTCAACGACCTTCAGCTCGTCTGCCGTCATCGGCTTCGGATGCGAAACGTCGAAACGCAGGCGCTCCGGCGCGACCAGCGAGCCCTTCTGGGCGACGTGGGTCCCGAGCACTTCGCGCAGCGCCTCGTGCAGGAGGTGCGTTGCCGAGTGATTGGCGCGAAGGCGCGACCGGCGGGCGTGATCGACGTCGAGCTGGACGGCGTCGCCGGTCTTGACCGTGCCTTCAACGACAGTCGCGAAATGAACGAAGAGCCCCTCGCCGCGCTTCTGCGTGTCGGTCACCGTGAGCTTGCCGTGGTCGGTGGTGATCGTGCCGGTGTCGCCCATCTGGCCACCCGATTCGCCGTAGAACGGCGTCTGGTTGAGCACCACCTGGACGGTCTCGCCCTTGGCAGCCGAGGCAACGACGGCGCCGTCGCGCACGATCGCCTGGATCACGCCTTCGGCGGTCTCGGTGTCATAGCCGAGGAAATCGGTCGCGCCGTGCTTTTCCTTGAGTTCGAACCAGATCGTTTCGGTCGCAGCTTCGCCGGAACCGGCCCAGTTGGCGCGGGCTTCGGCCTTCTGGCGCTCCATCGCGGCCGAGAAGGCGTCGGTGTCGACGGTAATGCCCTTGGCGCGCAGCGCGTCCTGGGTCAGGTCGAGCGGGAAGCCGTAGGTGTCGTAGAGCTTGAAGGCGGTCTCGCCGTTGAACTGGTCACCTTCCGACAGATCAGCCGAGGCGTCCGAAAGCAGGTTCAGGCCGCGCTCCAGCGTCTTGCGGAAACGGGTTTCCTCAAGCTTCAGCGTCTCGGAGATCAGCGCCTCGGCGCGCACCAGTTCCGGATAGGCGCGGCCCATCTGGCCGACGAGCGCCGGCAGCAGCTTCCACATCAACGGGTCCTGGGCGCCCAGGAGCTGGGCATGACGCATGGCGCGACGCATGATGCGGCGAAGCACGTAGCCGCGGCCTTCGTTCGACGGCAGCACGCCGTCGGCGATCAGGAAGGCGGACGAGCGCAGGTGGTCGGCAATGACGCGGTGGCTGGCGCGACGGTCGCCTTCGGCCTTGACGCCGGTCGCCTCTTCCGAAGCGGCGATCAGGGCACGGAAAAGGTCGATGTCGTAGTTGTCGTGTTCGCCCTGCAGCACGGCAGCGAGACGCTCAAGCCCCATGCCGGTATCGATCGACGGACGCGGCAGGTTGACCCGCTCTTCCTTGGTGATCTGCTCGTACTGCATGAAGACGAGGTTCCAGATCTCGATGAAGCGGTCACCGTCTTCGTCGGCCGAGCCCGGAGGGCCACCCCAGATATGGTCGCCATGGTCGTAGAAGATTTCCGAGCACGGACCGCAGGGACCGGTATCGCCCATGGCCCAAAAGTTGTCGCTGGTCGGAATGCGGATGATGCGGTCGTCGGAAAAGCCGGCGATCTTCTTCCAGAGGCCGAAGGCTTCGTCGTCGGTATGGTAGACCGTGACCAGCAGGCGCTTGGCGTCGAGGCCGTATTCCTTGGTGATCAGGTTCCAGGCAAGCTCGATGGCGTTCTCCTTGAAGTAGTCGCCGAAGGAGAAGTTGCCGAGCATTTCGAAGAAGGTGTGGTGACGCGCGGTGTAACCGACATTGTCGAGGTCGTTGTGCTTGCCGCCGGCGCGAACGCACTTCTGCGCCGTAACAGCCGTCGAATAGGGGCGCTGCTCAAGACCGGTAAAAACGTTCTTGAACTGCACCATGCCGGCATTGGTGAACATCAAAGTCGGATCGTTGCGCGGCACCAACGGGCTCGACGACACGACCTCGTGACCGTTTCTGCGGAAATAGTCGAGAAAGGTCGACCGGATTTCATTCACGCCGCTCATCTTGCGTCCTATTCTTAAGCACCGATTCCGGCCCGGATCCGGCAAATGCCGTGCCGCTAAGCCATTGTCCTTTAACCCCGCAGCCACCCATGGCGGCCACGCCCTCCAACGCCTTCGGCCGCCGGAACCAAAGGCTTTTATCGCTCGCGTATCGTACTGTCCAGACGGCAGCAAAAAACCGGCCGCCAACGAGACGACCGGTTTCCGGTAGCTTCAGTAGACCGTGGCGACTTACGCCTCCGGGGCCTCGTCGCCATCGTCGGCTTCCGGTCCGCCATTCTCGAGGAACCGGTCGGCGATCAGGCCGGCGTTCTGGCGCAGCGCCGTCTCGATTTCGCGTGCCAGGTCCGGATTGTCGCGCAGGAACAGCTTGGCATTTTCGCGGCCCTGGCCGAGGCGCTGGCTGTTATAGGAGAACCAGGCGCCGGACTTCTCGACGATGCCGGCCTTCACGCCGAGGTCGATCAATTCACCGGTCTTCGATACGCCCTCGCCATACATGATGTCGAATTCGACCTGCTTGAAGGGAGGCGCCATCTTGTTCTTGACGACCTTGACGCGGGTCTGGTTGCCGACGACCTCTTCGCGCTCCTTGACCGAGCCGATGCGGCGGATGTCGAGGCGAACCGAGGCGTAGAACTTCAGCGCGTTGCCGCCGGTGGTGGTTTCCGGCGAGCCGAACATGACGCCGATCTTCATGCGGATCTGGTTGATGAAGATGACCATGCAGTTCGACTTGGAGATCGACGCGGTCAGCTTGCGCAGCGCCTGGCTCATCAGGCGGGCCTGCATGCCCGGCAGGTTGTCGCCCATTTCGCCTTCGATTTCGGCGCGCGGCACGAGCGCTGCAACCGAGTCGACGACGAGCACGTCGATTGCGCCTGAGCGCACCAGCGTGTCGGTGATTTCAAGCGCCTGCTCGCCGGTGTCCGGCTGCGAGATCAGCAGGTTTTCGAGGTCGACGCCGAGCTTGCGGGCATAGACCGGATCGAGCGCGTGTTCGGCGTCGACGAAGGCGCAGATGCCGCCCTTCTTCTGGGCTTCCGCGACCGTCTGCAGCGCCAGCGTCGTCTTACCCGAGCTTTCCGGGCCGTAGATTTCGACGATGCGGCCCTTCGGCAGGCCGCCGATGCCGAGCGCGATGTCGAGGCTGAGAGAGCCGGTCGAAACCGTCTCGATCTCGATGATGCTGTCCTTCCCACCGAGCTTCATGATCGATCCCTTGCCGAACGAACGTTCGATCTGGGAAAGTGCCGCTTCAAGTGCCTTGCTTTTATCCACCGATTTGTCCTCTACGAGCCGCAAAGAGTTTTGTGCCATTTGGTCCACCTTTAGGTTATTGAAGCTACCGAGGCAATGAAGCCGCCGCAGGAGTTTTTGTACACGTTTTGTTCCGTATTGGCAAGAGGAGGGCAACATATTGAAAACTAATCATGATTTCTATTTCGTTCTTTTCATGTTCACGGAACAAAACCGCTGGCTCGCGAATGGAGCAAGCGCAGCTTGAAACCCGCCGGGCAAGGCTGAGCCGATTCGTCTGGGGAAAAGAGATGGGGCGGCATCAGCGCTTCTATTCGGCACATCGACCATGGCCGCAAACCAACAGATTTTTGGCTCGCGCCAAGCAGAGGAACATTCATGACGGAAGCTGAAATCGCGGTCTTCGGCGGTGCGCATATCGACAGGCGCGGCCGCATATCGGGGATTACCGCACCGGGTTCCAGCAATCCCGGCACCTGGTTCGAAGAGGCGGGTGGCGGCGGCTTCAATGCAGCCCGCAACCTTGCTCGCCTCGGCCACAGCGTGCGCATGGTCAGCACCCGCGGCGGCGATGCGGCCGGCGAGATGGTCACGGCCGCCGCCGCCGAAGCCGGCGTCATCGACAGCCCCCTCACCTTCCTCGATCGCAAGACGCCGAGCTACACCGCTATCCTGGAGAAGGACGGCAATCTGGTCATCGCGCTCGCCGACATGGATCTCTACCGGCTGTTTTCGCCGCGGCAATTGCAGCGCCGCGCCTTGCGTGACGTCGTCGCCACAAGCCGGCTGATCCTGACGGACGCGAACCTGCCGGAGGAAACGATTGCCGCGCTGGTACGCTCGGCGGGCGGCGATCAGCGCCTGGTCGCCGGCATCGCCGTTTCGCCGGCCAAGGTGATCCGCTATCGCCCTTGCCTTTCCGATCTGTCGTTCCTGTTCATGAACGAGTCCGAGGCGCGCGCGTTGACCGGCAAGGAGGCGACTGACGCGTCGGATTGGGCGGGGCACCTGCGTGCCGCCGGCCTTAAGGGCGGCGTCGTAACGCGGGGCGGCCGCGCCGCCGTCGCCTTTGATGACAACAGCGTTTGTGTTGCCGTTCCGCCGGATCTGCCGGCCCTTGCCGACGTCACCGGCGCCGGCGACGCGCTCGCCTCCGGCTTCCTTGCCGCGTGCCTCGCCGGCCTCCCCCTTGCCGATTGCCTGCGACACGGCATCGCGGCCGCCGGAATCACGTTGCGCTCGCCGCTTGCAGCGTCAGAAGAGATGTCCGCGGCCAATCTCGAACAGGCGCTGGCCCTTGTGCCGGCGCCCCAATTGCTGTCATGACATTTGCCAGCAGAACTCCCAAGGAAAGACCATGACCAGACCCGCTTCTCCTTCCCTGCCGATGCAGTATTCCGACGAGGTCGCCGCCGCCAAGGCACGCGGCGCGCCGATCGTGGCCCTGGAGTCGACCATCATCACCCATGGCATGCCCTATCCGGGCAACCTGAACATGGCCCGCAGCGTCGAAGCGATCATCCGCGAACAGGGTGCCGTGCCGGCAACGATCGCCGTCATCCATGGCGTGCTGCACATCGGCCTTGACGATGCCAAGCTCGTGGAGTTGGCAAAGACCGAGGGTGCGATGAAGGTCTCGCGCGCCGACCTCGCCTTTGCAATTGCCGAGCGCCGCACCGGCGCGACCACCGTTGCCGCAACGATGATTGCCGCGGCGCGCGCCGGCATCCGGGTCTTTGCGACCGGCGGCATCGGTGGCGTTCACCGTGGCGCCGAACTCTCCTTCGACATTTCCGCCGATCTCGAGGAGCTTGCTCGCACCGCCGTCATCGTCGTCTGCGCCGGCGCCAAGGCGATCCTCGACATTCCGAAGACGCTGGAAGTGCTCGAAACCCGCGGCGTGCCCGTCGTCACCTATGACAGCGAGAACTTCCCGGCGTTCTGGTCGCGCGACAGCGGCCTGAAGAGCCCGTTGATGCTCAACAGCCCGGCTGCGATCGCCAACTTCCAGAACATGCGCGACCAGCTCGGCGTCGATGGCGGCATGCTGATTGCCAATCCCGTGCCGGAGGCAAACGAGATCCCGCGCGAGGAGATGGAGATCTACATTTCCCGCGCGCTCGACAATGCCGAAAGCGACGAGATCACCGGCAAGGCGGTCACGCCCTACCTTCTCGACAATATCTTCCACCTGACCGAGGGCCGCAGCCTCGAAACCAACATTGCGTTGGTCGAGAACAATGCGCGGCTTGCCGGCGAGATTGCGGTTGCGCTCAACGCCAAGTAAGCGGAGCGCAAGACGCGCCCAAGAAAAAGCCCGGAGCGCGAGCCCCGGGCTTTTTCATTGCCAGATTTATCACTTGAAGCGGACGCTTCCGGCAATCCTGGAAGGCTCCTCAAGCGGGGCGCTCTAGGAGTCTAGCATCTCGCGCACGGCAACCGCCAGTTGCTTCAGCGAGAACGGCTTCGGCAGGAAACCGAACTTGGCATCGGCCGGCAGGTTGCGGGCAAAGGCATCCTCGGCATAGCCGGAGACGAAGATGAACTTCAGGTCCGGGTACTTCTTCCTGAGTTCGGTCAGGAGCGTCGGTCCATCCATTTCCGGCATCACCACGTCCGAGACGACGATGTCGACCGCGCCGTTGAGCTCGTCCATGATGTCGAGCGCCTCGACGCCGGAGCCGGCTTCGTAGACGGTGTAGCCGCGTGTTTCCAGCATGCGCTTGCCGCCGCGCCGGACCGCCTCCTCGTCCTCGACGAGAAGTACGACGGCCGAATCCCCAGTGAGGTCGGCCGGCTCTTCCACCTTGGCGGCGGGTGCGGCAACAGCCTGCGCGGCCGGCGCCGGAGCGACGGCCTCCGCCATCGACCCGGCAAGCTGCGCGGGCTCCTCGGCAGCGACCGGTACTTCGATGTGGCGAGGCAGCAGGATCCGGAAGGTCGTCCCCTTGCCGACTTCCGATTCCGGATAGATGTAGCCGCCCGATTGCTTGACGATGCCATAGACCATCGACAGGCCGAGACCGGTGCCCTTGCCGACTTCCTTGGTGGTGAAGAACGGCTCAAAGATCTTGTCGAGAATTTCCGGTGCGATCCCCGTGCCCTGGTCGGAGACCTCGACCATGACGAAATCCTCGTCCGGCAGCTCGCGACGGCCAAAGGCGGCGACGTCTCCAGCCGGAAGGTTGCGCGTGCGAAGTGTGATCGTGCCGCCGTCTGGCATCGCGTCGCGGGCATTGACCGCCAGGTTCAGAAGCACCTGCTCGAACTGGCCGAGATCGGTCCTGACTGGCCACAGGTCGCGGCCGTAATCGACTTCGACCTTGACGTTGGTTCCGGTCATGCGATCGACGAGCATGCGCAGGTCGCCGATGACATCCGTCATGTTGAGCACCGTCGGGCGCATCGTCTGCTTGCGGGAAAACGCCAGGAGCTGCCGCACGAGAACCGCGGCGCGGTTGGCGTTGCGCTTGATCTCCATGAGGTCGGCGAAGCTCGCATCGGCCGGGCGCGCCGAAAGCAAGAGATGGTCGGACGACAACAGGATGGCGGTCAGCACGTTGTTGAAGTCGTGCGCGATGCCGCCGGCAAGGGTGCCGACAGCGTTCATCTTCTGGGTCTGCGCCATCTGGTTCTCGAGCGCCTTTTGCTCGGTAATCTCCAGCGCATAGATGATCGCCGCTTCTTCCGGCGCCTGATCGTTCTGGTCGATCACGGCGTTCACGTAGAAGCGGAAATGACGTTCGCCATCAGTCGGGTGCAGCGCGTCGATCGGCGCGATATCGCCCTGCCGATCCTTGGCGGCGGCGAGCGCCTCGTGCAGGCGGCCCTTTTCGGTTTCATGCACCACGGCCTCGATCAGCGCGCCGCGCTCGACATCGTCCTGCGAGACAAGGCCGGAGAACAGTTTCAGGAACGGCGCATTTGTGCGCAGGATCCGGCCGTTGCCGTCGACCGAGGCAATCGCCATCGGTGTGTTGTTGAAGAAGCGGGTGAACCGCATCGCAGCACTCGATGCCGATTGCTCGTTGTCTTCGCCGCCTTCTCGCGACATGACGATGGTGCGGCTTTCACCCGGCGCCCCGTCGCGCGTCGAGGAGACCCTATGGATCATGCGCACCGGCAGGCTCTGGCCGTTCATCTTGCGCAGATCAAGGTCGAGCACCTTGGTCTTCTTCAGGCCGGGCTCCGCCTGCACGGCTTGAACCAGCGTCAGCCCCTCGCCCGCCACCAGGTCGCCAATGCTGACCGAACCCGGCTGGAACTTGGTGAGGTCGATGCCAAGCCAATCGGCGAGCGTCGCGTTGATGTAGAAGATCTCTCCCTTGCGACCGGCCGAGAAGAAGCCGGCGGGCGCGTGGTCGAGATAGTCGATCGCGTTCTGCAACTCCTTGAAGAAGCGTTCCTGGTCGTCGCGCTCGGCAGTGATATCGGCAATCTGCCAGAGATAGAGCGGGTTGCGCTCGCTGTCTTCCAGCGGCAGCACCCGCGCCTTCAGCCGGAACCAGTGGGCGCCGGAGCCGCTGGAGGCGCCGCCGGTCGCCAAGGGCTTGAGCAGCCGGAACTCCTCGTGCCCCTGCTTGCCCTCGTGCAGGCCGTTGGTCAGGCGATAGATCGCCTCCGTTGCCTCGCGGTTGCGCGACAGGATCGTTTCGAGCGACTGGATGCCGGCAGCGGTCTTGGCGCCCGTGAGCGCGCCATAGGCGGCATTGGCGTAGATGATGCGGCCCTTGCGATCGGTGACGATTGTGCCGTCCTCATGCGCGTCGAGAAAGCCGCGCGCCAGTTCGTCCGGGCGCGACTGCGGCATGACCTCGATGAAGCCTATGACCGAGGAGACGAGGAAGAAGATGCCGACCATGGCGAGAACGCCGAGGATGCCGAGCACGATCTCGTTTTCCATCTCGTTCTTGAAGATTACGAAGGCGATCGCCGATACGGTGAGGACGATCGCCAGCAGCACGATCCGCAGCACGGTTCCGGGCCTGACGCCGCGGTCAACAACCGGCATCTGGTAGTCGCCTGACTGCCGCAATTTCGTCATCGGATCCTCTTATGCGGCCGGCACCGCGCACCGCGGGCCGGCATTTCCGGCCGGTATCTCCGCGCAATCCGCCGGGCGAAATCGGGCAATCCCGACAGGCCCTCGATCATTCGGACAAGAATCATCTTTAACAATCAGAGATAACAGCAAAAAGCACCTGTGCGGAAGCATTCGGGGCAATTCACAGGGAATGTCGGCAAAGCGCTTGTCCGGGCCCGAAAAAAGCCGTCAAATACTGCCACTTCGAAGGCAGAAGGAGTTCAGTCCATGTTGGAAACGATCGTTGCAGACAACGGCAGCCGATTCTTGATCGCCGCCGCAGCGGTCGTGGCCGGCCTCGTGTGCCTCGTGGCGGTGCTCTGGATCATCCGCAGCCGGCCGTCCTCGCCCTTCATAAGAGGTGGCAAGAACCGACAGCCGCGGCTTGCCGTGCTTGACGCGGCCGCCGTCGACACCCGGCGCCGGCTGGTTCTCATTCGCCGCGACGATGTCGAACACCTGATCATGATCGGCGGGCCGACCGATATCGTGATTGAAAGCCGGATCGCTACGGGCGACGAAGTGCCCGCCCCCGCTGAACAGAAGGTCGCCGAGCCGGCGGTTGCCCCCAGCCGCCCGGTTGCCATCGAGCCGGAGACACAAGCCGCACCCATGGTGCAAACGGAAGTCGCCGCCGTTCAGCCGGTCCAGCCGGTTGCCCGCCCGCTCATCCGGCCGGAGGAACAGCCCGCGACGCGCCTGGAGCCTGCTGCCCCGATGCGGGTCGTTGCCGAGCAACGCCCGGTCGTCGCGCCGACCGCTGCCACGGAGGCGCGCCCCGTTGCCCGGGCGACCCCTGCCGTGGAGGTTCCGTCGGTTGCCGTCGTCGAGACGCCGCAGGCCAATTTCGACATGCCGGTGACCCGTCCGATGCCGGTCGCCCAGCCCGCGCAGCAACCCGTGCAGGCGCAAGCCGTGCAGGCGCAACGCCCTGCGCCGGCCATGCAGCAGCAGGTTCCGGCTACCAGCCCTCTTTCCGACTTCGAACGCCTGCTCGACGCCGAGATCAGTGGCGACCTGCAGCGTCTTGGCCCAGCCGGCCCGGTGACGCCGTCGCTGGCACCCGAGAGCCGCACGGTGACGCCGGTTGGCCGCCAGGAGCCCCTGCTTGGCACTCCCGCTGCTGAAGGCAGCCGCCGGGAGCCGACGATCGAGGAAGAAATGAACCGAATGCTCGCCGACATCTCTGCCGGCCGGAAGCCCTAAGCATGCGCTGAGCGGGCAATGGGCGGCTCCGCTTCGACGCATGGGAAAGTAAGTAAGCAAGAAAAAAGGCGCGGTTTGACCCGCGCCTTTTTTGGTAGTTCGGAAAGCTGTTTGTCACTCGTCGCGATAGACCTTTTCCCGACGCTCGTGACGCTCCTGCGCCTCGATCGACAGGGTTGCGATCGGCCGGGCATCCAGCCGCTTCAGGCCGATTGGTTCGCCGGTTTCTTCGCAATAGCCATAGGTGCCTTCGTCAAGCCGCTGCAGTGCCGCATCGATCTTGGAGATCAGCTTGCGCTGGCGGTCCCGAGCTCTCAGTTCGATCGCACGGTCTGTTTCGGAAGAAGCCCTGTCTGCAAGATCCGGATGATTGGCGCTCTCCTCTGCCAAGTGATCCAGTGTCTCGCGTGCTTCGCGAAGGATGTCATTCTTCCAAGCGTTCAGCTTGGCCCGGAAATACGCCCGGTGGTTGGCATTCATGAATTCATCGTCCTCGGAAAGGACGAAGGTACTAAGATCGATCTTCTCACTCAACGCGATTCTCCTGAAGAACATCTCATTGCGGCGGTGTATAGACCTATGGAAGCCTTGATTCAAGCCTTCGAACAGACACTCAACCGTATTTTAATAATGCTTGCGATTCAGGCTAACTGACGAATATTTCATCAAAATTACAAATCAGATCTTGATATCCGGCTGGTGGGCGCCGCCGTTGCAGCCACGAGTGGACGAATTGCGGCGCTGATGCGTTTGCGCCATATCATCGCCTGTTCACGACCGCGGCAAAGCGCAGCACGTCAGCAACCCCTGGAAAAAAGCGGCAAACGGCTTGATCTTTGCGATGCGGGCAGGAAAAGGTGGGGATGCCTGCTGGCGGATGCAATGGTTGTCCGCCCGGCGGATCAGATTCCTGGCCACAAGCGCCAGGCAACCACCGGAAACGCCCGATGCTAGACAGCGCCTCAAAGGCCCTCCGCCTCTACCTTCTTCGGCATGCGCGCTCCGGCTGGGCGTTGCCCGGGCAGCGCGATTTCGACAGGGCGCTGGACGAGGCCGGTTATGTCGAAGCCGAGCGGCTCGCGCAGATGGCAGCCGATCAGGGGATCCGCCCGGACCGCATCCTCTGCTCGACCGCTGTGCGTTGCCGCGAGACCGCAGAGCCGTTCTTTCGCACGGTCGCCGAGGATCTCGACATCCGCTATGTCGACGCGCTCTATTCCGGCCCGACAAGCGTCTACTTCGATCTGATCGACGCGCACCGGCATGTGAATTCCCTGATGCTGGTCGGGCACAATCCGATGATCGAACAGTTGCTCTACCGGCTGGTCGGCGACGATGCGGCCCGAGACGCAGTACCCCATGGTTATCCGCCGGCCGGGCTCGCAGTCATCGATCTGCCCGCCGGAGCGGGCAACGGTGTCGATAGCGCGACGCTGGTGTCACTCCTGCTGCCCAATCAATAGGCGTGGCGGCGGGAAGAATTGTCGCGCCTGCGTTTGCGACTTCGCAAAGAGTGCCTATATCGCGGATTGCAACCCTCGCCGGACACGCTTCTGACAGGCTTGATGCTTAAGAACGACCACGGGAACACGCCGCAAGAAAGAGCAAGATTTGGCGCCTAACCTGACCAGTTTCAAAGATGACGCCCTGATCGCGCTCGACAATCTCGCCGATCGAGCCTCTGGCCTCGTCAATCCCTCCATCCGGCTGGGTGTCACCGGCCTTTCGCGCTCCGGCAAGACCGTCTTCATCTCCTCGTTGGTGCATAACCTCCTCAATGGCGGACGACTGCCGGTCTTCGAGCCTGTGCGCTCGGGCCGTGTCTCGAAGGTGCGGCTGGAACCCCAGCCCGACGACGCCGTACCGCGTTTCCAATACGAGGATCATATCGCAGCGCTGGTGCGCGACCGCATCTGGCCGGATTCGACGCGCGCCATCTCGCAGTTGCGCATCACCCTCGATTATGAAAGCGCCAGCGGCTGGAACCGGCTGTTTTCACCAGGGCGCCTGTCGCTCGATATCGTCGACTATCCTGGCGAGTGGCTGCTCGACCTGCCCTTGCTTGCGCAGGATTTCCGTGAGTTCAGCAACAATGCGGTCACCCGTGCCCGTGCCGCGTCCCGTACACAAGTGTCCGCCGATTGGCTCACGCTCGCCTCCTCGGCCGGGCCGACGGCCATCGCTGACGAAGCAAGCGCGCGACGGCTTGCCGAGAGCTTCACGGCCTACCTGAAGGCGTGCAAGGCTGATGAGCGCTCGCCCTCGACCCTGCCGCCTGGCCGCTTCCTGATGCCAGGTGATCTCGAGGGATCGCCGGCGCTTACCTTCTCGCCCTTGCCCGACCTTCCCGAAGGCCGCGCGCCGAAGGGCTCGCTCTGGGCGATGATGGAGCGGCGCTACGAGGCCTACAAGAAGCACGTGGTGAGCCCGTTCTTCCGCGAGCATTTCGCTCGCCTGGATCGCCAGATCGTGCTGATCGATGCGCTGCAGGCCATCAACAACGGGCCGGAGGCATTGCTCGATCTCGAGCAGGCGCTGGCCGACGTGCTTGGCTGCTTCCGCCCGGGAACCAACAGCTGGCTCTCGTCCTTCCTGACACGACGGATCGACAAGGTGCTGATCGCGGCAACCAAGGCGGATCACCTTCATCACGAAAGCCACGACCGGCTGGAGCGCATCGCAGCACGGCTCGTCGAGCGCGCCTCGCAAAGCATCGGGCTTAGCGGTGCCGGTCTTGAGGTGATGGCGCTCGCTTCCGTCCGCGCCACCCGTGAGGCGACGGTCAATCATGATGGCCATACGCTCCCGGTGATTGTCGGCACTCCTATCGCCGGCGAGAAGATCAATGGCGAGATCTTCGACGGAGAACGGAAAACAGCTATATTTCCCGGTGACTTGCCGGAGGACCCTGAAGTTCTTTTCAAGGCGATCGAGGCACAGCCCGGCAACACAGGCTTCGGCACGAGCGTCCAGCCGCTGCCGGAACTGAGCTTCGTCCGTTTCCGGCCACCGCATCTGGAGGAAACCAGCGGCGGCTTGAAGCTATCGGTGCCCCATATCCGCCTTGATCGCGCGATGCAGTTCCTGTTTGGAGATCGGCTCGCATGAGTGACGACACCAGCAATCGTGGCCGCCGACCCGGTTCCTTTTCCGTGGACGACGACAAGGCCAGCCAACCGAGCGCCGTCACCCGTGCGCCGCGGACCCCGGCGAGCTTCGACGACAACGTGGTGATGACACCAGATGCGGAAGATCCCTTCCGCGAGACGACGCTTGCGGTCGAGACCCTTGCTTTGCCGGAGGCAAGCCCGCGCAAGCGCCGCCTGTCCGTCGGCAAGGTGGCGATGGGCGCCTTCGGCATCATCCTGTCGCTCGCCGCCGGCCTGTGGGTCGATCGCCTGCTGCGCGATCTCTTTACCCGCGCCGACTGGCTCGGCTACACCGCCCTTGCCGTGGTCGCGGTCGGCCTCCTTGCTCTGCTGATCGTTGTCGCCCGCGAGCTTTCGGGGCTGATGCAGCTCACGGCCATCCAGAAGCTGAAGACGGAAACGGAGAGTGCAGCCGCTTCGGCCAATGCCAAGCCGGCGCGCACGGCCCAGGCGAAGCTCGTGCAGCTTCTTGCCGCCAATCCACGCACCGCCCGCGGCCGTGCGCGATTGAAGGAAAGTGATGGCGAAATCATTGACGGCCCGCATCTGATCGAGCTGACGGAACGGGAACTGCTGAGCCCGCTTGACCGCGAAGCACGAAAACTCATCCTGGCCGCCTCCAAGCGTGTTTCGATCGTCACCGCGGTCAGCCCGCGGGCGCTCGTCGATCTTGGTTACGTGCTTTACGAATCTGCCCGGCTGATCCGCGCCATGGCGGAACTTTATGGCGGCCGGCCCGGCACCATCGGCCTGTTGCGGCTGATGCGCGACGTCATCGCCCACCTTGCCGTCACCGGCTCCATTGCGGCCGGCGACAGCCTGATACAGCAGGTGCTTGGCCATGGCCTTGCCTCAAAGCTTTCGGCGCGGCTTGGCGAAGGCGTGATCAACGGGCTGATGACCGCGCGCATCGGCATCGCCGCCATGGATCTGTGCCGCCCGATGCCGTTCCGGGCCCTGAAGCGGCCGGGCATCGGTGATTTTCTCGCCGATCTCAGCCCCGGCGCCGGCCGTACCTCAAGCGAAAACGGCGACCGGTAGCACCGTTGGGCGAAGGCTAAATGCCCGCATACCAGTCGTAGCCGAGATCCTCCCAGTAACCGCCGCCGCCGCGGCCGAAGGGCGCAAGGTCGGACACGACCTCGATCGCACGGATATACTTCGCCATCTTGTATCCCAGCTGACGCTCGATCCGCGCGCGCAACGGAGCGCCATTGGCGACCGGCAGCGGCGCACCGTTCAGCCCATAGGCCAGAATCGTCTGCGGATGACGGGCATCGATCAGGTCGATCGATTCGTAATAGGCAACCGAGCCCGATAGCCCAAGCGGCATGCTGTCGAAACAATGGAAGACGACATAGCGTGCGCTCGCCTTCACCGCGGCTTCATCCAGCACGCGCGACAGCGGCACACCGGTCCACTTGGCAATGCAACTCCAGCCTTCGACGCAGTCATGCCGGGTGATCTGGGTTCGCGCCGGCATATTCTGAAGCTCCTGGAGTGACAACTGCAGCGGCCGCTGGACGAGACCCGAAACGCTGAGGCGGTATCCAGCGAACGCCTGATCCTTCAGTGCAAGATAGGTGGGGTCGGTCGGATCCGTGGAGCCATTCGGCCGCTGTCCCTGGCGGATCTCGCTTTCTGAAAACTCCGGCGCAAGCCGATCGGCGGGGATCAGCAGCCGTTGCGCGCGATAGGTCAGGCCGTTGGCGGATGCGAGAAAGTCACGCAGTGGCTGCCCGTAGCCGAGCAGCCCATCGAAGGCGTCGCACCCCGAAAGCGGCAAGGTCGAAACCGCAACGCCGGCAGCGGTCAGGAGGCCCCGGCGATTGATCACAAAACTACTCATGGCCGCTGCCTCCATCGGAATGGCTGCCATCGACGCGGTAGCGCCCGGTGATCATGGACCGCATCTCATTGAGCGGCCCGGCGGCAAACACCATGACGATGTGAACGGCGAAAAAGCCGACGATGAGCGCCATCACGATGAAGTGGATGGTGCGTGCTGTCTGCCGTCCGCCAAAGATGTCGACGAGCCACGGCCAGGCTGCGTCCATGCCCGGCGACATCGTCAGGCCGGTCAGGATCATCAGCGGGAAAAACACCAGGAGAACAGCGGCATAGGAGAGCTTCTGCAGGCTGTTGTACCGGCCGTCATGGTCGAAGCGGAACCGAAGGTGTTCAAGGACGGTCTTCGGCAGCGCGTTGAGGTCGGCAGCGCCTGGAAGGATGTCGCGGCGAAGATGGCCATTGATCACGCTCGCCAGCAGCCAGCTCAGGTAAACACCGACAAAGACCCAGGCGAAGAAGAAGTGCACCACCCGGCCGGTCGCCAGGTCGTGGTAGGACGGAATGGTCGCCCAGGCGGGAAAGGCGCTGTACGCGCGCCGCTCACGCGATCCGCTGACCCCGAGCACACCGGTCGTATCGAAACGGTGCCCCAACAGATAGGTCGACCCTCTGACGTCGCCGTCCTCGCTACGAATCGCCTGGATCGACAGGACCGCGTTGTCGAAGGCAAAGCCGGATTGCTGGCCGATATAGAGCGCGGGATGCGCGTTGAAGATCTGCAACCCGCTGAAGAGAAGAAAAAACAGCGCGACCGCCCAACCCCAATGGCTCAGCCGCGTCGCAACACCGTGGCGCCGGATCGTCACCTTCCGCGGCAGTTCCGAACCGGTCTCTTTGCTCGCAATGGACATGGAGAAACCTCCTGTTTCCAAGCGATACGTAGCGCCGGGCGGACAAGTTTCATCGCACGTGCGCGAGCTGTCGCACAAATGCGTATGTGGGTGTGCCGGTTGGTTTCATCGGTCCGAAAAACTTTGTGAACAATCACGCTCCTGCCACGAAGAAGCCTCGATACCGACCCACCAGAAACCGTCCATTAACCATTTGCGCGCAAATGTGACTTCCAGTTTCGGACGTTGACCCATCAAGGATCGCTTATGTTCTCGCGCCCTTCTTTGATCGCACGCGGCGCTGCCGCTTTCGCGCTTGCAGCCACCGTTGGCATTGCGACGCCAGCCCTCTCCGGCGCCAAGGACAAGGCTTTCTTCGAGAAGGTTTCAGGCCAGTGGAAAGGTCCGGGCGAGATCGTTGCCGGCAAATACAAGGGCACCAAGTTCACCTGCGACCTTTCGGGCGAACCGGTCGCCGGTGACGATACCGGCATCAAGCTCGACGGCTTCTGCCGCGTCGGCGTGTTCAAGCAGCCAATGTCGGCGCTGATCACCCAGAAGGGCAACAGCTACACTGGCAAGTTCCTCGACGGCGCCGACGGCAAGGGTCTGGATATCGTGTCCGGCAATGTCGCCAAGGACAAAGTGGTCGTCGGCATTAACCGCAAGAAGCTGAATGGCGCGATGATCGCCCGCCTGCAGGACGACCAGACGATGAACATCACCATCTCGGTCAAGGTCGACGAGACAATGGTGCCCGTCATCGGCGTCAGCCTCAACCGCCAGGTCGATACGATCGCGGTCGGCTCGATAAAGTAAGCTGTCACATCCATCAAACGACAAAGCCCCGGCGGTCACCGTCGGGGCTTTGTCGTTTCATTTGTCGGTTCACGGGACGTCGTACGGCTACGACCCCCGCTCACTCCTTGATACGCCACCAGTCCATGCCGTTATCGGCGATCTCGATGCCGGCGATATCCGCATCCTGCAGCCAGGCGCCGATCGTCCGGCCGCCGACACGCATCTCGGCCGCAATGTCGGCAAGCGGCATCAGCACGAAACCGCGTTCCGTCATGCGTGGGTGCGGCAATTCCAGCCGGCCGCCCGCCTGAAACACGCCCTCATAGGTCAGAACATCGATATCGAGCGTGCGCGGCCCCCAGCGCTCGTCGCGCACACGCTTCATCGCGCGTTCGATATCGAGACAGGTGTCCAGCAACGCCTCCGGCGGCAAGGTCGTCTCGATTACGGCGCAGGCATTGAAGAACCAGGCCTGGTCGGTCTTGCCCCAGGGGGGCGTGCGATAGAGCCGCGACACCGCAACAACCGCGCAATCAGCCCGGGCGTCCAGTCGCTGCAGCGCTTCGGCCATCGCCATCCTCGGATCACCCAGGTTGCCGCCAAGCCCCAGCGTGGCCTTGCGCCAACCAGCCTCAGACGACATGCTCGACCGTCACTTCGACATAGTCGAGAACGCCCGGTACCGGCGCGTTCGGCTTGCGGATAGACACCTTCGCCCGCTTGATCTGCGGAAACCGGACGCAGAGCGTCTTGGCGACTTCCAGCGCCAGCGCTTCGATGAGGTAGCGCCGCCGACCGGTGACGATGCGCTCGATCTCCTGGAAGGCGATGCCGTAATGCACTGTGTCGTCGATGGAATCGTCGACCAACGCCGAGCCTTGCTCCACCTCGAGTTCTGCGTCCACGAAGAAGCGCTGCCCGAGGAGTTCCTCCTCGTCAAACACGCCGTGGCGCGCGAAGAAAGCGCAGTTTTTCAGGGTGATGATATAGGTTGCGCTCATGCTTCTCCGTCCCGTCGACTGTTCTTGGATCACGATGTTGCTGGGGCAAGCTCTTCCCACACCATCACCGTGATCAATTCTTTTGTGCGAGAGCAGGATGTAGGCGGATAACCGGTCGCTTCATCCCGCTCTCGCGTTGAGCATAGCATCCGCCATTACCAGCGCATCCCTGCTGTTTGCGACATCGTGTACGCGGAAAATGGAGGCCCCGGCAACACGCAGCAGCGCCGTTGTCGCCGCGGTCGCCACATCCCTGTGCGCAGCATCCCGTCCGCTGACCGCGCCGACGAAGCGCTTTCGCGAGGTTCCGACCAGAAGCGGCAGATGGAAGCGGTGCAACTCTGAAAATCGCGCCATCAGTTCAAGGTTCTCATCCGTATCCTTGGCAAAGCCGAAGCCGGGATCGAGCACGATCTGTTCTCGCGCGACGCCGGCGGCCTCGGCAATCTCCAGGGAGCGGTCGAGGAAGTGGGCCTGATCGGCAATGACGTCGGCCAGTTTCTCGCGATCGCGTCCGGTATGCATGATGCAGAGCCCTGCCCCGGTCGTCGCCGCGACTGTGGCGATATCGGGTTCGCGCTGCAGGCCATGCACATCGTTGACGATATGGGCACCCGCCTCGACGGCGAGCCGGGCGGTCGAGGCCCGGTAGGTATCGACCGAGATCACCGCGTCGGTGTCACGCGCGAGTGCTGCGATCACCGGCAGGATGCGCTCCTGCTCTTCTTCCGCGCTGACAGGAGCGGCGTCCGGACGCGTGGATTCACCGCCAATGTCGAGGATCAACGCGCCGTCCTCGAGGCAGCGGATCCCTTGCGCAACTGCCGCGACGCTGTCGATGAAACGCCCGCCGTCGGAAAAAGAATCCGGGGTAACATTGACGATTGCCATCAAAACGCCACGGGGCCCGAGTTCGAGGCTGCGTCCATGCGCAAGCTTCCAGCTGAATTTCTGAAATGGATTGTAAGTCATTTTCCCTCACGATCCGCCTTCGGCCCGGAGCCTTCGATTTGCTGTTGCGCCGGCGCTGGCTATGCCCCAAGCTTGACTGAAGTTCAACCGAAGAGAACTACGCATTGATGTCCAGAGTACGCGTCCCCTTCAAAGCCGCCCTTCTCGCCCTCATGGTCGCCACCCCGCTCGCTGGCGCCTCCGGCGAAACCGTGGTCAACAAGACCTTCTCCTATTTCACGATTGGTGGCCGGACTGCGGAAGAACTGGACAAGGCGCTCTCGACGAGCGGCCCGATGATGAAGTCGACCGGCGCCCGCCATCCGGGCGCGACCCGCATCAAGTTCGGCGGCTCGATCACCTATGTCAATCGTGGCGGCCGCTGCGCCGTCGGCGAGGCGCGCGTCACCTTGAGCACCCGCATCATCCTGCCGCGCTGGAAGTATCGCCGCCAGGCGGGCCGCGACCTGGCGCTCGTCTGGGATACTCTGTCGAGCGACATCAAGCGCCACGAGGAACGGCATGCGGAAATTGCCCGCAACCATGCCCGTCGCATGGAGAAGATGTTCCTGGCGCTGAAGCCGGAACCGGACTGCGAGCGCATGCAGGCAGACGTTGCCCGGGTCAGCGTTACCGCAATCGAGGCCCACGACAAGGACCAGGCGCGCTTCGACCGCACTGAGGCTGCAAACTTCGACAAGCGCATGATCCGGCTGCTGCAGTATCGGCTCGAAGCCCTCAAGAAAACACAACAATAGGTAGCGCCTTCCAAACCCGGAAGAAGAGCCGGACTATAGTCAGCGATTGCCCGAATTTGCCGGCAATACCCACAGTATTTTATTGGTGAAATATAACGATGGCTGCCGGCCGCCGACTCATCTATATTCAAATTATGGAGCGAGGGGCCAGAATGAAGACTAGCCCCCGCTGAGTAAGCCGGTTAAGCGCGACGCCGCGGTTGCGAGCAAAGCTTATATGTTGCCATTACTTTAGTTTGGCCGACGTTGTTCAATATTGAAAAAGAAGAAACTGAACAACAGGGCCGGAATGGGTTCTCCTGGCGTGTCTTGGTGCAGCAGATGTTCCCTCCCTCATCTGTCTGCGATGCGCCCTCCTAGCCTCGCTTGTCCAACGACCGGCGAGGCTCTTTTTTGGCTGACAGCCACAAATGCTGATAGTCCTGTGAGCTGGCCCGGCGTTGAGCCTCAGGCCTGACGCTCCGGCACGTGCACCACGAGACCGTCGAGTGCAGCGCTCATCTTGATCTGACAGGAAAGCCGAGAGGTCGGCCGGACGTCATAGGCGAAATCCAGCATGTCTTCTTCCATCGCTTCCGGCGCGCCGACGGTCGCCGCCCAGGCGTCGTCGACATAGACATGACAGGTTGCGCAGGCGCAGGCGCCGCCACATTCGGCTTCGATGCCGGGAACCGAATTGCGAACGGCATTCTCCATGACCGTCGAGCCGTTCTCGACATCAAGTTCATGGCGCGCGCCATCAAAGGCAACGATCGTAAGTTTTGTCATGTCTCTTTCCGGAATGGACTGGTAGGGCTGGCCTGGAGCGCATGACCGCTTGAGAACGGACGCCGCCAGAACGCAAATTCAGTGGCAGTTCTTCCAACAAATCGGCCTGCCAGTCAACAACAGCCGTCCGAAGAAGGCTTCGCGCATGCATTCGACGGTGCCCGCGCGAAGGTGGTTTTCGTGACCTTTTGAGGGGTGTGGAGCCGTTCGGCCGATTGCCGTCAGCGGCAAAGCTTCAGGATGAACAGCTCGGCTTCAAGCACTGCGGCGGAAAGATCGCCCGGCAGCGACATGTCGCTCGGGTCGTGCTCAATTGCGCCGGCGGTCTTGGCGACATCGACGGCGCCGACGGCCAGGGCCGCGCCCTTGAGGCGGTGGGCCGCCTGCGCGCGCGCCGTGCCCTCGCCTTCGACGATGTCTTTCATGATCTGTCGCGCCTGGCGCGCGAAAAGCTGCAGCACTTCGATTTCGAGCGCCTTGTCACCCATCGTCTGTACCGAGAGATGCGCAAAGTCGATCGGCTTTCTGCCAATTGCGGCAGAGTTACCCGGGCTGTCCGGAGCTTCGAAGGCAATCCTGAGGGCCGCCATGAGCCAATTTCCCTATTATTTATTAGATGTTGATCATATTTTAGGTCGCCACGTTTGAGCGGCACCTGTATCCTTACCGTCTGGATCGATATCCTGGCGGGCGGGGCGCTGCTATCAGCCTAAATCGGGGCGCAATATAGGCAGGAATTTGGGAAAATGGTTAACGGGCGTTAAACCGGCTGATTTCTTTATCTTTTCGGGCGTAGACCGCCTTGCGGCATTAAGAATTCATTAGGATTTTAATCAAGCGATTGTGCTCTGAATTGTAAGAACTCGGCTAATGTGTCACTACGATACGGTTAGGAACGTGCTTGCGTGCGAAAATGGCAACCGTTCCGGTGGATAAGCTCGACGCGTGGTCCCTTTCGGCCACAAATGCGACTATCCGTCGAGGCAATGCAGTGGGTGATCAGTAGGGTATTGCGTAGATCCAAAGCGCGTACTTTGCCGTCACCGCCCGATGAGAAAGACACCCGGCCCGTCCTTTGCGGGCAAGGCCGTCGTTTCATCGCTGGCAAGAGGTAATGAGGCGTATCCCTATGGCGACGAAAAAGAGCAATGAGTCGATCGACGAAAAGGCCTTCCAGGCTCTGGAAGCTGCCCTGAAGATCGATTTCGACGAGCTTGACGCGAGCCCTAACGACAAGACTTCCTTGGATGATCCGGAGGAAAATGTGTCTCAGCCCACCAATCAGGCGGCCACGCCCGATCAAAACAAAAGAGCAAAGCCTCAGCCGGAACCATCCCGCGCCGCGCGTGCCGCCGAAGCGGCAAAGACGCTCGCCCCGGAACCTGCGCCGAAATCCCCTGCCCTGGCCGCTGCCAATGATGACGGTCGCCGTTCGCCGGCCGCGATGCTGCGCGCGCTCGACGTGCGCTCCAACCGCGCCGCCATCCGCGTGGCCGCACTTGTATCGGTGATCTGGACGATTGCCGGCCTCGGCGTTGCCAACCTGCTTTACGGCCCCGGCATCTGGCAGATCCGTTCGCTGGGCGACCTGGCCGCAACCCCCGGCGCCATCGGCGTCGCGATCGGCATCGCACTGCCAATCATGCTGTTCTTCTGCTTCGCCATCATGATCGCCCGCGCGCAGGAACTGCGCAACGCCGCCCGGTCGATGGCTGAAGTCGCACTGCGCCTCGCCGAGCCGGAAACGGCCGCGGCCGATCGCGTCATGACCGTCGGTCAGGCCGTCCGCCGCGAAGTTTCGGCCATGAACGAGGGCATCGAGCGCACCATCGCGCGTGCCACCGAACTGGAAACCCTCGTCCATTCCGAAGTCAACGCGCTCGAGCGCAGCTACAGTGAGAACGAACTGCGTGTTCGCACGCTCGTCCAGGAACTTGGCCTTGAACGCGAAGCAATCATCGGCCACTCCGAACGCATTCGCTCGGCGATTTCGGGCGCCCATGGCAAGCTGAAGGACGATCTGGAACAGGCAAGCGAGGACATCGCCTCGCGTATCGCAATTTCGGGCGAAGCCTTTGCCTCGCTGATCGATACCCGTGCGGCAGCCCTCAGCGAAAAGTCTGACAGCGCCCTGCAGTCGATCAGTTCCATGCTGTCGAGCCGCACCGACACGCTGCTTTCCGGCCTGACAGCTGCCGGCCTCGGACTGAGCACGGAATTCGATACGCGGCTTGACCAGTTGAGCGAAACGCTGACGAAGCGTGGCGACGATATCCTCAGCCAATTCGAGACGCGCGCCTCCTCGCTCGACGCAAGCACCGAAAAGCTGAATGCGGCGCTGAACGAGCGCGCCCGCCAGCTCAACGAGACGCTGATCGCCCGCACCCGCGACCTCAACGAAAGCCTGAGCGTCGGCCACCAGGCCATCACCGGTGGCCTCGACCACGTGCTTACCTCGCTGAACGCCACGCTCGACGAGAAAGGCGCAAGCTTCCGCCAGAGCCTTCGCTCCAGCGCCGACGACGCGATCATGGACCTCGACCTGCGCGGTGGCTTCTTCGAAGAGAAGCTGCAGACGACGGTCGGCCAGCTCGCAACCGCCTTCGACGAACGCTTCCACGAATTCGCATCCGCCTTCGACAAGCGTGCAAGCCTGCTTGACACCAAGCTCATGGAAAGCCTGCACCGCATCAACGAGACCGTCTCCGGCGGCTCTGAAGCCATCGGCGGTGCGCTCGACAGCAGCATCGAGAAGATCGGCTCGGCCCTCTCCGATCAGTCGCTCACGCTGGCGGCCACGCTCGGCGCCACCCAGGACTTCCTCGAAGAGACGATCACCAGCCGGACCTCGGAACTCAGCAGCCTGGTCGGCGACGCCCACAGCCGCATCGACAGCGTCCTCTCCGAAAAGACCAGCGGCCTCATGGGCGCCCTTTCCCAGGCCCAGGAGCGCATCGAAAACGGCTTCGGCCAGCGTGCCGACGCGCTTGCAAGCGCACTGACCACCAGCGAACAGCGCCTGACCGACGGTCTCGACACCCGCACGGCCGCCTTTGTCGACGGCCTGCATGCGGCCCATGCGCGCATCGAACAGACGCTGCATGGTTCGACGGACGAGATCACCAGCGCCATTGCGGCCAGCCAGCACCGGCTCGACAATACCCTTTCGGAACGAACGCTCGCGCTTTCGACCATCCTTTCGATGGGCGCAGACCAGATCGACAGCGCCGTCAGCGGTACCGCCGACCGGCTCGAGCGCGTTCTGTCCGAGCGTGGCGAAGCAATCTCGGATGCCCTGACCAACCAGACGTCGGCTCTCGACGGCGTGCTGGCCGAGCGTGCCGCCGCCATCACCTCGACGATGTCTTCGCGCGCCAACGAGATGGCCAACACGCTGAGCCGCCACGCCGAAGACGTGGCCGACAGCCTCACCTTCCGCGCAACCGCCGTCGCCGAGACCATGACGGACCGCGTCGGCGACATCGAGCAGAAGCTTTCCGACAGCGTTTCGGCAATCGCCGAAAACCTTGGCGGTCGCGTCAGCCTGATCTCCGATACGCTGACCGAGACCAGCGCCCGCATTGCCGAGGACCTCAGCGGCCGGGTTGGAAAGATCTCCGACACGCTCACCGAGACCAGCGCCCAGATCGCCGATGCGCTGACCGCACGCACCACCGAAGCGACCGCATCGCTTGCCGGCAAGGCAACGGAGATCGAGCAGACGCTGAGCGGCCGGGCCGAACATCTTCGCGATACGCTGTCGTCGACACACGAGCAGATCCGCGCCACGCTCGACGACCGGATCAGCGCCATCAATCTCGCCGTCGGCCAGGGCCGTGACCAGCTCGAAGGCATGCTGGCCGATCAGTCAACCGCCATCGCCACGACGCTTGCCACCAGCGCCAGCATGCTGGAGATGTCGCTCGAGGAACGCCAGTCGGCACTCGCAGGCGTCATCGACCGCAGCGGCGAAGTGCTCGACACCCGCATGCGTTCGACCACCGGTCACATCGCCGAGCGCCTGGCCGAGACCGCCAACCAGATCAGCCTGGCGGCCGACAGCCTGACCAACCGCGTCGACATGTCGATCAACGGCATCAACGACCGCCTCGACGATACCGGCCTGCGCATCGAGACCAGCCTTGGCGCTCTTGAGCAGCGCATGCGCGAAAGCGCCGGCAACATCGGCTCGATCGTCGACGAAACCGGCATGCACATCGAGACCCGCGTCGGCGTGCTGGAAGATCGTATCCGCAACACCGTCGGCAACGTCGGCACTGTTGTCGATGACACCGGTGCACGCATCGAAGGCAACCTCGGCGCGCTCGAAAACCGCATCCGCGGCAGCGTCGCCAATGTCGGTTCCGTCGTCGATGACGCAGCGGCCCGCGTCGACAGCGGCCTCAATGCCCTTGAAGAGCGGATCCGCGGCAGCGTCAGTGGGGTCGGCGCGATCGTCGGCGACACCGGTACGCTGATCGAGAACAGCCTCGGTGCCCTGCAGGATCGCATTCGCGGCAGCGTCAACGACGTCAACATGCTGGTTGATGACACAGGGCTGCGTCTCGAAGTCAGCCTCAGCTCGCTTGAAGAGCGTCTTCGCGACAGCGTCGGCGGCGTCAACGAGATCGTCGACGGCGCCGGACAGCGCATCGCCGACAGTCTCAGCCAGCGCGCCGGCGATATCGACCGCCTCAGCGAACTGGCGGCCCACCGGATTTCCGGCGCGATCGAATCCGGCGCTGAGCGCATTGCCGAACGCCTCGGCACCATGGACCGCGCCCTCAACATCGGTCTCGAGAACGTCAACCGGACGATCGAAGGCAAGGCCGCTGTGCTGGTGAGCAACCTGCGTGGGGCCGTCAGTGAAGCGACGCAGGATCTCGATGCGGAAGCCGTCCGTCTCGAGGGCAAGGCGAGCGATCTCGTCGGCAACCTGCGCAGCGCGGTTGGTGACGTGGCCAAGGAGTTTGACGCAGAAACGACCCGTATCGAGGGCACGGCTGCGGGCCTCGTCAGCACGCTTCGCGGCGCAGTTGGCAATGTCGCCGAGGAACTCGACGCAGAAGCCGCCCGCATCGAGGGCAAGGCTGCCGGCCTCGTCACCACGCTTCGTGGTGCAGTTGGCGACGTCGCCCAGGAACTGGACGCAGAAGCCGCGCGCATCGAAGGTGCGGCCGCTGGCCTGGTGACCAACCTGCGCGGCGCAGTCAGCGATGTCGCCCAAGAAATCGATGCGGAAGCGGCCCGTTCGGCAGCACTTCTGTCGAGAGCCGGCGACGAGTTCGCAACCGCCCTCGCCGCCCGCCAAGCGGAGTTTGCCAATACGATCGACCAGACGGCCGCAGCAACCTCTGCGCGCCATGCTGACTTCGCCAACACGATCGAGCAGAAAGCCGCCATCACCGCGGCTCGTCACGCCGATCTTGCCCGCTCGATCGCCGAGGCAGCCGACACGACCGCAACCCGGCTTGCCGCGACCCACAGCCAGATCGCCGGGCATGCCGACAGCATCCATCAGGGCCTTGCCGATACCGAGAAGGCACTTGAGGCACGTGGCGAAGCGATCCGCCACACGCTCGACGAACGCACCCGTGAGCTCAACTCGATGCTCGCCGGCCGCTCGCTCGAACTGTCGCGCCTGATCGACGAACAGGCCCGCCCGGTCATCGATCAGTATGCCGCAACCGGCCGCGAAGCCGCCGAGCGCATCGCTGCCGTGACCCAGGAAAGCTCCGACCGCCTGCGCGCCGAAAATGCAGCGCTGGTCAACGCCATTGCCGAGCGCACCGGCGAAACGCTGAACGCGATTTCGCATCGTGCCGAAGAAACGGCCAAGGCGATGAAGATGGTCGAGAACCGTCTGCAGTCGACGGCGATGGGCCTGATCGACCAGCTCGCCAACAACAACGCGGCGATCGCCACCGTGATCGACCAGGCAAGCAGCAACCTCGGCGAAATGGACCAGCGTCTGGAATCGACGATGGCCCGCGTTTCGGAAACGACCCGTCAGGCTACCGACATGCTGTCGACCTCGACCCGCCTCATCGAAGGCAAGGTCGATAAGCTGTCGGATATCTCCGCTGCGACGCTGTCGCAGATCGGCGGTATCGTCGGCCGCTTCGAGGACCACTCAAGGGTCCTCGGCCAGGCCTCCGACCTGCTCGGCGCCGCCCAGTCGAACCTCGTCAGCACGCTCGAGGAACGCCAGGACGCATTGCGCACCCTGTCGGTCGGCCTCGTACAGCGTTCCGAAGAGATCGAGCGTACGATGCGTGCGCTTGAAGGCTTCGTCGACGGCGCCTTCCAGCGTGCTGAAGAACGGTCCGGCCTTGTCGCAGGCAACCTGCGCAGCGGCATCCAGCAGTCCTTCTCGGATGTCGGTCGCCTTCTCACCAGCGCCGAGCAGCGTGCAGCCGAAGCCGCACAAGCCATGCGCAACACCCTTGCCCAGGCGGGCGACGAAGCCGGCGCTTCGGTCGAGCAGGTCTTCTCACGTGCCGAGGAGCGTTCGCGCCAGATCGCCGACACGCTGCGCTCGGGTGTCGAGACGTCGTTTGCCGACGTCAACAAGACGCTCTCCTCGGTCGAGGGTCGTGCGCTTGGCGCATCGGAAGCGCTGCGTCAGGCAATCGCCAAGGTTGGCGAAGATGCCGGCGCATCGATCGAAGGCGCTTTTGCCAATGCCGAGGAGCGCTCCAAGGAAGTGGCCTCGCGCCTGCGTGGCAGCGTTGCAGCCTCGGTGTCGGACATCGAGCGCATGCTCACCGACAGCGGCAAGAAGTCCGATGGCGTCGCCGTCCAGCTGCGCGAAGCGGTTCGCGTGGCGATCGACGAGGCGATTGGCCGCTTCAGCGGTGCAACCGACGAAATCCGTCGCTCGGCCGGCGAGATCCGCAAGGAACTCGACATGACCCGCGAGGAACTGAAGCGCGGCGCCTTCGACCTGCCGGAAGAGGCCAAGGAAAACGCCGCCGTCATGCGCCGTGCCGTCGGCGAGCAGATCAAGGCGCTGCAGGAACTGTCCGACATCATCGGCAAGTCCTCGACGCAGCTCGAAGTCGCCCAGCCGCTGCGCCAGCAGCCGGCAGCAGCGCCTGTGTCGCGTCCGGTCCAGCAACAACCTGTCGTCCAGCAACAGCCTGTCGTCCAGCAACAGCCGGTCGCTCAACCACAACCCGTCGCCCAGCAGCCCGCAGAGCAACAGGTACAGCCGGCGCCGGCCCTTCGCGGCAGCCTCGGCCTCGAGCAGCCCGCCATCCGCCAGCCGGCGCCGTCGCAGGCGGTGACCAGCGAAGTTGCCGAAGGCGGCGGCTGGATGCGGGATCTGCTGCGTGCCGCTTCGCGCGAGGAGGCTCCCTCGCCGGCACCCCAGCGCCCGGCAGAAGCGCAGCCTGCGGCCCGCGCCAGTGACAACCGCAACCCGCGCCACGTGGTCGAATCCCTGAACTCGCTCTCGGTCGATATTGCCCGTGCGATCGACCACGATGCCTCGGTCGATCTGTGGCGCCGCTACCAGCGCGGTGAGCGCGACGTCTTCACCCGTCGCCTCTACACGCTGAAGGGCCAGCAGACCTTCGACGAGATCAAGCGCAAATATGACCGCGAGCCGGAATTCCGCACCGCCGTCGACCGCTACATCGCCGACTTCGAAAAGCTGCTCGCCGATGTCGCCCGCAACGACCCGGACAAGCGCATCACCCAGACCTACCTGACGTCGGACACCGGCAAGGTCTACACGATGCTCGCCCACGCCGCCGGTCGCTTCAGCTAAGCGGCATTGGCACCGAATAACAAAACGGCCCCATCTCGCGATGGGGCCGTCAGACCGCTGACAAACCCGTCGATATTTTCGGCGGGTTTTTGTTTTTGTGGCAGGCATTTTTGTTCGGGCTGTTTTGTCGGAGAGAAAGAAGGGGGCCTTGGCTTACGCCATGCTGCGCTTTGGCGCTTTGGTCAGGGCCATTGCGATCTTCTTGATGTTCTGCGCTGCGGCTGCCAGCAGACACTGGCATGCGACGCGG
>NZ_JAKUMO010000011.1:0-191132 GCF_037026475.1 Ensifer sp. MJa1 | reverse complement strand
GAAACAAATCACCCATCACGGTCTCCTTTCGGAACCGTGAATCACATCTCAAACGAAATTAATAGGTCCTGAGCCTAGGTCCATGCCGATGAAGGCGGCCCGGTCTATATCAACGGCAAGGAAGCCAAACTGAAGGTGTTCAACGAGAACTACTACGAGGCAAAGGGCGGCGACGTCACCATTTCGCTCAGCATCAACCCGGACGGCTCGCCCAGCGTCTCCTACACCGGCAAGGGCGGCGCCAATGGCGTTTGCACGCTGAAGTAACTCGGCAGGGGTCGAATATCACCTCCCCACGGTGGCGGTTTGGCGCGAACTGCGCCTCACTCTCCCTCATCCTCGCCCTCGTGGCGGGGATCCAGCGACCCGACGTCCGACGGGTCAAAGAACCCGTTCAGCCCAAGGACTTGGGTTGCTGGAATCCTGCGACGAGCGCAGGAATGAGGGAGGAGGTATCAATGCCGAATTCTCTCCGCGACTTACGCCGAGAACGCGATACCCGCTTCCGCAAGCGATGCCTATGACTTACGCTCCTCGCCCTACCTCCCGACCCGCTGCTGCAGATGCTGCGGATAGCGGGCACCCTGCACCTCGATGGCGGAGAGCGCTGCCTGGATCTGGCCAAGCTCCTCGGCAGTCAGGCTGACACCCGCCGCCCCGAGATTTTCTTCCAGCCGGTGCCGCTGCGTCGTGCCGGGGATGGGCACGATCCAGGGCCTTTGCGCCAACAGCCAGGCAAGCGCGATCTGCGCCTTGGTCACGCCCTTGGCATCGGCAATCGCGCCCAAAAGATCGACCAGAGCCTGGTTGGCGCGTCGCGCGTCGGCTGAGAACCGCGGCACGATCATGCGAAAATCGCTTTGGTCGAAGGTCGTGTTCTCGTTGATCGCGCCGGTCAGGAACCCCTTGCCGAGCGGGCTGAAGGGCACGAAGCCGATGCCGAGCTCTTCGAGCAGCGGCAGGATCTCCGCTTCCGGTTCCCGCCACCAGAGCGAGTATTCGCTCTGCAGCGCCGTCACTTTTTGCACCGCATGCGCCCGGCGGATCGAGGAGACACCCGCCTCCGACATCCCGAAATGGCCGACCTTGCCTTCGGCGATCAGGTCTTTGACCGTGCCGGCCACGTCCTCGATCGGGACGTTGGGATCGACGCGGTGCTGGTAGAACAGGTCGATCCGGTCTGTCCTCAGCCGCTTCAGCGCGGTTTCGGCAACCTGACGGATGCGCTCCGGCCGGCTGTCCAGCCCCTGGCTGACATCGCCGTTGACGAAGCCGAACTTGGTGGCGATCACCACCTGATCGCGGATCGGCCCCAGCGCCTCGCCGACCAGATCCTCGTTGCCGGTATAGGCCTCGGCGCTGTCGAAGAAGGTGACGCCCAGCTCATGCGCCGCGCGGATCAGCCGGATCGCCTCAGACCGCTCCGTCGCCGGGCCGTAGCCGTAGCTTAAGCCCATGCAACCAAGGCCGATGGCCGAAACCTCCAGATTGCTCTTTCCAAGCTTCCGTTTCTGCATGTCACTGCTCCGTAATTGGCTTTGCGATTTCGCCACCAGATCCGGCGGCCCGGCTGGCTGCGGCCCGTTGCGGACGAGCACGGCATGATTTTCCGGGATTGGCGGCGCGGTCATAGACAAGCGGTGCCGGGGCTACTCGGGGATCGCGTGAGCGCCGTACTCGGCGTCGGTGACCTTCTCCATCCAGTCGACCGCCCTGCCGCCGAGGGATTCCTGGATGGCGATATGGGTCATCGCCGTCGTCGGTGCCGCGCCGTGCCAGTGTTTCTCGCCCGGCTCAAACCAGACGACGTCGCCCGGCCGGATCTCCTCGATCGGCCCGCCCCGGCGCTGCACGCGGCCGAAACCGGAAACGACGATCAGCACCTGGCCGAGCGGGTGGGTGTGCCAGGCGGTGCGGGCACCGGGCTCGAAGGTGACGGCGTTGCCGGCGGCGCGCGCAGGGTCGCGCACGGGAAACAGCGGGTCGATGCGCACCGTTCCGCTGAACCAGTCCTCCGGCCCGCTCGCCGAGGGTTGCGAGCCGCTTCTCCTGATCTCCATGGCGTCTACTCCTTGGGCGGACCCTTGGGTTCCGCCGTCCGTTCTGTTGCTGTGGACAATCTAGCCATGGCCGCGGTCCACGATTAGATGGTATAAACGGCATAGACCTATGAATGAGGCTCATGAATGCTGCGCGAGAACATCAACGACCTCATCGCCTTTGCAGCCGTCGCGCGTGAGCGCAGCTTCACGCGGGCGGCCGCCCAGCTCGGTGTCTCACAATCGGCGCTGAGCCACAGCATGCGGGCGCTCGAAGCCCGGCTTGGCGTGCGCCTCTTGACCCGCACCACCCGCAGCGTCTCGCCGACGGAAGCCGGAGAACGGCTGCTGTCCTCCCTCGTGCCGCATTTCGAGCAGCTGGAAACGGAACTGACGGCGCTGAGCGACGTCAGGGACAAGCCCGCAGGCACGGTGCGCATCACCACCGCCGAACATGCGGCCGAGACCGTGCTCTGGCCGAAACTCGAAAAGCTCCTGCCCGATTATCCCGATATCAAGGTCGAGATAACAATCGACTACGGCCTCACCGACATCGTCGCCGAGCGTTACGACGCCGGCGTGCGCCTCGGCGAACAGGTCGCCAGGGACATGATCGCCGTGCGCATCGGGCCGGACATGCGCATGGCCGTGGTCGGCACACCAGGCTATTTCGAAAAACATCCGAAACCGCAGATCCCGCAGGACCTGACCCAGCACCGCTGCATCAATCTGCGGCTTCCCACCTATGGCGGCATCTATGCCTGGGAGTTTGAAAAGGACGGGCGCGAGCTGAAGGTCCGCGTCGACGGGCAGCTGGTCTTCAGCCGCCTCGCCCACCGGCTCACCGCCTGCCTCGCTGGCTTCGGCCTCGCCTTCGTACCCGAGGAATCGGTTCTCCCTCACATCGCCGAAGGCCGGCTGATCCGCGTGCTCGAAGACTGGTGCGCCCCATTTCCCGGCTACCACCTCTACTACCCCAGCCGCCGCCAGTCCTCACCGGCCTTTGCGGTGCTGGTGGAGGCGCTGCGCTATCGGGGCTAAGTCCAAGCCACGCTTGCTCGGCCCGTCAAACGCCCTTGAAACCTCTAGGTTGCACCCCAAATCTCATCAGCTCAAAAAAATCTTTGAGCTGGTGTCGGGACCATCGGCCGGCATTCGTCCTTAGTTCGTAAAACACAAAATCCATTCCCAAGGAGCATTCCATGCGCATGATTTTCGTAAACCTGCCGGTCAAGGATCTGAAGGCCTCGCGCGCGTTCTTCGCCGCCTTAGGCTTCACCTTCAACGAGCAGTTCTCCGATGACACCGCCGCCTGCACGGTGATCTCGGACAATATTTTCGTGATGCTTCTGACCGAGCCGAAGTTCCGCGACTTCATTACCGGCGAGATCAGCGACGCCCGGAAAGGCACCGAGGTCATCACCGCGCTTTCGGCCTCCAGCCGCGCCGAAGTCGACGAGATGCTCGCCAAGGCCCTTGCCGCCGGCGCCAAGCCCTGGAAGCCCGCGCTCGACTACGGCTTCATGTACGGCATCTCCTTCCAGGACCTCGACGGCCACGTCTGGGAATTCATGTGGATGGACCAGGAAGCCGCTCAACAGAAGGGCTGACCGCCTGCTGTCGAACCCATAAGACAAACGGCCCGGGGCTCCTCAAGCCCCGGGCCAACCACTTTCCGCCGATCATGCATTGCTTGCGCCCCAAGAACCGAAACTGCCCACCAGGTCCGCAATGTGAGGATCGGTAAAATCGGCGATCGGGTCATCGCTCCCGTCTTCTGCCCGGTGGTATTCCCCGGCATCAAACGCTTCATAAACTTCGTAGACAGGTTGAGGCAGCGTGTTGTGGCCGCTACCGAAGCCCGCCTGCACCGCGCTCCAGAGATCGTTCATGACCCCGTCGCAGAAGCGGTAGGTAAGCGCTCCGTGATGGTACTTCCTTGCAATTTCGATGGCAGCGGCGTTGTAGAACTCCCAGTTATCCAAAGTGCCCGCCCGCCGAACCACATCATCATGTGTGACGCGGCCTTCGGGGCCCTTGGCCCAAACCAATTGCAGAAACTCAGACATTGCCCTGCCTTCCAGCCACCCTCAGACCAGAATGGGATCACGAGGAAGCCCCCTACCCGCCGATCAGCACCAGCCACTCGTCCTCGTCCATCGTCTGGACGCCGAGTTCGCGGGCCTTGTCGAGCTTGGAGCCGGCACCCGGACCGGCCACGACGATATCGGTCTTCTTCGACACCGATCCCGCCACCTTGGCGCCGAGGCTCTCGGCCTTCGCCTTGGCCTCGTCGCGCGTCATCTTTTCAAGCGAACCGGTAAAGACGACAGTCTTGCCGGCAACCGGGCTGTCTGAGGCAACCGGCGCTTCCGCCGCCTCCGGCGTCACCTCGGACAAGAGCCGCGTGACGACTTCGAGGTTGCGCGGCTCCTTGTAGAACTCGACGATCGCGCGGGCGACCACCTCGCCGATGCCGTCGATGCTGTTGAGTTCGTTCCAGGCGTCGCCGGCAAAGGTCGAAGCCTCGCTCATCGCCGTGCCGAAGTGCTCGTAAGTGCCATAGGAGCGCGCGAGCAGCTTTGCCGTCGTCTCGCCGACATGGCGGATGCCGAGCGCGTAGATGAAGCGATGCAGCGCGATCGAGCGGCGGGTGTTGATCGCCTCATAGAGCTTGCGCACGCTGACCCGGCCGAAACCGTCGATGTTCTCGAGCTTGGTAAGCGACGCTTCCTGGCGCTTTTCCAGCGTGAAGATATCGGGCGCCGTGCGGATCGAAAGCGTCGGGTCCTCGCTTTCGAAGAAGAACTCGATCTGCTTCGAGCCCAGCCCCTCGATGTCATAGGCGTTGCGCGAGACGAAGTGCTTCAGGTGCTCGACGGCTTGCGCGCGGCAGACGAAACCGCCGGTGCAGCGGCGCACCGCGTCCACCTTGCCGGTCTTCTCGTTGATGTCGCGCACGGCATGGCTGCCGCAAACCGGGCATGTGGTCGGGAAACGGTAGGGCTCCGCACCTTCCTTGCGCTCATCCATGACGACATCGACGATCTGCGGGATGACGTCGCCTGCACGCTGCACGATGACCATGTCGCCGATGCGGATGTCGCGGCCTTCGCGGATCGCCTCGCCCGAATTGCCGAGCCCCTTGATGTAGTCCTCGTTGTGGAGCGTCGCATTGGTGACGACGACGCCACCGACGGTGATCGGCTCGAGCCGCGCCACAGGCGTCAGCGCGCCGGTGCGCCCCACCTGGATGTCGATCGCCGTCAGCCGGGTAAACGCCTGCTCGGCCGGGAACTTGTGTGCCGTCGCCCAGCGCGGCGAGCGCGAGCGGAAGCCGAGGCGCGCCTGCAGGTCGAGCCGGTCGACCTTGTAGACGACACCGTCGATGTCGTAATCGAGATCCGGCCGCTCGCGCTCGATGTGGTGGTAGTGTTCGAGCAGCGTATCAGCCGAGGTCAGCCGCTGCATCAGCGGATTGACCGGGAAGCCCCAGGTCTTGAACACCTCGACCATGCCCATCTGGGTGTCGGCCGGCATTTCCGAAATCTCGCCCCAGGCATAGGCGAAGAAGCGCAGCTTGCGGCTCGCCGTCACCTTGGCGTCGAGCTGGCGAAGCGACCCGGATGCCGTGTTGCGCGGATTGACGTAGAGCGGCTTGCCGAGCGCCGCCATCTCGGCGTTGAGTGCTGCGAAATCGGACTTTGCCATGTAGATTTCGCCGCGCACTTCGACGACATCGGGGGCGCCTGCCGGCAGCGTCTGCGGTATCATGCCGATGGTGCGGATGTTGGCGGTGACGTTTTCGCCGGTCGTTCCGTCGCCGCGCGTGGCGGCCGTCACCAGACGCCGGTTCTCGTAGCGCAGCGACATCGATAGACCGTCGATCTTCGGCTCGGCGGTAAAGGCGATCGAATTGTCGGGCAACTGCCCAAGGAAACGATAGACCGAGGCGACGAAATCGCGCGCGTCTTCATCGGAAAAGGTGTTGTCGAGCGACAGCATCGGCCGGGCATGGACCACCGGCTGGAAGGTGACGGACGGTGCCGCCCCCACCTTCCTCGACGGGCTGTCGTCCCGGATCAGCGCCGGAAAACGGGCCTCGATCGCGTCGTTGCGCCGCTTCAGCGCGTCATAGTCCGCATCCGAAATCTCCGGCGCGTCCTGCCCGTGATAGAGTGCATCATGCCGCGCCAGTTCGGCGGCGAGAAAGGCGAGTTCGCCAGCTGCTTCCGCTTCGGTGAGATTCTCGACGGGCTTCAATTCATTGGACATACGCGACGACTCCGGATTCGGTACCGTTTTGTAGAACAACCGGCGGGAAAGAAAAGGCCATCCAAAGGCATGCGTTTTGATCTCGCGAGGGGACGGCGGCGCTTATCCGGCACGCCACAGCACGCCTGCCTGATCCAAACCGGTGTTAAGATCAGCACCACGGTCGAATGAAAGGATGCAAGCGTCCTAGCCGTTTCCGGCGAGCAGTCGCGCCGCGGCCGCCCTCGCCTCTTCGGTAATCGAGGCCCCGGCGAGCATGCGGGCGATTTCCTCGGTGCGGGCCCTGTCGTCCATGCGGGCGACCCGGGTCGAAATCATCTCGGCTTTCTCGGCTGAGGGACCCTTGGAGATCAAGAGATGCGTGGCGGCACGCGCGGCCACCTGCGGCGCGTGGGTGACGGAGAGCACCTGCACCGTGCCCGAAAGCCGCTTCAGCCGCTGGCCGATGGCGTCAGCGACAGCACCACCAACGCCGGTGTCGATTTCGTCGAAGACGAGCGTTGGCGCCGAGCCGCGATCGGCCAGCGCCACCTTCAGCGCCAGGAGAAAGCGCGAGAGTTCGCCGCCCGAGGCGACCTTCATGATCGGCCCTGGCCGCGTGCCCGGGTTGGTCTGTACGTGGAATTCGACGAGATCGATGCCGTCGACCGTTGGCTGGACCGGATCGCTCTGCACTTCCACCATGAAGCGGGCACGTTCCAGCTTGAGTGCCGGCAGTTCGGCCATGACCGCGTCGGAAAGGGCGCTTGCGGTGTTGTGGCGCTTGGCGGAGAGCGAGCGCGCGGCCGCATCGAACGCCACCCGCGCCACACCGACCTGGCCTTCAAGCTGCTTCAGTTTTTCCTCACCGGCATCGAGATCGGCAAGATCGGAGATCATCCGCACGGCAAGGGCCGGCAGTTCGGTCACCGGCACGGAGTATTTGCGGCTGGCGGCGCGTAGCGCAAACAGCCGCTCCTCCACCCGCTCCAGTTCCTTCGGATCGAATTCGGTGTTGCGCAGCGCCCGCTCGACCGCCATCTGGGCGTCGGAAAGCTGGTTGAGCGCGCCATCGAGCAACTCGACCGTCTCTTCGAGCAGGCCCGGCGCCTCCTGGCTCTTGCGTTCCAGGCGACGCACCAGCGAGGCAATCAGCGGAACCGGCGACGCATTGCCGTTCAGAAACTCCGAGGCCTCGCTGATGTCGCCGGCGATGCGCTCGGATTTCATCATCCGTGCCCGCTTCTCGGCAAGCTCGTCTTCCTCGCCGTCGCGGGGGCTAAGTTTTTCCAGTTCCTCGACAGAGGAACGCAGGTAATCGGCTTCGCGCGCTGCCGCCTCGACCCGTTCGCGGTGCTTCTTCAGCCCGCGCTCGGCATCCTTCCAGGCGCGATAGAGGTCGGCGACGTGCTGCGCCTCCTCGGCCGTACCGCCAAAGGCGTCGAGCAGCGTGCGATGGGCGTCGATATCGACGAGCGCGCGGTCATCGTGCTGGCCGTGGATTTCGACAAGCGTCTGCCCGAGCTGGCGCATCAACTGGACGCTGATCGGCTGGTCGTTGACATAGGCCTTGGTGCGGCCGTCGGCCGATTGCACGCGGCGGAAGATCAGGTCGCCATCGTCGTCGATGCCGTTCTCACGCAGCATCAGCCGCGCGGAATGGTCGGCAGGAACGTCGAAAACCGCCGTCACCTGGCCCTTCTCGGACCCATGGCGCACAAGCGAGCCATCGCCGCGCCCACCAAGGGCGAGCGACAGACTGTCGAGCAGGATGGACTTGCCGGCGCCGGTTTCGCCGGTCAGCACGGAGAGACCGGCATCAAAAGCCAGGTCAAGCCGTTCAATCAGGACGATATCGCGGATCGAGAGCTGGGCGAGCATCCGGTCTTCCTTGACAGGCGCCGAAAGGATCAGGCGCCGATGAGGTTCTTTGCAGCGCGCGAAATCCAGGAGTTGCCGCTTTCACGCGGCTCGAGGCCACCCGACTGCAGCAGCTTGAAGGAATCGGCGTACCACTGGCTGTCCGGATAGTTGTGGCCGAGAACGGCGGCAGCCGTCTGCGCCTCCTGGGTCACGCCCATCGCGAAATAGGCCTCGGTGAGGCGTGCCAGCGCTTCTTCCACCTGGTTGGTGTTCGGATACTGCTCGATGACGACGCGGAAGCGCGACACGGCGGCCAGATATTCCTTGCGCTCGAGATAGTAGCGACCGACCTGCATCTCCTTGCCGGCGAGCTGGTCGCGCGCGAAGCGGATCTTCGACTTGGCGTCGTCGACATATTCGGATTCCGGGTAGCGGTCGACGACTGCCTGCATCGCCTCGATTGCCCTGAGCGCCGGCTTCTGGTCCTGCGTGACAGCCGGGATCTGCTTGGTATAGGCAAGCCCCTGGATATACTGCGCGTAGGCCGCGTCTTCCGACTGCGGATAGAGATTGAGATAACGGCCGGTGGCGTTGATCGCCTCCTGGTACTGACCGTTGCGGTAGGAGACGAAGGCGTTCATGACCAGCGCCTTGCGGGCATATTCCGAGAACGGGTGCTGGCGGTCGAGCGCTTCGAACTTGCGCGCCGCTTCCGTGGTCTTGCCGGCATTGAGGTTGGCAAGACCCTGGTTGTAAAGCACTTCCGGCGGATCGGTTTCGGCCGTCAGCTTGGTGATGTCGATATCGGGATCGTTCTGGCAGGCGGTAATCAGGGCGCTGCCGGCAATGGCCGCCACGATGACGGCGGCGACGCGCGCTGACCTTCTCAAATCAACAGAAACTGCAAGAACCATCGGATATTCCCGTTCCACTCCGCGGGCAGGACCCCGCCAGAGATGCGCTTTTAGAGCAAGTTACCTCAAGACCGCAACGTCATGATCGGTGATTCATGCAAATTTGTGGCAGCTCTATCATGAAAATGCCGGCCTTTCGGCCGGCGACTGGAGGAGATATTAACTTTTTTTGTTATGCGGACCAGGGCGCGAAGCCCGGAACTGCCACAGCAACCATATCGCGCGCACGGGTGCGCTGACGCGGGGTTGCCGTTTCGACGACCTCGTAAGCCGTCGGATCGCTGAGCAGCGCCTTCAGCGCATTGGCGTTCATCTTGTGGCCGCCGCGATAGGAGCGGTAGCAGCCGATGAACGGCGCGCCGGCAAGCGAAAGGTCACCAACGGCATCCAGCGTCTTGTGGCGCACGAATTCGTCGGTGTAACGCAGGCCCTCGACATTGATCACCGTGTTGTCGTCGGAAATGACCACCGAATTTTCGAGCGAGGAGCCGAGTGCGAAACCGGCAGCCCAAAGCCGCTCGACGTCACGCATGAAGCCGAAGGTACGAGCGCGCGACAGTTCGTTCTTGAACACCGACGGCGTCATGTCGCCCTTCCAGGACTGGCGACCGATCAGCGGGCTGTCGAAGTCGATCTCGACTTCGAAGCGCATGCCGTCATAGGGGGTGAACTCCGACCAGGACGCACCCGACTCGATGCGGACCGGCTTGACGATACGGATATAACGGCGCTTGACCGCAAGGGCGCGCACGCCCACCTGCTCGATCGCGTCGATGAAGGGTTCGGAGCTGCCGTCCATGATCGGCATTTCGGCGCCGTGCACTTCGATCGTCAGGTTGTCGAGGCCGAGCGCGTAGATCGCAGCCATCACGTGTTCGATCGTGGCGATCGACGTGGCCGGCGACATGCCGAGAACGGTGCACAGATCAGTGTTGCCGACCTGCGAGGAAACGGCCTTGAATTCGCTCACCCGGCCATTGGAGAGAACGCGCTGGAAAACGATGCCCGCATCGGCTTCCGCCGGATGGAAGGTGATCGACACGTCGGCGCCGGAGTGCACGCCAATTCCCTTGAGCGTTACCGGACTTGCGATCGTCGTCTGAAACCCGAGCAGTTCGATTCCCATTCTCGTCACTTTCAATACCTGTGGCCGATGGCCAAAATCTTCTGGCGGACGCAGCGCACTTCAGGGCACAAGCAAGGCACCCGAGAGTTTCGGCACAAAAACCGATCCTCTGCGTTTCGAACAGACAGCGCGTGATCGAATCGCATGCGTCCCCAATTCCGATACTGAAAATAGGAGTTTGGAGGCACCATTCCAAATCACTGTTCGTTTCGCTTTGTTACGCATTTACGACGGTCCGTAACATTGGAACAAACAACTGAAATGATGAAGTAAATGCAAAAATGCCCGGGCAGTTGCCCGGGCATTCGGCAAGGTGAAGGAACGGGCCTTCCAATCAGTTCGACTGACGGCGCAGGAACGCCGGGATTTCGAGCTGATCATCTTCTTGCGGGCGCGCCGCCTGCGGCGAGGCGCGACCGTGATCGTCAAGCTGGCCGCGACGCGGCGCATAGAGGCTCGCTTCCGGCGAGAGCGGCCGGCGCTGCTGGGAGGCAGCCGTCGGTGCGGAAGCCGTCATGTCGGCGGCTGCCGGCGCCTGCTCGCGCTCACGCAGGCCAAGCGAGCTGGTGATGCGGTTGAGGAGACCCATCGGGCCACGCTCTTCCGCAATCGGTGCGGCGGCCGGCTGGGCGCGGCGATCCATCTCGGCCTTTACGACCGGCGGAAAGTCCTCGACCTTCGGCATGCGAACCTGTTCCGGCTGCTGGCGCATCACCGGAGCGACCGGCTCCTGGCGCATCACCGGCTGCGGCTGAGGCTGAGGCTGGGCCTGAACCGGCTGCATCTGCGGCTGCGGCTGGCGCATGACGGGAGCGGCTTCTACCGGTGCTGCACCGGCGAAAAGCTTGCTCTGCGGGCGGAAGTTCTCTTCATGCGCCGGCTGAACCGGAGCCTGAACCTGGGCCTGGGCGGCGCGGGTCGCGATGTCGAGCTCGCGCTCCATCTCGGCTTCGCGGATGGCGGCGGCGATCTGGTCGGCGGAGGCCTGCGGCTGTACCGGCTGCTGCACCGGCTGGGCAACAGGCTGCTGCATCACCGGCTGGTGAACCGGAGCCGGCTGATGCTGGGCGACCGGCTGCTGCGCCGGGATGGCGGCCGACGGACGGACGACCGGCTTTGCTGCTACCGGACGAAAGTCGGCGGAACGACCCGCTACCTCCGCGGCCGTACGGTCGATGCCGGTGGCGACGACCGAGACGCGGATCAGGCCCTCGAGTTCTTCGTCGAAGGTCGCGCCGAGGATGATGTTGGCATCCGGGTCGACTTCTTCGCGAATGCGGGTTGCGGCTTCGTCGAGTTCGAACAGCGTCAGGTCGCGGCCGCCGGTGATCGAGATCAGCAGACCCTGGGCACCCTTCATCGAGGTTTCGTCGAGCAGCGGGTTGGCAATCGCGGCTTCGGCTGCGGCCAGTGCGCGGCCCTCGCCCGAAGCTTCGCCGGTGCCCATCATCGCGCGGCCCATTTCACGCATCACCGAGCGGACGTCGGCGAAGTCGAGGTTGATGAGGCCTTCCTTGACCATGAGGTCGGTGATGCAGGCAACGCCCGAATAGAGAACCTGGTCAGCCATCGCGAAAGCGTCCGCAAAGGTGGTGCGGTCGTTGGCGATGCGGAAGAGGTTCTGGTTGGGGATGACGATCAGGGTGTCGACCGACTTCTGCAGTTCGGCAATGCCCTGGTCGGCGAGGCGCATGCGCCGCGCGCCTTCGAAATGGAACGGCTTGGTGACGACGCCGACGGTCAGGATGCCCTTGTTGCGGGCGGCCTGGGCAACGATCGGGGCTGCACCGGTGCCGGTGCCGCCGCCCATGCCGGCGGTGACGAAGCACATGTGGGTGCCGTTGAGGTGATCGATGATTTCATCGATGCACTCTTCGGCGGCCGCGCGGCCGACTTCCGGCTGCGAACCGGCGCCGAGACCTTCGGTCACAGCAACACCCATCTGGATGATGCGCTCGGCCTTGGTCATGGTCAGCGCCTGGGCGTCGGTGTTGGCGACGACGAAATCGACGCCCTGGAGGCCCGCGGTGATCATGTTGTTGACGGCGTTACCGCCACCGCCACCCACACCAAAGACGGTGATGCGGGGCTTCAGCTCCGTGATATCCGGCTTCTGCAAGTTGATAGTCATTGTACCCGTTCCTTCTGTTTTCTGGCCGCCTTGCCGAGCCGGCCAAATCTTTCAAAGTCCTAGTTTGTCTTCACCCGGCCTCGTCCCTGTCGGAGCCGGTCTTCACTCAAAAGCTTTCCTTCAGCCACTGGCCCATGCGGGCGATGCGGCCGTTGCCGGCGCCGAGCACCGAGAACATGCCGCCGTGGGAGGCATGGGTCTCGAGGTCAGCGACCTGCGGATAGATCATCAGGCCGACCGCCGTGGAGAAGGCCGGGCCCTTGGCAGCGGCCGGCAGCCCGGAAACCCCGAGCGGACGGCCGATGCGAACATTGCGGGCGAGGATGCGGCGCGCTGCTTCCGGAAGCCCGGTCAGCTGGCTGGCGCCGCCCGTCAAAACGATGCGCTTGCCGACGATCGGGCTGAAGCCCGAGCGCTGGATGCGGTCGCGGATGAGTTCCAGCGTCTCTTCGATGCGGGCGCGCACGATGCGCGAGACGAGCGCGCGCGGCACATGCGTCGGCTGATCGCGGTCGTCCTCGCCGATCGGCGGGACCGAGACGATGTCGCGTTCGTCGGCGCTGTTGGGCAGTGCCGAACCGTGAACGACCTTCAGCCGCTCGGCGTCTTCGATACGGGTCGAAAGACCGCGCGCGAGATCCGTCGTGACATGATGACCGCCAAGGCTGACGGCATCGGCGTGAACCAGTTTGCCTTCGGCAAAGACCGAGATCGTCGTCGTGCCGCCACCCATGTCGATCGCGGCACAGCCGAGTTCGACTTCGTCATCGACGAGTGCGGCAAGGCCGCTGGCATAGGGTGTAGCCACCATGCCCTCGACCGAGAGGTGGGCGCGGTTGACGCAGAGTTCGAGGTTCTTGAGAGCCGCCCGTTCCGCCGTCAGCACATGCATGTCGACGCCGAGAACGTCGCCGAACATGGCGAGCGGATCGCGGATGCCGCGCTCGCCGTCGAGCGAGAAGCCGGTCGGCAGCGAGTGCAGGATGGCACGGTCGGAGCGCAGCGATTGCTGGCCGGCGGCCGAAAGAACCTTGCGCAGATCATTGGCGTCGACTTCCTGGCCGCCGAGATCGATCGTCGCTGTGTAGACGTCGCTCTGCAACCGGCCGGCCGAAACGTTGACGATGAGGCTGTCGATGGTAAGGCCGGCCATACGCTCGGCTGCGTCGACCGCAAGCCGCACGACGCTTTCCACCGCATCGAGATCGGCGACGACGCCGTTCTTGACGCCACGCGACTTCTGATGGCCGATGCCGATGATTTCGATGCTGTGGGTGCGGTTCGGCAGGATCTGGCTCTCGGCGCGCGGCGTCAGCCGGCCGATCATGCAGACCACCTTGGTCGAACCGATATCCAGCACCGAGACGACATGAGACCGCTTCGAGGAAAGCGGCTTCAGGCGCGGCAGGCCAAAGCTGGAGGAACCGAACAAACTCATATGCGGCCCTCTTTCTTCTTCTCGGTCTCCTGCGCCTTCAGCATCTTGTCCCTCGCCTTCAAGGCAACTTCGCGCCGGGTCACTGCTTCCGGCGTCAACTGAACTGTGGTTCTGTCTTCGAGCCTCAGGTCCACGGCAGCGATGTCGCGCTCGAGGAGCTGGTGCTGGCTTTCCATAGCGAAGAGCACCTTCATCGCCTGGGCGACGTTGTGCTCCGGCAGCTTGACGACGATGCCGTTGTCGAGGCGCAGGTCCCAGCGGCGACCGGCCACGCGCACGAAGGCCTTCACACGCGAGCGGATTTCCGGCCAGCGGGAAAATTCGTCGTAGAAATCAGCGGCCGCCGTTTCGGCGTCGCGGCCGACGAAGAGCGGCAGGGCGGCAAACTTGTTGTCGCGCAGCGGCGCAATCACGCTGCCGCTTCTTTCGATCAGCGAGAGATCGGAGCCGTGCTGCCAGATGCCGAAGGCCTTGCGTTCGGTGAGATTGACCTCGATCGTACCCGGATAGACCTTGCGCACGGTCACGCCCTGGACCCAGGGCATTTCCGCAATCAGCTTGCGCGCCTCGGCGATATCGAGCGCCACCAGCGACGTCGTGCCATCGAGACCGAGCTGCTGGAGGATGTCGATCTCCGAGGTCTGATCGTTGCCGGAAACCTTGACGTCCTCGATCGCAAAGCCGGCGGCCGTGGTCGAAGCCTGGGCGACATTTTGCGTGTGGCCACCGAGCGACATGCCGTAAAAGCCGGTCGCCGCAAAAAAGGCGAGCGCCGAGATCGTGCCCGTATGGGCCGGAAAACGGATACGGCCGGAACCGAGACTGACAAGGAAACGAACGGCACGGCGAAGCGGCCGCGGCAAAACGCGCGCACCATCGACGTCGACGGAGAGATCGCCATCGAGGTGACGAACCCTCTTGCCCCTTCTGCCCCTCAACGCAAACACGACGCGTCCTCCACCATCCAACTCAAAAACTCACCAAAGCTGTAACCGGCATGCGCGGCCATCTCGGGCACCAGGGATGTGGGCGTCATGCCGGGCTGGGTGTTGATTTCCAGCCAGATCAGCTCACCCTCACCGGTGGCACCGTCATCGAAGCGAAAGTCGGATCGGCTGACGCCGCGGCAACCGATTGCCTGATGCGCCTTCAGAGCGAGTGTTTGTATTTTTTGGTAAATATTTGGTGAAATCTGTGCCGGAATGACGTGGCTCGAACCGCCTTTTACGTATTTGGAATCATAATCGTAGAAAGCATGCCCTTGCGGGATGATCTCGGTGACACCGAGCGCCGTCTCGCCCATCACGCCGCAGGTCAGTTCGCGGCCGGCGACATAGCGCTCGACCATGATTCGGTCGCCGTAACGCCATTCGCTCGAGGTCACCACCTGCGGCGGATGCGACTGATCTTCCTTGACGATGACGACGCCGAAGCTCGAGCCTTCGCGGACCGGCTTGACGACATAGGGTGGCTTCATCGGGTGCTTGGGACCGAAGGCGTGACGGTCCATCACCTGCGCGTCGGCAACCGGAATGCCGGATGCGGCAGCAACGGCCTTGGCCTGCGCCTTGTCCATGGCAAGCGCCGAGGCAAGTACGCCGGAATGGGTGTAGGGAATTTCCAGATATTCGAGGATGCCCTGGATCGTACCGTCTTCACCGAAGGGCCCGTGAAGCGCATTGAAGGCGACATCCGGACGCAAGGCGGCCAGCACTTCCGCAACGTTGCGATCGACATCTATCCGGGTGACGCGATAGCCGGCAGCCTCGAGGGCATCCGCGCAGGCAGCCCCGGACGACAGGCTAACCGGTCGCTCCGAAGAAAACCCGCCCATCAGGACAGCCACATGCTTGCCGCTCATTCAAACCCCCAGACAATACGCCACTATCGCAAGGTTTCCTTGCGTCTGGCTGATTGCCGCCCTCGCGAGTCACCACGCCATTGGGGGCACTAGAGCGCCATTATGGTTAACGAACCGTTTACTTTCGTTAACCTTAGTCGGGAAATGAAACGCGCATCACGCGCACAGGCGCATATACGACAAGGCATTTTAGCGAGAGTTCAAAGGGTTGCAGAGCAATCCTGAATCAAATGCAGAAGACGCGAAAAAAATGAAAAAGCCCGCCGCAAACAAGGGCGGCGGGCTCCATTTCGACGGTGTAACGCGTCTCAGTCGTCGTCGCCGACAATCTTCCAGACGGTGCCGGCAATCACCGCGCCGACGATCGGCGCCAGCCAGAACAGCCACAGTTGCGCGAGCGCCCAGTCGCCGACGAAGAGGGCCTGGCCGGTCGAGCGGGCGGGGTTGACGGAAGTGTTGGTCACCGGAATCGAGACAAGGTGAATGAGCGTCAGCGCCAGGCCGATGGCGATCGGCGCGAACCCGGCTGGCACACGGCCATGGGTGGCGCCAAGAATGATGAACAGGAAGAAGAACGTCAGCGCCACCTCGATAACCAGTGCCGATGTCAACGAGTAGCCACCCGGCGAATGCTCGCCATAACCATTGGCCGCAAAGCCGCCGAGCTGGAAGCCGGCCTTGCCGCTGGCGATCAGATAGAGCACCGCGGCAGCGGCGATCGCGCCGAGCACCTGGGAGATGACGTAGCCGACGAGCTTGTGCGACGGAAACTTGCCGGCGACCACCAGCCCCACCGACACGGCCGGATTGAAATGTCCGCCGGAAATGCCACCGACCGCATAGGCCATGGTCAGGACCGTGAGACCGAACGCAAAGGAAACGCCGAGGAGGCCAACACCAACCTCAGGAAAGGCAGCCGCCAGAACCGCGCTGCCGCAACCACCGAAAACGAGCCAGAATGTACCCAAGAACTCTGCAGAAAGCCTTTTGAACATGCATTCGCTCCTGAAAAAACGAAGCCGATCGCTTCAGCTGCGGAGAGTTTGCCACAATTTGATTCCGGTCAAGCCGGGTTGTCCGACGGGGCCAAGCGCCCGCAAGAGGCGAGTAAGGCCGGCAACGATGGCGACCATGCCCAAGGACGAAGCAATGCGGGCCGGCCAATCGGGCGAGCCATGCGCCTACAGCGCCGCGCGTCTTGTCAGACGCGCAAAGGACGTTGTAGCACTTTGAATTGCTGCATGTTTTTGTCCTTTAATCGGTTACGATTAAGGGAAACGTGCAGCAGGGAATAATGCTGCGCACGGCGCCAAATTCGTTCGCATTTCTTACGAATTCAGGGTTTCGCCTTGCCGAAACTTGCGTTAAGACGCCGGCAACCGCCTCCCAAGACGGCCTCACATCCCTATCAGGAACTATAATAATGACAGACGCGACAACCTCCCTGTCGCCGAAGGACAAGGCGTCCAAGCCCGCGGCAGTGAACTCCCCTGCCCGGGTGCTGTTCGCAAGCCTCGTCGGCACGACCATCGAATTCTTCGACTTCTACGTTTACGCCACCGCCGCGGTGCTGGTGTTCCCGCACCTGTTCTTCCCGACCGCCGACCCGACCTCGGCGATGCTGCAATCCTTCGCGACCTTCTCGATCGCCTTCTTCGCCCGCCCGTTCGGCGCCGTGGTCTTCGGCCATTTCGGCGACAAGGTCGGCCGCAAGGCAACGCTGGTTGCAGCGCTCATGACCATGGGCATCTCCACCGTCGTCATCGGCCTTCTGCCCACCTATGCGACGATCGGTGTCGCGGCTCCGCTGCTTTTGGCGCTGTGCCGCTTCGGCCAGGGCCTCGGCCTTGGCGGTGAATGGGGCGGCGCGGTGCTGCTCGCCACCGAAAACGCACCGGAGGGCAAGCGCAGCTGGTATGCCATGTTCCCGCAGCTCGGCGCGCCGATCGGCTTCATCCTCTCGGCCGGCACCTTCCTGGTCCTCGGCCAGGTGATGAGCAACGAAGATTTCCTCGCCTGGGGCTGGCGCGTGCCGTTCGTCGCCAGCATCCTGCTCGTCGCCGTCGGGCTCTACGTGCGCCTGAAGATCACCGAGACGCCGGAGTTCCAGAAGGCGGTCGACAGCCACGAACGCGTGCAGGTGCCGATCGCCGAGATCTTCCGCTTCCACAAGCGCAGCCTGGTACTCGGCACCTTCGTGGCACTTGCCACCTTCGTGCTCTTCTACCTGATGACGGTGTTCTCGCTCTCCTGGGGCACGGCCAAGCTCGGCTATTCCCGCGAGCAGTTCCTCGTGGTGCAGATGACCGGCGTCGTCTTCTTCGGCCTGATGATCCCGGTTGCCGGTATCCTCTCGGACCGTTATGGCCGCCGGCTGATCCTGATCGTCACCACGATCAGCATCGGCGTCTTCGGCCTGTTCATGGCCCCGCTTCTTGCCGGGGGCCTTGGCGGCGCCTTCCTGTTCTCGATCATCGGCCTCGGCCTCATGGGCCTCACCTATGGCCCGATCGGTGCAGCCCTTGCCGCCCCCTTCCCGACCTCGGTGCGCTACACCGGCGCGTCGATGACCTTCAACCTCGCCGGCATCTTCGGCGCGTCGCTGGCGCCCTATATCGCCACTTGGCTCGCCACCAACTACAGCCTGGACTATGTCGGCTACTACCTGCTGGCCGCCGCCGCCATCACTCTGTTGTGCCTGGTGCTGTCGACGGAAGACGAGGTTTCGGCCTGATACAGGTTTGGCTGCGCAACGCGAGGCCGGCAACAAACAGGAAGGGCCGCAGCGGCGACGCTGCGGCCTTTTGCGTCTTTGGTACGGGCACACTCTGCGAGAAAGCGGAGAACTGTCGAACATCGATCCTTGACCACCATGCCACCCAACCCGCGGTCATCCTCGGGCTTGACCCGAGCATCCATTCCCAAGGCGCCCTATGTCGCGGCTGGAGAATGGATGCTCGGGTCAAGCCCGAGCATGACGGAGGATGTGGCCACCTATCGGCTCTCATCGCCCCAAAAGCAGAAAGGGCCGCAGCGTTGCCACTGCGGCCCTTCCCAAATCGCTATCTATCTCAGCCTCAGGCGATGCCGCGGCCGAGGAATTCCTTGATCTCATAACCCGGCATGAAGTTGCCGATGCGCTTGATTTCCCATTCGAGCCGGACGCCCGAATGTTCGAGCACGCGCTGGCGCACGGTTTCGCCGAGATATTCGAGCTCGTAGCCGGTCGCCTGGCCGGTATTGATCATGAAGTTGCAGTGCAGCGGCGACATCTGCGCGCCGCCGATCATCACGCCGCGGCAGCCGGCTTCGTCGATCAGCTTCCAGGCCGAATGGCCCTCCGGGTTCTTGAAGGTCGAACCGCCGGTCTTTTCGCGGATCGGCTGCACCGTTTCGCGATGCTGGCGCACGGCGTCCATGTCGGTCCGGATCTTGTTCTTGTCTTCGGCGTAACCTTCGAAGATCGCATGGGTGAAGATCAGGTCCTTCGGCGCCGACGAATGGCGATAGGCGTAGCCCATGTCGGCATTCGACAGTACGTGCTGGTTGCCCTGGCGGTCGATCGCATGGACCTCGACGACGCGCTCGCGGGTCTCCGAACCATTGGCGCCGGCGTTCATGCGCAGGGCGCCGCCGAGCGAGCCGGGAATACCGTAGAAGAAGTAGAAGCCGCCGATGCCGTGGTCGAGTGCCATCGCCGCGATGTTCTTGTCCGGGCAGATGGCGCCGGCCTTGATGCGGTTCTCGCCGACAAGCTCGAGATCGCCAAAACCCTTGGCCGAGAGACGGATGACGACGCCGGGAATGCCGCCGTCACGCACGAGCAGGTTCGAGCCGACGCCGACCACCATGACCGGCACTTCGGCCGGCACCAGCTTCAGGAAGGTGACGAGATCGTCCGTGTCGTGCGGCTGGAACATCAGCTCGGCAAGACCCCCGGCGCGGAACCAGGTGACACGATCCATCGGCGCATCCGGCGTGATGCGGCCGCGCACAGCGCTGACACCACTTCCGAGCGATTCCAGTAGTTTCTGACCGTTGACCTGTTTCATGCTCAATTTCCTGAAATGTCCGCGAGTTCCTTGGGCAGGGCAGCCGCCCAGTAGGTGATGCTGCCAGCCCCCAAGAGAACCACAAAATCGCCGGGCTGTGCAATCTTGCTGACAACCGGTGCGATTGCTTCCGCACCGGAAACGTAACGGGCATCACGGTGACCGCCGGCCTTGATGCGATCGACCAGCTCTTCAGCCGTTGCACCCGGTATGAGGTCTTCGCCGGCCGCATAGACGGGCGCGATCAGGATCGTGTCAGCGTCGTTGAAGCAGGCGGAGAAATCTTCAAACAGGCTCGAAAGGCGTGAGTAGCGGTGCGGCTGGTGCACGGCGATGATTCGGCCCTGGCAGGCCTCGCGCGCGGCACGCAGCACCGCCTTGATCTCGACCGGATGGTGGCCATAGTCGTCATAGACGCGCACGCCCTTCCAGTCGCCGGTAAAGGTGAAGCGGCGCTTGACGCCGCTGAAGGAGGCAAGCCCCTTGGCGATCGCTTCCGGGCTGATGCCGAGCCGCTGGGCAACCGCGATCGCCGCCGTCGCATTGGACACGTTGTGACGGCCGGGCATCGGCAGGCGCAGGTCCTTCATCGTGATCACCTGGCCGGTGCGGCGGCGGCGGATCTCGATGTCGAACACGGACGTGCCGTTGTTCATGCGGATGTTGTGGAAGCGCACGTCGGCCTGCGGGTTTTCGCCATAGGTGACGACCTTGCGGTCCTCGATCTTGCCGACCATGGTCTGCACTTCGGGATGGTCGAGGCAGAGCACGCCGAAGCCGTAGAAGGGCACGTTCTCGACGAACTGGCGGAAGGCGGCGCGCACCGCATCGAAATTGCCGTAATGGTCGAGATGCTCGGGGTCGATATTGGTGACGACGGCCACGTCGGCCGGAAGCTTCAGGAAAGTGCCGTCGGACTCGTCGGCCTCCACCACCATCCACTCGCCCTCGCCCATGCGGGCATTGGTGCCGTAGGCGTTGATGATGCCGCCGTTGATGACGGTCGGATCAAGGTTGCCGGCTTCAAGCAGCGCTGCGACCATCGAGGTGGTCGTCGTCTTGCCGTGCGTACCGCCAATTGCGATCGCGTTGCGGAAGCGCATGAGTTCGGCGAGCATCTCGGCCCGGCGCACGACCGGCAAAAACTTTTCGCGCGCGGCGATCAGTTCCGGATTGTCCTTCTTGATCGCGGTCGAAACGACGATCACCTCGGCATCGCCGAGGTTTTCAGCCTTGTGGCCGACGAAGACCTCGATGCCCTTGGCGCGCAGGCGCTGCACATTGGCGCTGTCGGCCTGGTCGGAACCCTGGACGCGATGGCCGAGATTGTGCAGCACCTCGGCAATGCCGCTCATGCCGATGCCGCCGATACCGATGAAATGAACCAGCCCGATGGTTTTCGGCATTTTCATGAGCGTGTTTCCCTGAATTTCTCGACTGTCAAACCGCTGGCAATAGCCTCTACGAGAGATGCAAGCAAGCTTGCTGCATCCGGCTTGCCGGTTTCCCGGGCGTTTGCCGCCATCTGGGCGAGCGATTGCGGATTGTCGAGCGCATCCTTCAGGATGCCGGCAAGTCGATCCGCGGTCAGTTCACTTTGCGCGATCACCCGCGCACCGCCCTTGGCGGCAAGCGCTGCGGCATTGGCCGCCTGGTCGTGGTCGAGCGCATAGGGATAGGGCACCAGAATTGCCGGACGGCCGATCACCGAAAGCTCCGAAACCGTCGAGGCGCCCGAGCGGCAGATGACGAGCTGGGCGCCGGCGATCCGCTCGGCCATGTCGGTGAAGAACGGCGAGACTTCGGCCGGAACGCCGAGCTTGTCATAGGTGGCGATCACCCCGTCCTTGTCTTCCGGCCGGGCCTGCTGGGTGACCTTCAGGCGCTGGCGACGCGCATCATCCAGCCGGCAGATCGCCTGAGGCACCGTCTTGGAGAAATATTGCGCGCCCTGGCTGCCGCCGAAGACGACGAGATGGAACGGCGCGTCACTGGTGGCCGTTGCATAGGGCACGTTTGCAGCACCAAGCACCGCGGGGCGCACCGGATTGCCCGTCGTCACGGTCTTGGCCGCAAAGGCGCCGGTACCCTCGGGCAGGAAGCCCCCGGCAATCGCCTTGACGCGCGAGGCGAGTGCCTTGTTGGCGCGGCCCATCACGGCATTCTGCTCGTGGATGATTGAGGGAACGCCCATGCCGGTTGCCGCCAGGAGCGGCGGCACGGTCGGGTAGCCACCGAAGCCGACGACGGCCTTCGGCTTCAGCCGCGCGATCAGCTTGCGCGCGGCGCGCATGCCGGTCCACAGCGTCCAGAGCGACTTCGCGACACTGATCGGGTTCTTCGAGCCGATCGTCGCCGAGGGCACGACATGCACTTCGTCGGCCGGGAACTTGCCGGCATAACGCTCGGCACGGCTGTCGGTAACGAGGTGCACCGAATAGCCGCCGGCCTTCAGTTCGTGCGCCAGCGCTTCCGCCGGAAAGAGATGGCCGCCGGTACCGCCGGCGGCAAGCAGGATGATGCCTTTAGTCATATTTTACTCCGCCGGCACACCAATGCCGGACCGAAACAGGCTGCGCTCCACGGCGCGCTTCTCCGGGCGGTGACGGGTCAAAGCCAGGATGAAGCCGGCAGTCACGCAGATCGCCACCATGGACGAGCCACCATAGGAGATCAGCGGCAGGGTCATGCCCTTGGCCGGGAGCAGTTCGAGGTTCACGCCGATGTTGATCATCGACTGGATGCCGATCTGGAGGACCAGGCCGGCAACGGCGAACCGGTTGAAGTCGTTGCGCTCGCGGAAAGCATGGTTGAGGCCGCGCATCACCAGGAAGGCGAAGATCAGCACGATCAACATGCAAAAGACGATGCCGAATTCCTCGGCCGCAACGGAAAAGACGAAGTCGGTATGGCTGTCCGGGATGATGCGCTTGACGATGCCTTCGCCTGGGCCCCGGCCGAACCAGTCGCCGCGGATGATCGCCTCGCGCGCGGTGTCCATCTGGAAGGTGTCGCCTTCGCCGGTCAGGAACTTGTCGATACGGGCAGCCACGTGCGGCAGCATCGTATAGGCGACGAAGAAGCCACCAAGTGCTGCACCGCCAAGCAGGATGATCCACAGCCACGGCATGCCGGCCATGAAGAACATGCCGCCCCAAACGGCCGTCGTCAGGATCGTTTGGCCAAGGTCGGGCTGGGCGACAAGCAGCGCCGCGACGATGCCGAAGAGCAGGATGGCAAAGAGATTGCCGGGGATTTCCGGCTGCCGCGCATGCTCGGAGAAGAGCCAGGCACAGACGACGACGAAGGCCGGCTTCATGAATTCGGACGGCTGGATCGAGATGCCGGCGATCGAAAGCCAGCGCATCGACCCTTTCACCTCTTCACCGACGAAGAGCACCAGCACCATCATCGCGAGCGAGCCGCCGAGAAGCAGGATCGCAGCGCGCCTGACCTGGCGCGGCGAGAGGAAGGAGATGCCGACCATCACCACCAGCGACGGCAACAGGAAGAGCGCGTGGCGCTTGACGAAGTGGAAGCTGTCGAGGCCGATGCGCTCGGCGACCGCCGGGCTTGCGGCGAAGGACAACATGAAGCCGACGCCCATCAACAGGATGAAGGTCGCCAGAAAGAACCTGTCGATCGTCCAGAACCAGTCGGCCACGGGGCCACGTTCGGCTCGGCTTACCATCTTGTCAGTCCCCTTCTCCGGCGCCCATCGCGCCCCACGTCCGAAACCCCGGCATCATCGCTATCCGCCTTGCGCCTGCGGCGCCTGATCGGCCAGCGTCAGATCAGCATCGTTACGCCTTCGATCGCCCGCACGTGGCCGACGAAGGCATCACCGCGTACCTCGAAATTCTTATACTGGTCGAAGCTTGCGCAAGCCGGGGAGAGCATCACGGCGGAAGCACCCGCTTCATCCCTGCCCGCATCGGCTGCCGCATGCGCGACCGCCTGCTCCAGCGTGCCCGAAATCTCATAGGGAACCGCCTCGCCGAGCGTTGCCGCAAAGGCGGGTGCGGCCTCGCCGATCAGATAGGCCTTGACGATCTTCGGGAAGAAGGGCGCAAGGGTCGTGATGCCTCCCTCCTTCGGCAGACCGCCGGCAATCCAGTAGATCCGCTCGTAGCTCGAAAGCGCGGGCGCTGCAGCATCCGCATTCGTTGCCTTGCTGTCGTTGACGAAGACCACCGCACCCTTGCGGCCGACCGGCTGCATGCGGTGTTTGAGGCCGGGGAAGCTTTTGAGCCCGCTTATGATCTCGGCCGCGCTGACGCCGACCGAAAGGCAGGCGGCAATGGCTGCGGCCGCGTTCTGGGCGTTGTGGCCGCCGCGCAACGTCTGGATGCCGTCGAGATCGACGAACAGGCTGGACGTGCCGCCTTCGGCCTTCAAGATGCGCGAGCCTTCGGCGTAAAAACCATTGGCGAGCACATGGCGGCGCGAAATGCGCACGACCTTGGTGCCGGCACGCTCGACGCGATCGGCAATCAGCGCCGAGAAACTGTCGTCGACGCCGACGATCGCCGTGCCGCTGCCGGCGACCAGCCGTTCCTTGATGTCGGCATAGTGCTGCATCGTGCCGTGGCGATCGAGATGGTCGGGCGTGAGGTTCAGCACGATACCCGCCGTCGGGTTCAGCGTCGGCGCCAGGTCGATCTGGTAGGACGAGCACTCGACCACATAGAAGCGGCCGGCCTTCGGTGGGTCGAGAGTGAGCACCGCCGTGCCGATATTGCCGCCGAGTTGGGTGTCCCGACCGCTTTCTCTGAGGATGTGGGCGATCAGCGCCGTGGTGGTCGACTTGCCGTTGGTGCCGGTAATGGCAATGAACGGGCAATCGGGCGCATGCGCCCGGCGTTCGCGCACGAAGAGCTCGACATCACCGATGATCTCGACGCCGGAAGCATGGGCAAGATCGACCGTCCAGTGCGGCTTCGGATGGGTGAGCGGCACGCCCGGCGAAAGCACGAAGGCGGCAAAGCCGGACCAATCGACCGAACGCAGGTCCGCCGTCGGCACGCCGGCAGAAGACGCCTTGGCAACGCTATCAGGATTATCGTCCCAGGCGGTGACGTCGGCACCACCGGCGACCAGCGCCTCGGCCGTTGCCAGACCCGAACCGCCGAGACCAAAGAGAGCGACTTTCCTGCCCTTGAAGGTGGTGACCGCGATCATCGTCTGATCACCGCAGCTTGAGGGTGGAGAGGCCGACCATCGCCAGGATGACGGCGATGATCCAGAAGCGGATCACGACCTGGCTTTCGGTCCAGCCCTTCTTTTCGAAATGGTGGTGGATCGGCGCCATCAGGAAGACGCGGCGGCCGGTGCGCTTGAACCAGAAGACCTGGATGATCACCGACAGCGTTTCCATCACGAAGAGGCCGCCGATGATGACCATGACGATCTCGTGCTTGACGGCAACGGCAACCGTGCCGATCAGGCCGCCGAGCGCGAGCGATCCCGTGTCACCCATGAAGATGGCCGCCGGCGGCGCATTGAACCAGAGGAAGCCGAGGCCGGCGCCGATGACGGCGCCGAGGATGACGGCAAGCTCGCCGGTGCCAGGCACGAAATGGATCTGCAGGTAGTTGGCGAAAACGGCGTTACCGGCGAGATAGGCGATCAGGCCGAAGGCGGCAGCCGCAATCATGACCGGCACGATCGCAAGGCCATCGAGGCCGTCGGTGAGGTTCACCGCATTGCCGGCGCCGACGATGACGAAACCGCCGAACAGCACGAAGAAGTAGCCGAGGTTGAGGACCAGGTCCTTGAAGAAGGGGAACGTCACCGAGGAGCCGAAGGTCGAACCGGCAACACCGCTCGAAACCGAGGCCTGCATCATGAAGAACACGGCGACGGCGGCGATCACGAATTCGATGCCGAGGCGCGCCTTGCCGGAAAAGCCCTTGTCCGACTGCTTCGTAACCTTGAGGTAATCATCGTAGAAGCCAATGGCACCGAAACCGAGGGTGACGAGCAGGGTCGAGACCACGTAGACGCTCGAAAGATCGGCCCACAGCAGCGACGAGACGACGATGCCGGCGAGAATCATCAGGCCGCCCATGGTCGGCGTGCCGGCCTTCTTGAAATGCGTCTGCGGCCCGTCGGCGCGGATCGGCTGGCCCTTGCCCTGGCGAATGCGCAGCGAGGCAATCATCGCCGGGCCGAACAGGAAAACGATGATGGCCGACGTGAACAGCGCCGCGCCGGTGCGGAACGTGATGTAGCGAAATAGATTGAAAAACTGAAAGTGGTCCGCCAGTTCCACGAGCCAAATGAGCATAAGGGACCTTTCCCCAAAGGTTTTCTGCACAATTCCTTAAATCGGAATCGATTTAAGGCCAAAATTATGCAGCCGTTTAAAATGTTACAGCGACCTTTGCGCGTCTCATAAGACGCGCGGCGCTGTATAGTCTGAAATCCGTCCAACAGAATCATCTGAAAAACGATACGCGCATGTATGCGAAGATGTTAGGGCGCGCCCACCTAACTCCAGGCTGTATCCACCGCGTCCCTCATGGGCGCTGTCGCCGGATCTGTCCCCAGCCGGCTACTCCTGGCCCTCAGAGCCATCGGCTTTCGCCTCCGGATAGGCCTCGATCAGCGCTTGCACGATCTTGGCGCAGCCGGTCCCCTTCGACGACTTGACCATGACCACGTCGCCGGCCGCAACGGCAGCCAGCGCATAGGTCTTCAGGTCCTCGACGCTCTCGCGGTACATCACCGAAATTTCCGGCGGCAGCGCGTCGCGCAGGTTCGCCATCAAGGGTCCGGCAAGCCAGACATCGGTGATCCCGGCCTCAACGAGCGGGCGGGCAAGGGCCGCATGCACCTCGACGGCATGTTCACCCATCTCCAGCATGTCGCCGAGCACGGCGACGCGGCGGCCGCCGACCGGCGGCTCGGCATCGCGTAGTAGTGCGATTGCTGCCCGCATCGAGCTCGGATTGGCGTTGTAGCTTTCGTCGATCAGCTTCAGCGTGCCGCCACTGATCGAAAGGGTATGGCGTCGCCCCCTGCCCGTTTCGGCCTGCATGGTCGAAAGTGCTGCTGCGGCCTGATCGAGGTCGCCGCCGGCTAGCTTCACCGCCGCAAGCACGGCTACCGCGTTTTCGGCAATGTGGCGTCCCGGCGCGCCGATCGGGACTTCGATCGTCCTGCCGCCGATACCCGCCCAAAGGGTCGAGCCCTCGGAGCCGCCGCTGAACTCGACCAGGCGGAACTCCGCCTTCGGATTGGCGCCGAACGAATGGATGTGGCTGACGCCAGCGGCAGCCGCGGCGTTTTCCAGAAGCTTGTATTGCGGGCTGTCGTGAATGATCAGCGCGTGGCCGCCATTGACCACACCCTCGAAGATCTCGGCCTTCGCCTCGGCGATCTGGTCGAGGCTCTCGAAATTGCCGAGATGGGCGGCAGCGATGCTGGTGACGATGGCCACATGCGGGCGCACCATCGCCGTCAGCGGCCGGATCTCGCCCGGATGGTTCATGCCGATCTCGAAGACGCCGAAATCGGTCGCCTCGGGCATGCGTGCCAGCGTCAGCGGCACGCCCCAGTGATTGTTGAAGGAGGCGACGGAGGCGTGCACGCGACCCTGGGGCGTGAGCACATGGCGCAACATCTCCTTGGTCGTCGTCTTGCCGACCGAGCCCGTCACCGCAATCACCTTGGCGGCGCTGCGGTCGCGCGCCGCGCATCCCAGCCTGATCATTGCTTCGAGCACGTCGTCGACGACGATCATCGGCGCATTGAGCCGACCGAGCGCCGGCAGCTTACCCTCGCTGACGACCAGCACCGCAGCGCCGTTCGCAAGCGCGATCCCGGCATAGTCGTGACCATCGACCCGGTCGCCCCTGATCGCGAAGAAGGCCTCACCCTTGCCGATCGAGCGGCTGTCGATCGAAATCCCCGAAATGCCCTCAGGCAAATTGCCCATCGGCCGACCGTTCATTGCGGCCAGAAGATCGCTGCTTGTCCAGAGCCAGTTCATCACAAGCCTCCCAGGGCCTTACGGAGTTCCGCATGGTCGGAGAACGGCAAGGTGACGGAACCAACCGTCTGTCCTTCCTCATGTCCCTTGCCGGCAACGATCAGCGTGTCGCCGGTCTTCAACATGCCGACGGCCGCGCGGATCGCCTCGGCACGGTCGCCGATCTCGGTCGCGCCCTTGGCAGCCGCCATGATCTCGGCGCGGATGACCTCAGGCACTTCGGAGCGCGGATTGTCGTCGGTAACGATCACCACATCGGCAAGCCTGGTGGCGATCTCGCCCATGATCGGACGCTTGCCCTTGTCGCGGTCACCGCCGCAGCCGAAGACCACGATGACGCGGCCGGTCGTGAACGGGCGCACCGAGGCGAGCACGTTTTCGAGCGCATCCGGCTTGTGGGCATAGTCGACATAAGCGAGCGCACCGTCCTTGGTCTGGCCGACGAGTTCAAGCCGGCCCGAGGCACCCTGCAGCTTTTCAAGCGCGGAGAAGGCAGCCTTGGCGCTGATGCCGGTCGACATGGCAAGACCCGCGGCAACCAGCGCGTTCGCGACCTGGAAATCGCCTGCGAGCGGGATGTGGATTTCGAAGATGTCGTCGCCAACATGCACTTCGGCCGATTGCTTGTGGCGGAAATGCTCGACGCGCTTCAGCGAGATGTAGTCGCCCTTGCGGCCGACGGTGCGCACGTCGAGTTTCGCCTTGCGGGCAGCGGCGATCGCCTGGTCCGACCATTGGTCGTCGGCAAAGACCACGGCCGGCGCGCCCTTCGGCAGGAGCGCATCGAACAGCCGCATCTTCGAGGCCATGTAGTGCTCGACCGTCGGATGATAGTCCATGTGGTCGCGACCAAGATTGGTGAAGGCCGCAGCGGCAAGACGCACGCCGTCGAGCCGGTACTGGTCGAGGCCGTGGCTGGAGGCTTCCATAGCCGCGTGAGTGACGCCGGCATCGGCCAGTTCGGCCAAGAGCTTGTGCAGCGACACCGGATCGGGCGTCGTCAGCGAGCCGTAATCGTTGCGGCCGGGCGCAACCACGCCGGTGGTCCCGATCATCGCGGCGGCGTATCCGGAATGCGCCCAGATCTGACGGGTAAAGGAGGCAACCGAAGTCTTGCCGGCCGTGCCGGTGACGGCAACCATCGTCTCTGGCTGGCGGCCGTAGAAGGCGGCAGCGGCACGTGCCAGAAACGCACGCGGCTGGGAGAGTTTCAGCACCGGCGCGGACGCGGCATCGACCTCGTTGCCTGCGTCGGTAACGACGGCGACCGCGCCGCGCTTCAGCGCGTCAGCGATATAGGCACTGCCATTGGCCTTGCTGCCGGCAACCGCGACGAAAAGATCCCCTGGCTGAACCTGCCGACTATCGGCCGAGAGGCCCGCAACGTCGATTTCGGCGGCGGTGCCGCTCAGTTGTCCCGAAAGTTCCGGGAAATTCGATCCCGCCAGGTCTTTGATCTTCATGAACGCACGTCTCGCATCGATTTCGATCCGCAAGAATCGCGAATCGTCCGCTTTCTCATTTCATGTCTAATAAGACACAAGCAAGGCAGAACCGTCTTCTCCAAACTTTGGTTCGACACCGAGCAGCGGCGCGGAGCGGCTGATGATGTCACGGACCATGGGAGCAGCGTTCGAGCCGGCCGTGCGCCCGCCACCCTCGCCGGTCTTCGGCGCGTCGATGAAGGTCAGCACAATGTATTTCGGATTGTCGATCGGGAAGGCCGCAAGGAAGGCGTTGAAGTTCTGATCATTGGCGTAGCGGCCGTTGACCACCTTGTCAGCCGTGCCGGTCTTGCCGCCGACATTGAAGCCCGGCACCAGGGCGCGCTTGCCCGAACCGGCGATGCCGTTCCAGCGCAGCAGGAAGCGCATGTCGTCGCTGGTGCTCTTCTTGACCACGTTGGTTGCGAGTTCGTCGGCCTGGCTTTCGCTGCGCGGCAGGAAGGTCGGCGGGATCAGCTTGCCGCCGTTGACGAGCGCTGCCCCGGCAACCGCGGTCTGCAGCGGCGTGGTCGAGACGCCGTGACCGAAGGAGATGGTGATCGAGTTGATCTTCTTCCATTCGCGCGGCTGCGTCGGCGATTTCACCTCCGGAAGTTCGGTCGGAAGCTTCGAAAGCAGGCCGAGGCGGGTCAGGAATTCTTTGTGGCCGGGAATGCCGACGAGATCGGCGACCTTCGCCGTGCCGATGTTCGACGAATACTGGAAGATTTCCGGAACCGTCAGGACGCGGCGCTTGCCGTGGAAGTCCTTGATGGTGAATCCGCCGATGCGGATCGGCGCCGAGGCGTCGAAGCTGTCGTTGAGCGTCACCTTGCCGGAATCGAGCCCCATGGCGATGGTGAAGGTCTTGAAGGTGGAGCCCATTTCGAACGTACCGTTCGACATGCGGTTCATCCAGCCTTCTTCGGCCCCTTCGGCCGGCTTGTTCGGGTCGTAGTCGGGAACCGACGCCATGGCCAGCACTTCGCCGGTATTGACGTCGAGCACGACCGCCCCGGCGGCGAGCGCCTGGTAATTCTTCATGCCGTTGTAGATGACATCGCGCACGATGTTCTGCACCCGCACGTCGATCGACAGCTTCACCGGCTCGAGCTTGGCGTCGCTGGTCATGCCGATTGCGGCAAGATCGGCGAGACCCTGGCTGTCGATGTAGCGCTCCATGCCGGCAACGCCGCGGTTGTCGATGTTGACGTGACCGAGAATATGGGCCGCGGTCGCGCCGCCGGGATAGAAGCGGCGCTTTTCCGGACGGAAGCCGACGCCGGGAATGCCGAGCGCCAGGATGTCACTCTGCTGCTTCGGGGTGAGCTGGCGGCGCAGCCACTGGAAGCGCGATTTCGATTTCAGCTTGTTGTAGATCTCGCGGGCGTTGATGTCGGGCAGAACCGTCGCCAGCCGCTCGACCGCCTCATCGGCGTCGACGATCTTGTGCGGCTCGGCATAAAGCGAAACGGTGCGGATGTCGGTCGCGAGGATCTCGCCGTTGCGGTCGAGAATATCGGGGCGCGACGCCATGAGGTTGTCGGCGCGGCCGATGCTCGAAACCGTCTCGGGTGCCGCCAGGCCGTATTGCACCAGGCGGCCGCCGATGACGGCATAGACGATGCCGAAGCTCGCGATCACGATGGCGACGCGGTTCTTCGCCTGGTTGGTGGTTTTCTTGCGCGTGCCCTGGAAGGTGACATTGAGGCCTGCTTCTGCCGGGCGGTTGTTTCCGCCGGCGGAGAAATGTGCCTTGCTCTTCAGGACCATGATGCGGGAGAGAAACGACATCAGTGCGCCACCGATCCAGTTGCGATGTTATCGGTCTTGTTGATGAGGGCGGCGACACCGTCCTTCGCCTTTTCATCCTCGGGGATCGGCACGTCCGCCTTCAGCATCGGCAGTTCCTGCGGCTGGGCGAGCTGGGTCGAGGGCGTCGGGGCCAGTTGCAGGTCGGCCCCGAAGGCGCCGACGAGCCGCTCCAGCCGGTTCGGCTGGGTCAGAAGCGCCCAGTCGGCCCGAAGCAGATCGATCGTGTCCTCTTCCAGCTTGATGGCGACATCGAGCTTGCGGACTTCCTCGAGCTTGTTTTCAGCACGATGCTTGATCGTATAGGTGACGGTCGCGGCGGCCGTCATGACGACGATCAGAACGATATCGAGCGTTCGAAGCATGTCTTGTCAGCCCCCCAACCGTGCAAGGCTTGCCAGTTCCGGCAGATTGAAAATGGATAGATCGTTTCCCGGCGACGCGGCCTGCGTGCGGATGCCGGCGCGCAGCTTTGCAGAGCGGGCGCGCGGATTGAGGGACGCTTCTTCCTCGCTGGCTGCCACCATAGGCTTGCCAACTGGCGTGAAGGTTGCGGCGCGGGCGGAAACCATCGGCAGGTGGCGCGAACCACTGGCCTTGCCGGAGCGATCCTGGAAGAAGGCTTTGACGATCCGGTCTTCGAGCGAATGGAAGGTGACGACGACGAGTCGACCGCCGGGCTTCAGCGCCTTTTCGGCGGCAAACAGCGCCTGAGCGAGTTCACCGAGTTCATCATTGACGAAGATGCGCAGCGCCTGGAAGACGCGGGTGGCCGGATGGATCTTGTCCTTGGCCTTGCGCGGCGTCACCACCTCGATCAGGCCGGCAAGATCACGGGTTGTTTCGAACGGCTGCTCGGCCCGGCGTTTTTCAATGGCGCGGGCAATGCGGCCGGCCTGCTTTTCTTCGCCGAGGAAGCCGAAGATGCGGATGAGGTCTGACACCTTGGCACGATTGACGACATCGGCCGCCGAAACGCCGGACGACGACATGCGCATATCGAGCGGCCCCTTCTTCTGGAAGGAAAAACCGCGCTCGGCCTCGTCGATCTGCATGGAGGAAACGCCGATGTCGAGCACGACACCATCGAGCCCGCCCTCGGGCGCATGGGCGGCAAGCTCGGAAAACTGCGACTGGATGAGCTTCAGCCGGCCACCCCACTCAGTGACCAGCGACTGGCCGGCGGCGATCGCCGTCGGGTCGCGGTCAAGGCCGATGACATCGGCACCAGCGCTCAGGATTGCGGAACTGTAGCCACCGGCACCGAACGTGCCATCGAGGATCACCTTGCCAGGCGCCGGCTCGAGAGCGGCGAGAACTTCCGGCAAGAGAACGGGGATGTGACGAACCGGTCCGCCTTCGGCTTCAGGAATACCTCCGCCTTGATCCGTCACCATTCCCTCTCTCCATTCTAATCCGGACGCAACCCCCGTGATTTGCGCCCTTCCCGGGCCGCCGCCTGGGCCTTGACGAAGGCCTGCGGCTCCCAGAGCTGAAAATAATCGCCCCGCCCGACGAACATCACGTCGGTCGAGATGCCGGTGAAGTCGCGGATGAAATCCGTCATCATCAACCGGCCTTCCGGATCGAGCTTCACGAAGACCCCGCCCCCATGAACCAGCAGCGACATCTCGTTGGCCTCCGGGGAAAAAGGATCCTCGGCCGCCATCTGCCTCTCGAACCGATCCAGGAGCTCCGGCCCGCCGACGCTGATCGCCGGAAAGACGAAATCCTGAAAGCAGTATAGCTCCCGAACGCCCCCATCCGACAGCACGGAGCGAAACGCCGAGGGAACGGAAACCCGCCCCTTCGCATCGATCCGATTGCTGGCATGTGACAAGAAGCGGTTCATAACGCGAAACGGCCGCCCAAGACTGACGGGCCACGATCATTGACCCGCGAGAACACTCGATCGCACCTGCAAGACGCCCCCGCCGAACACCGGAATGTTCGCCCACCTCCCGAAGCCGGAAGGCACTGGGATCTTGCAATGATGGGCTGCGAAGCAGCCCTTGCGCAGTGCCATTATGGGATATCATGGGACCATATGGGCGTCAATGGGATTGGCTCGGAAACAGCCGTCGGGCTGATCAAATATTGATAGGTTGTTAAGTTTAACGAAGGGTTACGAATTGACCCCCACCGTGCGGGAATGGGGCGGCGGAACGGCTTCAAATCGTTGGAAAATCAGAATGTGCGAAAGGGCGAAGAAACGCCGTTCGACAACGGGTGAGACAACAGCGCGCAGGAACGGACCGGCTTGTTTTCAAGCGCGACGGCGCATCGGACACGAGCAAAACCGGGCCAATCGGAAGCGGCCGACGAGGCTGATTTGCGCCGGCCGAATTGCTCACGACAAGTTTCGCCGTTTGAACCCGTGCCAAAAATGGAGGCAGGCGGACGGACCGTGCCGCAGCAAAAAAAGAGAAATCGCCAGTTGGCCTGTAAGCCGGGTTCTGTATGGCCCCGCTGCCCGGAGGCAACGGAACGTGGCAGCCATTCATCTGGGACTGCGCTTGCACGCAGCCTCTTGCAACCCACCCGGATGACTGGCCCGGAAACAGGCTGGGCGCTTGCGCGTCCGCGTCATCCCTATTCGGTCTTGCTCCCGGTGGGGTTTGCCGTGCCGTCCATGTCGCCATGTCCGCGGTGGGCTCTTACCCCACCCTTTCACCCTTACTCCGCAAGCGGAGCGGTTTGCTTTCTGTGGCACTTTCCCTGAGGTCACCCTCGCCGGACGTTATCCGGCACCGTGCTTCCGTGGAGCCCGGACTTTCCTCCCCCCGCGGCCTTTCGGCACTTGCGGAGAGCGGCTGCCCGGCCAACTGGCACGCGCTCCTTAACCGAGTGCGCCGCGCCGCGCCAGAAAAAACGGCAGGGCTGCCGCTTCGCATGCGGCGCACTGAGGATAACTGCGCGATAGCCGTCGCCGGCCGCCCTTGGCAGCGTCAGCGGAAGACGACGGAGAAATCCGCGTCGTAATCGGGCTCGTCGATCCGGCCGTTGAGCACAAGAACGGCACCGAGCCGGCCGATCTCGTCGGAGCTCTTTGCCGCCTGGCCGTTGCCGCCGGTCACGATCGCGATGCGCTCGCCGTCGGCAAAGCCGATATAGGGCAGGCCATGCCGGGTAAACGAGGTGACGCAGGGCGAGAAATGCGTGGAGGCCGGCGCAAGGCCGGGCATCACCTTGGCGAGCAGCCCACGCAAATGCTCGGCAGCCGGCGCACTGGCCGAGCCGCGGAACCATTGCCTTACCGCCGGTTCGTCGTCGAGCACGCGGTCGGTCGGGTCGCCGCCGATCTTGATGTAGTGCTTGCCGTCCTCATAGGCGACCGGCGGCAACAGATAGTAGCTTTGCTCTTGCTCCGGTGCGGCACCGATCAACGACGGCATGCCCTCAAAGGTCTTGAGATCACCGCTTGCCACTTCGGCGAAGAACACCGTCCGCGCCTTCACCACAAGATCGATCGGCCGTGGCAGCAGCGTGTTCGAGAGTGAGAACCCACCGGCAGCGACAATCACCCTGCCCGCATCGAAACGGGAGCCGTCCTGTGTTGTGACAACGACGCGATCGGTCACTTCGGACACGGAGCGAACTTCGCTTCGAACGATCCGTGCGCCGGCCTTTTCGGCACACATGGTTTGCGCTAGAACCAGCGCGCGTGGATTGATATAGCCGGCGCCCTTGCGCTCGTAGATGCCGGCATGGCCAGCCGGGAAGCGGAACCAGGGAAAGCGCTGCGAAAGTGCGTCGCCATCGAAGAGCGGCGCCTCGACGCCCAGAGCATCGCGCGCCCGCTCAACCTTCTCCATGTAATCGTAGTCGGCACCCGGCGCCGGCCCGGCGATCAGGCAACCGACCTCGTGGTAGAACCGAATGCCGCTGTCGCGCTCGATTGCGCCATAGCGCGCGATCGAGCGCCTGGCGAGGCGCGCCCAGACCGGGTCGTCATCGATCGTGCGGGTAATACGGGCATTGTCGTAATGGCTGGAGAAGACGCCGGAGTGATTGGCCCAATCCTTGGGCTCGTCCGGACCGATGAGCGCGACGCTCGCACCTGACAGCGCAAGGTGGCGGCCGGCGGCCGCCCCCATCATGCCCTTGCCGACAACGATGAAATCAAAGCTCTGAGACACGACCGATCCCCCTCATGCGCGTCAGGGGGAGATAGCATGTCGGCGCCGATATGGCACTCTGGTTGCAGGGGGTCTTTCAGTCATTCCAGCGAAGCCGGCTCGCGGCTCGAATTGCGCCAGCGCCAGGAGATCTACCTTTCGGCAGCAGCGCTTCCATGCGCGCCGGAACGCGAGACCTGTCCGGCTGGAGCATCCGCCATGACCTGAAACGGTTGGCGGATGAAGCTCTTTGATCGGCGACCTTTGCGCGCCCGATACGACGCGCGGCGCTGTAGATGCCTTCAGCTGATCGATCGGTCGATCAGTCGATGATGTTCTGGACCTTGCCGCAGTAACGCTTGGAAACCGGGTTCATGCGCTTGGCGCCGTGGCCGGCGTTGTATTTCAGGATCGTGCCACAGGTGGTCCCGCCCGACAGTTCATGCGCCATGGCGAGATACTTCATGCCGAACTTGATGTTGGTCTCCGGGTCGTAGAGACCCTTGGCGGAGCCGGAGTAGCCCATCATGCGGGCCGTCGCAGGCTTGATCTGCATCAGGCCAATTTCACCGGCGCTGCCGCGTGCCTTGGCATTGAAGTTGCTTTCGACCTTGACGATCGCGTGGGCCAGATCGACGGGAACGCCGTATTGCTTGGCATAGGACTTGATGAGCCCGGTGTACTGGACGTTCTGAACCATGTCAGGCTTCGGATAGCCGGTGGTACGGGTGAAGGACTGGATCGACGAAGTCTTGATGGTCTTATCGACATTCCCCGCATACGACGTACCCATCCCGGCGAAGAACATGCCAAGGCATGCCGCCACCGCAGCAACAGACGAAATTCTCATGTAGATTGAAGTCTCCGGTCTGGGGAATGGACCGATGGCGCACCCCGCCTCGGCCTCACTTCCCGATCGTTTCATTCACAGGAAATGAGCGTTCGCCCCGATGTCTCCTGCAGTTCCAATGGGGCGGGAAATGAATGCCGCATCATGGTAAACATGTGGCAAAGCTAAAAAAACATGCCAAGAAATTGCAGGGAAGCGCCGTCTGGACGAAAAAATCTTCCGCGTCAGGCGGTAAATTGCGGCAGTCCGGACAGCAGCCGGTGCAGCGTATCGAGGGTTGAGATGTCGGCGATGCCGTCGACCCTTTGTTGTCGGAAATGGCGCTGGAACGCAGCGATGGCGCCTTCGGTTTTTTCGCAGAAATCGCCAGTTACATCAATGCCATAACCATAGAGCGACAGCATCGACTGGATGGCCTCGACCGGCTGGCCGCGGTCGCCGCGCTGGAAAAAGCGGCCACCGGCGATCGGCGCCGGTTCTACCCAGTGCCCCACGCCTTCGCGGTGAAGAATGTGCCAGGGAAAATTTTCTCCCGGATCGACCTTGCGAATGGGGGCGATATCGCTGTGTGCGAGCACCCTTTCAGGGGCGATCGACCACCGCTGGCCACAGTCCCGACACAATTCGGCGACCGCTTCGATCTGTTTTTCAGGAAAGTCGGGAAGTCCGCCGGGGTGACCGGGGTTGGCAATCTCGATGCCGATCGAGCAGGAGTTGATGTCGGTCTCGCCCTTCCAGAAGCTCTTGCCCGCGTGCCAGGCACGAAGCGCCTCCGGCACGAGCTGATCGACCCGTCCGTCCTCATGCACGAAATAGTGGCTGGAAACCTGGCTTTCCTCGCGGCAGAGCCATTCGAGCGCGGCGGCTCCGGTCGGCATCCCCGTATAATGCAGCACGATCATATCCGGGGCGCGCTCGTTGGCGCGGTTGCCGAAATTGGGCGACGGCATGAAGCGGGCACCCGGATAGTCGCAGTATTTCGAACTCATGCAGCCCGGCGTTCTCTCTCAATCGCCTCGTAGGCGGCGTTGAGCGCCGCCATACGATCATTGGCGATCGCGTGGAATTCTTCCGGCACACCGCGAGCCACCAGCATGTCCGGGTGGTTCTCCGAAACGAGCACACGATAGCGCTTGCGGATGTCGGCGAAATCGTCCTTACGCGAAACCCCAAGCACTTGATAGGGGTCACGACCGTCGCCATGCACATGGCGCGCCATGATGCGCGAAAAATGCGCCTCGTCCATGTCGAAGATCTCCGCGACCCGCATCAGGAACGCCATTTCGCGCTCATGCACCGCGCCATCCGACTTGGCGATATGGAACAGGCCGTCGATGATGTCTTCGAGGATCGGGCAATCTTCTTCGCACGACGTGCACAGTGACGCCATCTTCTCGGCATAGGCCTCGAAGCCCGCCACATCCTGGCGCGCGAGATTATAAAGACGGGCGACATTCGGCGCCTGGTCGGGCGGAAACTTGAAGATGTCGCGGAAGGCGGCAACCTCAGCCTCGCTGACGATACCGTCGGCCTTGGCCATCTTGGCCGAGAGCGCGATCATCGCCACGGAAAAGGCGACCTTTCGTCGTGTTTCCGGGTCGCCCTCGAACAGGGTACGCACCGCCTCGACCAGTCCGGCAAGCGCGTTGCCCGTGGCAGTGACGATCTTGAGGAGGCTGTCCCAGAATGACATGCGAGATTCCCTGTCTCTCTAGCCTATAGCATGGACCGTTGTGGTGGCAAAATGCAAGCGGTTGGACGGCCCGAACCGCGAGGATGACGAATTTGTGATGGCCCCTCACTATTGTCAATCCATCCTTTAGTACTTGCGACAACCGGTCACCGGAAAGCTGTTCCCGCGGGAACAGTGGTTCTGAAGAGGAAATCTGGGCCGGCATCAGGACAAGGGCGAATGCGGCGGGGAACCGTTCCCTGAAAGAAAGGGAGGAGTTCTTCACCGCGTCAATTTCGCGCGCCGGGCAAGACTTTACGGTAAGGTTCGACACGACATCCACAGAGCCGTCATTTAATTTCCATCTGATTTGCGTTATGGAGGCGCCAGCCATCGCATGCCAAAATCCCGAGGAGGAAACATGGCCAAGAAGAAAGTCGCAATGCTGACGGCCGGCGGGCTCGCGCCCTGCCTGTCATCGGCGGTTGGGGGTCTGATCGAGCGCTATTCGGACGTCGCACCCGAATATGAGCTGGTCGCCTATCGCTCCGGCTACCAGGGCGTGCTGCTGGGCGACCGGATCGAGATTACCCGCGACATGCGCGAGAAGGCCCATATCCTGCACCGCCACGGCGGCTCGCCGATCGGCAACAGCCGCGTCAAGCTCACCAATGCGGCCGACTGCGTCAAGCGCGGCCTCGTCAAGGACGGCGAGAACCCGCTCAGGGTTGCGGCCGAACGGCTTGCCAATGACGGCATCTCGATCCTGCACACGATCGGCGGTGACGACACCAACACGACGGCGGCCGATCTTGCCGCCTATCTCGGCGCCAATGGCTACGACCTGACCGTCGTCGGCCTGCCGAAGACCGTCGACAATGACGTCGTGCCGATCCGCCAGACGCTCGGCGCCTGGACGGCTGCCGAATACGGCGCCCGCTTCTTCGACAATGTCAGCAACGAACAGAGTGCTGCCCCGCGCACGCTCGTCGTCCATGAAGTCATGGGCCGCCATTGCGGCTGGCTGACCGCCGCCACCGCCCGCTCCTACATCCAGATGACCGACGACAAGGAATTCGTCGACGGCTTCATGATGAACCGGCAGATGAAGAACATCGACGGCCTTTACCTGCCAGAGATGAAGTTCGACCTGCAGGCCGAGACCGAGCGCCTGCGTCAGGTCATGGACCGCTCCGGCTTCGTGACGCTGTTCGTCAGTGAAGGCGCCTGCCTTGACGCGATCGTTGCCGAACGGGAAGCCGCCGGCGAAACGATCAAGCGCGACGCCTTCGGCCACGTCAAGATCGACACGATCAATGTCGGCAACTGGTTCTCCAAGCAGTTCGCAGCGCTTTTGGGTGCCGAGCGTTCGATGGTGCAGAAGTCCGGCTACTATGCCCGCTCCGCACCGGCCAATGGCGACGACCTGCGCCTGATCCAGAGCATGGTCGATCTCGCGGTCGAAAGCGCGCTCAACAAGGTCTCGGGCGTCACCGGCCACGACGAGGACCAGGGCGGCAAGCTGCGCACGATCGAGTTCCCGCGCATCAAGGGCGGCAAGCACTTCGACACCTCGACCAAATGGTTCGGCGAAGTGATGGACGTCATCGGCCAGAAGTGGCAGGCCCAGAAGCACTGACTTTGAGCACCCCGGCGGGTGCATATGCCGCCCGCCGACAAGACCCGACTTGGAGATTGACGGCTCCGCGTTTCCATGGCTGGCTCGGCCAATTCATTGCCGAGAACCAGCCAAACGCGGAGCCTTTTTCATGTCTTTTGAACATTGGATTGCCTTTGCCGCAGCCTCAGCCGTGCTGCTCGCCATCCCCGGCCCCACCATTCTTCTCGTCATTTCCTATGCGCTCGGTCATGGGCGCAAGACCGCGAGTGCCACCGTTGCCGGCGTTGCGCTTGGCGATTTCACCGCGATGACCGCCTCGATGCTCGGCCTTGGTGCGCTGCTTGCCACCTCGGCTGCGATCTTTACCGTTCTGAAGTGGGTGGGCGCTGCCTATCTCATCTGGCTCGGCATCAAGCTCTGGCGCGCGCCGGTTGCAGCGGCTGGCGAGACCGAGAGCGACACCGGCCCGTCAGAGCGCCCGTTGCGCATCTTCTTCCACACCTATGCGGTGACCGCGCTCAACCCGAAGAGCATCGTTTTCTTCGTCGCCTTCCTGCCGCAGTTCCTCGATCTCAGCCAGCCGCTCTTTACCCAGATGGCGATTTTCGAGCTGACTTTCCTGACGCTCGCGATCCTCAATGCCAGCCTCTATGCAATGCTGGCAACCGCGGCGCGAAGCACGATTTCCAGGCCGGATATCCGCCGGATCGTCAACCGCGCCGGCGGCTCCATGCTTATCGGCGCTGGCCTGCTAACGACGACGATGCGGCGGGCGACGGCGTGAAATTCGGGGCCGCGCTTGCCGCCGCCTGCCGCATAGGTTAATGGAGATTCACGCTTGGCGGCTGACAACCGCTGATTTGCAGGGGCTGCGGGGCCCAGAAGCACGAAAGTGACAGCATGGCGAAATACCGTATTTCCCTTTCCAAACAGACGTTTGGCGCGGCAGCTATACTGTCGGCAGCCGTCGTCTCGGGATGCTCGACGGTAGAGCACACGTCCCTGGAAGAACTTACGGCTGTGCAGACGGTCACGCCCCTGGCAAAGCCCGGCACCGAAATGACGGCCTATGCGCTGCCGACGCCCGACGGCGTGGCCACCGCGACAAGCGCTGCACTCTCGGCCCAGACAGCCGCCCAGTCTACCGGCATGGCAACGACCTTCCCGGTCGCGACCGACCTTGCCCAAGGTGCTGAAGCCGCCCCGGCCATGGTTGCGGTTCCCGCATCCAAGCCCGGCGACACGATGGCGTTGGCCATGGTTGCGCCGACGACGCCCGCCGTCGCCAACGCGGAGAACGCGACCGCCGCCGTGACCCAGGTTTCCGCCGACGCCTCGCAGCTGGCGGCCGTTGCCCCCTCCCCGGTCGCGACCAAGACTGGCCGCGTCCAGGACCTGCCGATCTCGACGCTCGCCGTCGCAGCAGCGATGGAATCGGACTTCGACACCGGCGAGCCCGTCGGCCTTGAAACGCTGGTCGCCAACCGCATGATCGTACCGACCGAACGGCCGAAGACAGGCGTCATCGGCTCGACCGTGGCAGCTGTTGCCAATGTCATTCCGGATACGATGAAGTTCACCAAGACGCCGACGAGCTCGCGTCCCGAACTCGACAAGATGATCAAGTACTATGCCGATCTCAACGGCATCCCGGTCGAACTGGTGCACCGCGTCGTCAAGCGCGAGAGCAACTACAACCCGCGCGCCTACAGCAAGGGCAATTACGGCCTGATGCAGATCCGCTACAACACCGCCAAGGGCCTGGGTTATGACGGCCCGGCCGAAGGTCTGTTCGACGCCGAGACCAACCTCAAATACGCGACCAAATATCTGCACGGCGCCTGGATGGTGGCCGAAAACCAGCACGACGGTGCGGTCAAGCTCTATGCCAGCGGCTACTACTACCACGCCAAGCGCAAGGGCCTGCTTGAAGAACTCGGCATGAAGTAAGGGGCTTCCCCTATTGGCTGAACCTTTTCGAGGCGCTCAATCGAGCGCCTCAATTATTTTGGCGTTGAGCTTTTGCACGTCGTAGTCGAGCCGCGAGGGCGTCAGGCCCAGCCGCACCACCGCCAGCTTCAGCGATGGCACCAGCATGATGGCCTGGCCGTCATGGCCGAGCATCCAGAAGGCATCTGCGGGAAAATTGCCGGTCCCTGCCCGCACGCCGTTTTCCTCCAGCCACACCTGCCCCTCGCCATACTTGCCGCCCGACGCCTTGGTCGGCGTGCGCATGAAGGTCACATAATCCTTCGGCAGCATTGCCTTGCCATTCCAGGTGCCGTCCTCAAGCAGAAACGCGGCAAAGCGCGCCCAGTCCTGCGCCGTCGCATACATGTAGGATGAGCCGACGAAGGTGCCGCTAGCATCGGTCTCGAGCACAGCACTCCTCATGCCCAAAGGCGCAAACAGTGCGTCACGCGGAAAGGCAAGGGCTGCTGCCGGATCGTCGAAGCTGCGCATCCAGAGCTCAGACAAAAGCGTGCTCGTGCCGCTGGAATAGCGAAAGGTCGAGCCGGGCTCCGAGGTGACCGGCTTGTCGGCGGCAAAGCCCGCCATGTCCTTTTCGAGATAGAGCATGCGCGTCACGTCGGTGACATCGCCATAGTTCTCGTTGAATTCGAGGCCGCTCTGCATGGCCATCAGGTCGACGAGCCGGATGCGCGCGCGCCCGTCGCCGCTCCACTCCGGCAAGAGCCCGGTGCTTGCCACATCCATGCGCCCGGCTGCGACACGCAGCCCGATCAGCGCTGCCGTCACCGATTTTGTCATCGACCAGCCAAGCAACGGCGTCGACCGGTCGAACCCGCTCGCATAGGTCTCGGCAACTAGCTTTCCATCGTGGATGACCGCGATTGCGCGCATGCCCGGCCCGGCGAGACCAGCGTCTTCGATCACCGCCTGGAGCGCCTGGTCGATCACGGCGCGCTCGCCTTCCGGCCAAGGCGCGTCGGGCAAGGCGGCCGAAGCAGCCGCCACGGCCGGCACTGGCGGCAGCTCCACACGATTACCGTCCGGCAGGTTGCTGCAGCCCACGCCCGGTTGATAGGCGGCATAGCCCGGTGCAGCGAAGCCGAGGATCCGGGCGGTCACCATCTGTTTGTCCGGGTCAACCACCACCCGGACCAGTTTGAGCAGGGGGTGGCCTGGAGCCTGAACGTCATCGGCGAGCACCGATTGGGCGTCGCGCCCGGCGACAAAGACATTGGAGCAGACGATCTTGGCCGCATAGCCGTCACCGACCTTGAGCAATTCCGGCGGCGCCAGTGCGAGCCAGCCAAAGAGCGCCACGACAATCAGCGCCAGAACGGCGACCGATATCCTCACCAAACGTGCCAAGCGTCCCATGCATTCCTCCGGCGTCAGGCGCAGAGAAAACCAGCATTTCATCGGCAGGGAAAGCCCCGACGACTGCAACCTGTCATTTAGGATCTTTGATGGAACGGGCCGTGCATGGGTGGTGAGTGTTAGGCCGAGCGGCGCAGGTCCCTCGCATCGCCATCGGCAAACAGGGTCGTGACATCCGCAAGCGCCGGCGAGACCCAGGGGCCGCGCACCTCAGAGGCGCCGCAGGTACGGGCACAATCCATTTCGCTTTCCTTTTCGACGCCGCTGACAGCGATCGCCAGGCGCAGCACTTGTCCGGTCTTGATGAGGCAGGCAAGCAGCGCAACACCGCGCTCGTGGCCATGGGTCGCCCGGATGGCGGCGAGGTCGATGGTCACCTGATCAGGCTGCAGCTCGGCAATCAGGTTCAAGGGCAACGAGGAACCGGCCCCTCCCCCAAGGGCAACACGCACCCCGAGCCCGCGCAGACCACGGAGCGTTTCGCCAACCAGTTCAAGATCGTCGGCAGACAGATCCTCCGTGACCTCGATCGTCAGACGACCGGGCGGCAGCGCAGCCTGGCTAAGGCAGCGTTCCACATGCGCGACGAAATCCCTGTCCTTGAGGTGCAAGGCCAGGGGCGCGATGGTAAGGCCGGTCGGCGAAGGCCAACGGGCAGCCTCCGCGCAGGCTGCATGCAGCGCCCAATGACCGAGCTGCAGTGCAACTGCACTCTGCTCCGGCGGAGCCATGAAGCTTTCGGCACGGATGACGCCGCGCAGCGGATGCCGCCAGCGCAACAACGCTTCAAAGCCGCGGACGGTGCCGCTTGCGGCGGCGCCGATCGGCAGGAATTCCAGGAAAAACTCCCCTTCCGCTACCCCGCGCGCCAGATCGCGGTCGGCTTCTGCCCGTTGCTGTGCTGCAAGGGTCAGCGTTTCGGAATGGAAGGCATGGCTGTTGCCGCTCACCGCCTTTGCCTCGTAGAGCGCGAGGTCCGCGCGTTTCAGCACGTCGCCCGTCCGGCCATCCGTTCGTTCGACAAAGGCAATGCCGATGCTGCAGCCGGACGCCACACTCGTCCCGCCGAGCTCGAACGGCGTCGCAAACAGCATCTTCACCCGCGATGCGAGCAGCGACGCCTCGGCCTCGGAACAGGGGTTGGCGGTTGCCAGCACGAATTCGTCGCCGCCGAGGCGATAGACGCTTGCCTCCCCGGCAAAGGCGCGGCGCAGCCGGGCGCCGAAAAGCTCCAGCAGCCGATCGCCGGCATCATGTCCCATCGTATCGTTGATCGATTTGAAGCGGTCGAGGTCGAGAAGCAGCAACGCCCTGCGCTCAAACGCCTCTCCTTTTGCCGAAAGCCCCTGGCGGATATCCGCTTCCAGCGCTGCGCGATTGGCAAGTCCGGTGAGCTTGTCGCGATGCACTTCGGTTCGCAGGCGTCGTTCGGCCCGGCGAGCGGCGTGCAACTCGTGCTCGAGGCGGCGGGAATAGCGCCAGCGATAGAAGGATCCGCCGAGAAGAAACGGCATGGCGCCGGCCACCAGCACCGCGGGAACGTCCCAATGCGGCTGCTCCATCATGACGGTTTCCGTCGCCAGCCAGACCGCTGAAACCATAGCCCCCAATGCCGCGCCGACAGCTGCAAATCGCTGCTCGGGCTTCGGCAGAAACGTTCCTAACATCATGTCGACGCCCCCGAATATGAGAAGGTGCTAGCACGCCAGGGTTTAATGAATTCTTATGGGTGAAAAATTGTAGTGCCGATGTTCAAACCGATCCTCGGAGGCTGTGGAAAGCCCGTCATCAAAGTGTAGCCGAGTCAATTTAGAAGCGGCTAAGTTTCAACTGGATGACCGTCTGAGATGAATGAACTCGCTCCCGACGTTGGCTTTGGCAGAAAAAATCCGAAGCTCAAGAACGCCCTGCTGCAGCACAAGACGCTCTCCTTCGCAGGCCTTTCGGAACGCCTCTTCGGCCTGCTCTTCTCCGGCCTCGTCTATCCGCAGATCTGGGAAGATCCGATCGTCGACATGGAAGCGATGCAGCTTGGCGCAGACAGTCGCATCGTCACCATCGGCTCAGGCGGCTGCAACATGCTGACCTATCTGTCGGCTGGCCCGCGCAGAATAGATGTCGTCGACCTCAATCCGCATCACATTGCGCTCAACCGCCTGAAGCTTGCGGCCTTCCGCCATCTGCCGAGCCACAAGGACGTGACCCGCTTCCTGGCGACACAGGGCACCAAGTCCAACGTCCAGGCCTTCGACCTGTTCATCGCGCCGAAGCTCGACGCCGCCACCCGCAGCTACTGGAGCGGCCGTGACATGACGGCGCGCCGGCGCATCGGCGTCTTCGGTCGCAACATCTACCGCACCGGCCTGCTCGGCCGCTTCATCGCCGCAAGCCACCTTCTTGCCCGCCTGCATGGCGTCAACCCGGAAGAGTTCGTTCAGGCGCGCTCGATGCGCGAGCAGCGCCAGTTCTTCGACGAGCGCCTGTCGCCGCTTTTCGATCGTCCCGTCATCCGCTGGATCACCGGGCGCAAGAGCTCGCTCTTCGGCCTTGGCATCCCGCCGCAGCAGTTCGACGAACTTGCAAGCCTGAGCGCGGAGAAGTCGCTTGCCGCCGTGCTGCGCCATCGCCTGGAAAAGCTCACCTGTCACTTCCCGCTTCGCGAGAACTACTTTGCCTGGCAGGCTTTCGGCCGCCGTTATCCGCTGGCGCATGAAGGCGATTTGCCGCCCTACCTCAGCGCCCGCGCCTATGAGGCGATCCGCAACAATGCCGAACGGGTCGAGGTCCACCACGCAAGCTTCACCGAGCTTCTTGCCGGTAAGCCGGCAGGCTCCGTCGACCGCTACGTCCTGCTCGACGCGCAGGACTGGATGACTGACCAGCAGCTCAACGATCTCTGGACGGAAATCACCCGCACCGCAGATGCCGGCGCCGTCGTGATCTTCCGGACCGCCGCCGAGGACAGCATCCTGCCGGGTCGCGTCTTACCAGTGCTGCTCGATCAATGGCACTACGACGCCGACATGTCCGCCAAGCTCGGCGCCGAAGACCGCTCCGCCATCTATGGCGGCTTCCATATCTACCGGAAGAAGGCTTGAGCCCATGCGCGAGGCCGGGATCTCCCACGCGCGGCGCATGGATCACATGTACCGCTACCAGCGGCATTTCTACGATCTGACGCGGAAATACTATCTCTTCGGCCGTGACACGCTGATCCGCGAGATGGACCCGGTACCGGGCGCCTCGGTGCTGGAGGTCGGCTGCGGCACCGGGCGCAACCTGGCGCTGATCGGCCGCTGCTTTCCGGCGGCCCGCCTCTTCGGCCTCGACATCTCCCAGGAGATGCTGACGTCCGCCGACGCCAAGCTCAACCGTGGCGGCAAGCGCCGGGTCGCCCTCAAGGTCGCCGACGCCACCGATTTCGACCCTTCGATCTTCGGCGAACGCGGCTTCGACCGCATCGTCATTTCCTATTCGCTGTCGATGATCCCCGACTGGCAAAAGGCGATCGACGCTGCAATCGCAGCGCTCAACCCCGGCGGCTCGCTGCACATCGCCGATTTTGGCCAGCAGGAACGCCTGCCGGCAAGCTTCCGCCGTGCCCTGCACGGCTGGCTCAACCGCTTCCATGTCACTCCGCGCGACCGTCTGTTCGACGTGCTGCGCGAGAAGGCGAGAGCAAACGGAGCCGAGCTTGAACGCCGGGCAATCGGCCGTGGTTATGCCTGGCTGGCGGTCTATCATCGCCCGCTGCTGACATGACAAAAGCGGCCAACCGCGGCGCACGCCGTGCGCCGCCCTGCCTCACGTATTCTGTATAGCGAAGGGATTGCCCGCGATATCGGGCGCTCGGTTGTTGCAGGCCGGCTCTGTCCCGCCTGCAATTGCCGCTTGAGCTAACCCAATTTTTACGATGATATGGTGAAGATGGGGTTCACGCCTCGCTGGGGGAAATCACCGATATGGAAGCCACCGTGTGAGGCAGGTTCGTCGATCGTCTCGAAACAGGTACCTCATGCGCCGGCTTCTCCTGGCTCTGCTGCCCATTGCCACCCTTCTGCCCGCCTGCTCGTCGACCGATTACGACCTGATCGCAACGGCCTCGATCCCACCGCGCTTTAAGGACACCGACCCGCAGGACTTCGGCGATCGCACGCCGCACCACCACAACATCCACGGCATCGACGTCTCCAAATGGAATGGCGATATCGACTGGATGAAGGTGAAGAATTCCGGCGTCTCCTTCGCCTTCATCAAGGCGACCGAAGGCAAGGACCGGGTCGATACGCGCTTTCCAGAATACTGGCAGAAGGCGCGTGCCGCCGGCATCCCCTATGCGCCCTATCACTTCTACTATTTCTGCTCGACCGCCGACGCCCAGGCCGACTGGTTCATCGCCAACGTGCCGAAGACCGCCGTCTATCTGCCGCCGGTGCTCGACGTCGAGTGGAACGGCGAATCGAAGACCTGCCGCCACCGCCCGACGCCGGACGTGGTTCGCGCCGAGATGAAGCGCTTCATGAGCCGGCTGGAAGCCCACTACGGCAAGCGGCCGATCATCTATACCTCGGTCGATTTCCACCGCGACAACCTCGTCGACCAATTCAAGGACTATCATTTCTGGGTGCGCTCGACCGCCAAGCACCCGAAAGACGTCTATATCGAGCGCCGCTGGGCCTTCTGGCAATACACCAGCACCGGCGTGATCCCGGGCATCGACGGCGCCACCGATATCAATGCCTTCGCCGGCTCGGCGAAAAACTGGAAGAACTGGGTCGCGGCGGTCTCACAGCCGAAGTGAGGCCGGCCTCGTTGTCGCCGATGGCGGCAAAGGAACCCTTTTTCTTCTTTCGGTCATAATGCTCTGAAAGAGCAAAGAAAGATTTTCGCATCCAGCAATTTGGCTGCCCGTGGGGTTCATCGCACCGCACGGCCACAGAAAGGAATTATGATGATCCTCAACGCCCGGCACGCGCTTGCCTCGGTCGCCCTCCTTGCACTGACCGCCTCCACCGCCTTCGCCCAGACGGCGACCGGGACCGGCACTGGTGCTGCTGCACCGGCGGTTGCATGCGGCGGCGACCTTGGCGCCTTCCTTGAAGGCGTAAAGGCCGAAGCGGTCGCCAAGGGCGTTCCGGCCGATGTCGTCGACCGTGCGCTTGCCGGTGCTGCGATCGACCAGAAGGTCTTGAGCCGCGACCGCGCCCAGGGCGTCTTCAAGCAGACCTTCACCGAGTTTTCCAAGCGCACCGTCAGCAAGTCGCGCCTCGATATCGGCCAGCAGAAGATGAAGGAATATGCCGATGTCTTCGCCCGGGCCGAAAAGGAATTCGGTGTGCCGGCTCCGGTCATCACCGCCTTCTGGGCGATGGAAACCGACTTCGGCGCCGTCCAGGGCGATTTCAACACCCGCAATGCGCTGGTCACCCTGTCGCACGACTGCCGCCGCCCGGAAATGTTCCGCCCGCAGTTGATCGCAGCGATCGAGATGGTGCAGCACGGCGATCTCGACCCGGCAACGACGACCGGCGCCTGGGCTGGCGAAATCGGCCAGGTGCAGATGCTGCCGGAAGACATCATCGCACAGGGCGTCGATGGTGACGGTGACGGCCACGTCAACCTGAAGAAGAGTGCACCCGACGCGATCCTGACCGCGGCGAAGTTCATCCAGAGCCTCGGCTTCAAGGCGGGCCAGCCGTGGATCCAGGAAGTGAGCGTTCCCGACAATCTCCCCTGGGAAAAGACCGGCCTGCAGCTGGGCATGAAGGCATCCGACTGGTTCGCGCTCGGCGTCAAGCCGCGCGACGGCAACACGGCCAGCGGCAATCTCGAAGCCTCGCTGGTCCTGCCGCAGGGCCGCAAGGGCGCGGCCTTCCTCACCTATCCGAACTTCAACGTCTATCTCGAATGGAACCAGTCGTTCATCTACACGACGTCTGCCGCCTACTTCGCGACCCGCCTCGGCGGCGCTCCGACCTATGAGGGCGGCAATCCGGAGCCGGGTCTCGACGATGTCGGCATGAAGGCGCTGCAGACCAAGCTGCAGACGCTCGGCCATGACGTCGGCAAGATCGATGGTATCCTCGGTTCGGGCACCCGCGCTGCGCTGCAGAAGGAGCAAATGCGTCTTGGCCGCCCGGCCGACGGCTGGGCAACGCTGGAACTCCTGAACGCGCTCTGAGCCACGCACCGTTGACGGCTTGGAAGGCACCTGCCTTCAACGCTCACGCCCCCCGGAAATCGCAGCCGATTTCCGGGGGCTTTTTTGTGCCCTGCGGGTCGCGCCCAAAATGCATACGGATCGGCAAGCGGCAGAACGGCCAGCGCCGGAGCAGCGTTGCCCGACCGAAGATCTGAAACCGCCCGGCGCCGCAAGAACCGGGTGGGCATTCACGGCGCGCCCAGCTATGGCTTGTCGTCCCCCACAGTCCGGCTTGGCTGCTGGCGGGTGCGGCGGTTGCGCCGGCCAGCTGGCCGCGCGCAGCTTGCGAACCGGAAGACGAAAGCAGAGGCAGGCAACACTATGAATGCGATTAGCGCGACCGACAGCCATCAGATGAGCGTCAGAACCTGGACATTGCTCGCCCTGCTCGGCCTGATCTGGGGCGGATCGTTCTTCTTTGCCCGGGTCGCCGTCGCCCATGTGCCGCCCTTCACGCTGGTGTTCCTGCGCTTGGGGCTTGCGGCGCTGGCGCTGCATATCTACATCCGCGGCCGCTTCGGCATGTATGAGGCCCTTTCCGGCCGCTGGCGGGAATTCGCTCTGATGGGACTGATCAACAACGCCATCCCGCACGCTTTCATCTTCCTTGGGCAAACCCATATCGGTGCCGGGCTCGCGGCGATTCTCAACGCCACGACGCCGGTCTGGACCGTGATCATCGCCAACATGGCGACGGAAGACGAGAAGCTGAGCTCAGCCAAGCTTGCCGGTTGTCTGCTTGGGCTTGCCGGCACTGTCGTCCTGATCGGGCCGAGTGCGATCGGCGGTCTCTTTGGCACGTCGAGCAGCGTGCCCCTCTGGGCGCTCCTTCTGCCTGTGCTCGCCGCCGTCAGTTACGGCTTTGCCGCAACCTACGGCAAGCGGTTCCGCAATCTCGCGCCACCGGTGACGGCCGCAGGACAATTGACGGCATCGACGCTGATCGCGCTGCCGGTAGCGGCACTCAGCGATACGCCCTGGCTGCTGCCGATGCCGCCGTTGCAAGTGATCCTGTCGATCCTTGGCCTGGCGCTCGTCTCAACCGCCTATGCCTATATCCTCTTTTTCCGCATCATGCGCGAGGCCGGCGCCACCAACGCCTCGCTCGTCACCCTGCTGGTGCCGCCAAGCGCAATCCTGCTCGGCTATCTCTTCCTCGGGGAAACGCTACAAGCCGCCGATTTCGCCGGCATGGTGCTGATTGCGCTTGGACTTGCGGTGCTCGACGGTCGCATTCTCCGCCGGCGACGCGTCGCCTGACGCGGGAATCGGAAGCCCAGTCCGTCCCCTTCTGGCGCGCTCACACTTGGTTACAGACGTTTATATTAACCCTGCTGAAGCGATTGTGAAAAAAATGTGGCAGATTGCAAACATGATATTTTTCAGATGGTTATCCCTGTGAATAAGCCATCGCGGGCATCCAATTATCGCAGTGCAGCACAAGTTTCCCTTTAACACATCGTGATTTCGCCCTATGTTTTAACGCGTTAACGCAGGGAGGGTCTTCCATGGGCCTTACACATTCGCTGAATGTCCTCATGATCAGTGCAGCGTTCGTATTCGTGGCCATGATGCTTTTCATCTGAAGTGAGCCGCTGAGAGTCCAAACCGAATAGGGACTTAAATTTCCGGGAATCCATTTTGCAGCACCAGCCAAACTAGACCGCCAAGAGAGCACAGGGTCTAAACGCTGCGACAAACGAGAAAGCGCATGAAGGTCGGCCTTCATGCGCTTTCGCATTTTTAGGGGTCTTTGTGCGCTCGGGCCGTGCCAGCCCCGCGCCGTTGCCGCCACTCAGGCGGCGGCGCCGGCCGCCACCTTCAGGGGCGTTTCGATCACGGTAACGTCTGCATCGACCGCCACCCGTTCGAAGCCGACGAGGTCGCACACCGCCGTCACCAGCGGCGAGCGGTTCATCGTGTAGACATGGAAATCGCGCACGCCACGCCGGGCGAGATCGACGATCTGCTCGGCTGCAATATGGGTCGCCTCCTTGATGCGCTCGACCGGCTGGTCTTCGAGGTGCACGAGCCGGGTGACGATCGCCTCCGGCACGCTGGCGCCACAGAGCCCGGCGAACTTCTGTACCTGCGCCAGATTGTTGATCGGCAGGATGCCCGGCACGATCGGAATGTTGATGCCGGCGCGGCGTACTTGCTCCAGGTAACGCTCGAAATCGTTGTTGTCGAAGAAGAACTGGGTCAGCGCCCGGTTTGCGCCGGCATCGACCTTGCGCTTGAGCATATCGATGTCGGCAGCCACATCGGGGCTTTCCGGATGCTTCTCCGGATAGGAGGAAACAGAGATCTCGATATCGTCGCCTCGCGCGCGAATGGCCCGCACCAGGTCGGCACTGCTCTCATAGCCGCCCGGATGCGGCTGGTAGACGCTGCCGATGCCCCCTTGCGGGTCGCCGCGCAGGGCCACGAAATGCCGGACGCCGCAGTTCAAGTACTCGTCGATGACAGCGTCGACTTCCGCCTTCGGCGCGCCGACGCAGGTCAGGTGTGCTGCCGTGTTGGCAAAGCCCTTCTCCTCGATCATCCGGCGAACCGTCGTCAGCGAACGCGTCTTGGTCGAACCGCCAGCGCCATAGGTGACGGTCACGAAGGCCGGAGCGAAGACGGAGAGATCTTCCGCCGTCTGGAAGAGCTGCACTTCCATGTCGTCGTTTTTCGGAGGGAAGTATTCGAAGGAGAGCCTCAGGTTGCCGCGCTCGGCCGGATAAAGCGTCTGTGCCGTCATTCTCAAAGTCCCCCTGCCTGGATACGCGGCCGTGGCGTTTCATTCTCATTCACGGCCCGCCGATCGCGCGCCAGCCAGATTGTCACCGTCAGTTTTCCATCGTCCGCCCCTTCCGGCGACAGATCGGTGGTTTTCTCGAGCGCAAGCCCGGCCTTCGCCAGCCAGTCGCCCATGGCCTGATGCGAGAAGCCGAGACGCGCATGCGCATGCTCGTCGCGCAGGTGCTCCAGCCCGTGCGGCGCAAAATCGATGATGACCAGGCGCCCGCCGGGCGTCAGCATGCGGGCGGCCTCGGCGATCGCCGCTTCCGGCTCCTCGAGGAAATGCAGCACCTGATGGATGGTAACGAGATCGAAGGCCTGGCCATCGAGTGGCAGGTTGAAGATGTCGCCGTGGCGGATCGACGCCTTGGTGATGCCGGCGCGATCGAGATTGGAGCGTGCGACCGCCAGCATGTCGCGGCTGGCGTCGATGCCGATACCGCGGCGATAGAGCCCCTCGAACAGCTGCAGGATGCGTCCCGTCCCCGTTCCGAGGTCCAGCAGGCTTTCGACCGGCTCGTCGCCGACCATTTCGCGCAGCTTCGCCTCGACGTCGCGCTCGCTGACATGCAGACGGCGAAGCTCGTCCCAGCCGGCGGCGTTGCGGCTGAAATAGGCCTGCGCCTTTTCGGCCCGCGTCTTCTTCAGCGTCGTCAGCCTCGCCGCGTCGCGCGAAAGCACCGCGTCGTCAGCGGACGCCGTCTGAAGCATCGAGCGGACGAGCCCGACGCGGGCGCCATCCTGGCGCAGGCGAAAATAGGCCCAGGCGCCCTCCTGGTAACGGTCGATCAGCTCGACTTCTGCCAGCAGCTTCAAGTGCCGCGAAATACGCGGCTGCGACTGTCCGAGAATTTCGGTAAGATCGGTGACGGTGAGGTCACCGGCGGCAAGCAGCGCGATGAGACGCATGCGGGTCGGCTCTCCCGCCGCCTTCAGCACGTCCACCAGCGCATCCAGACCCAGTTCCCGCTGACCTGCCATCGCAATCCCCATCAACACATAAAGATATGTTTATGTGATTTGCGGGCTTGGTGCAAGCGGATTTGCGCGAAATGGCCAAACAATGCCGCTTCGGAAACAGGATCGGCGTTCGGTGCGTCCCGCGCGCGGACGCCGCGTCCAACCAGCGTCCGGAAGCCAGGCGTCCCAGCGCTCGTCCCAAGAGTCGCAGCCTCGACCAGAGATCGCGACGAAAGCGACGTGCCCGGCTCCCTTGCCCCCCGCGCAGCCGATGAGCCTGGCATGACGCGTGGCCCTAAGCCAGTCCCGGGAGCTGCCAAAATGTCTGGCAGCAAGGAACGCCTTTGCGACACAGCCGGCTGCACATGGAGGCGGCCAGAACACACCCGAGCAAAGCAAAACGGGCGAAGCCGGCGCCTCGCCCGTTCGAAAACATTGATCGCGCTTGCCTGCTCCCGCAAGCACGCGCAACACGGTCAGGCATCGCCGGCTTGCGGCGACGCAGACGCCATCAGCGCGTCAGGCGCTTGTAGGTGACGCGCTTCGGGTTGACCGAATCCGGGCCGAGGCGACGGATCTTGTCCTTCTCGTAGTCTTCGAAGTTGCCTTCGAACCATTCGACCTGGCTGTCGCCTTCGAAGGCGAGGATGTGCGTTGCCAGGCGGTCGAGGAACATGCGGTCGTGGCTGATGATAACGGCGCAACCGGCGAAGTTTTCGAGCGCGACTTCAAGCGCTCCCAGCGTCTCGGTGTCGAGGTCGTTGGTCGGTTCGTCGAGAAGCAGGACGTTGCCGCCGGACTTCAGCATCTTGGCGAGGTGAACGCGGTTGCGCTGACCGCCCGAAAGGTTGCCGACCTTCTGCTGCTGGTCGCCACCCTTGAAGTTGAAGGTCGAGCAATAGGCGCGCGAGTTCATCTCGTGCTTGCCGAGCTTGATGACTTCGGCGCCGCCGGAGATTTCTTCCCAGACGGTCTTGTTGCCGTCGAGCGCATCGCGGCTCTGGTCGACATAACCGAGGTGCACGGTGTCGCCGATGCGGATCGAACCGCTGTCGGGCTGTTCCTGGCCGGTGATCATGCGGAAGAGCGTCGTCTTACCGGCGCCGTTCGGGCCGATGATGCCGACGATGCCGCCGGGCGGCAGCTTCAGCGACAGACCATCGATGAGCAGACGATCGCCATAACCCTTGGTCACGCCTTCCATCTCGATGACCACCTGGCCGAGACGCTCGCCGACCGGGATGATGATCTGCGCGTCGCCCGGACGCTGGGCTTCCGCCGCGTTGACCAGTTCGTCATAGGAGCGGATACGCGCCTTGGACTTGGCCTGTCGAGCCTTGGGGCTCGATGCAATCCATTCCTGTTCGCGGGCGATCGCCTTCTGGCGGGAGGCCTCTTCGCGGCCTTCCTGCTGCATGCGCTTGGCCTTGGCGACGAGGTAGGCCGAATAGTTGCCTTCGTAAGGAATGCTGCGGCCGCGGTCGAGCTCGAGGATCCAGCCGGTGACATTGTCGAGGAAGTAACGGTCGTGGGTGATCATCAGCACGGCGCCTGGGTATTCGCGCAGGTGCTTTTCGAGCCAGGCGATCGTTTCGGCGTCGAGGTGGTTGGTCGGTTCGTCGAGAAGCAGCAGGTCGGGCTGCGACAAAAGCAGCTTGCAGAGCGCGACACGGCGCTTTTCACCGCCCGAAAGGTTGGTCACTTCCGCGTCGCCCGGCGGGCAGCGCAGCGCTTCCATGGCCATTTCCACCTGGCTTTCGAGATCCCAGAGGTTCTGGCTGTCGATGATGTCCTGGAGCTTGGCGCCCTCTTCCGCCGTCTCGTCGGAATAGTTCATCATCAGCTCGTTGTAGCGGTCGACGATCGCCTTCTTCTTGGCAACGCCTTCCATGGCGTTTTCAAGCACCGTCTTCGTCGGGTCGAGCTGCGGCTCCTGCGGCAGGTAACCGACGGTCGCGCCTTCAGCCACCCAGGCCTCGCCGGTGAATTCCTTGTCGAGGCCGGCCATGATGCGCAGGACCGTCGACTTACCGGCGCCGTTCGGGCCGAGGATACCGATCTTGGCGTCCGGGTAGAACGACAGATGAACGTTCTCGAGGACCTTTTTCGCGCCGTAGGACTTATTAAGCCCGGCCATATGATAGATGAACTGACGTGCCATGAGGGAATGCTCCGCAGGGATAAGGAAATTTGCCCGCTATGTAGGCGAATTATAGGGAGGGGGCAATGATCAAAGGCGCCGCCCCCCGGCCTATCCCAAAACGAACATCCCTGTCGGCACGCCCGCCCTCCATCTGACGAACGCATCGAGACGCCTTCGCCCTGACGCCCCTCACATATCCGAGCTGACGAATGCCCTAGCCGCGGCCGGCGCTATCGGCGATGCCCTTGGCGCATTTGAACTCCGTCGGCCCCGCCGCCTGGATCAGCGGTCCGAGGCTCGATGCCTTCAGGACGTCACCCGTCAAGCCAATCGTCAGCCCGGTGATGACGCTGCGCCCCTGCACGGTCTGGCAGCGCATGCGCACCCGGTCGCCCGCACCGGCGCCAAAGCTCTGGTCGAAGGCCTGCTTGATCGCCTTCTCATCCAGCTCGGAACCGATGCGCTGGCGAAAGAGTGCGCCGACCGCCGAGCGATTGAGCTCTTCCAGCAAGCGCAGCTGCGCAGCGAAATAGTCATCGACCGAGCCGCTCTGGCAGGTGCCGCTCATCAGCCACTGGTGTCGGTCGAGTCCGGATTGCACACCGGGCATGGCGATGAGCAGGCGCGCCGCCGTGTCGTCGGCCATCGCAAGCTTCGGCAGTTCCAGCCAGCTGCCCTTGCGATCCTGGGCGCGCACCTCGGCGTTTACGCCGCAATAGCTCTTGCGCAGCGGCCAGAGCCCGTGCAGCGACAGATTGGTGGCGTCAAAACGCTCCGCCGTCTGGTTCGCACATTCCTTGCGCTCAGGTCGCGTCTCGCAGAAGCCGGGCAGCCAGCTGACCGCCAGCACATATTCCGTGCGGCTGGTCGCTCCTTGCGACGTTGCTTGGTTGGATGCTTCCTCGCTGGCAGCAAAGGCGGGTGGCGCCAGCAACAGCGCCAGTGCCGTCAGAATTCCTGCCATCGAACCTGATACCGCATTACCAAAACGAGCCATGATGGCCTCCCGCGAAAACAAAACAGGAACAAATATCGCTCAAAACGGGAAAATTGCAACTGCTAATTACGGCGACGCCAAATCGCTTGTGACCTCATGCGCAACGATCAACAAGCGGCGATTGCCTTTGCCACACAAATCGATTTGAAATCGCCAAGTGAGCTGTCGATTGTTGCCGGGAGAAAACATGTTCGGGCAGGTGAAGACGCATCAGAGCCCGACCGGCGCCGCCTTGAGCTGGCGACACTTTCCGGCGACTGCGGACGCCCGCGGCATCCTCCTCATCAGCCACGGCCTTGCCGAGCATTCGGGTCGTTATGGGCGTTTTGCCGAGGCGATGGCCGCGCACGGTTTTCACGTCTACGCCCACGACCATCGCGGCCATGGCGAAACGCGCGCACCCGATGCGCCGCTCGGCATGTTTTCGAGCAGGGACGGCCTCGACAAGGTCTTTGCCGACATCAGGGCAATACGGACGATCGCCACCGCCAATCACCCGGGTCTGCCGGTCATTCTTTTCGGCCATTCCATGGGCGGGCTGATCGCGCTCAACGCCGCCGAGGCCGACCCTTCCCTCTATGACGCGCTTGCTGTCTGGAACTCCAATTTCCGTCCGGGGCTTGCCGGCCGCGGCGGACAGGTGATCCTGAAGATCGAAAAGGCACTGAAGGGCTCGGATGTGCCAAGCCCACTGCTCACCAAGCTCACCTTCGGCATGTGGGGCGGCGCGATCAAGGACCGCAAGACCGATCTCGACTGGCTGTCGCGCGACGATGCCGAAGTGGCGAAATATGCTGCCGATCCGCTTTGCGGCTTCGACGCGACCGTCTCGCTCTGGCTCGATCTCTTCCGTCTGTCCTTCGCCGGCCCCCGGCCGGACCGGCTGGCGCGGCTGAGGAAGGACCTGCCGGTCCATCTCGTCGGCGGCAGCGCCGATCCGTCGACGGAGATGGGCAACGCCGCCCGCTGGCTCGGCGCGAAGATGAAGGCTGCAGGCATGAGCGACGTCACCGTCACCGTTTACGAAGGCATGCGCCACGAGACCCTCAACGAGATTGGCCGAGAACAGGCAACCGCGGATTTCGCCGCCTGGTGCCTGGCCGCCATTGCAAAGAAGCGCTGACCGGAATTCCTTATGGCCGACATGCCGTTACCCAAGATCGCCGCTGATCACAACCGCGTCTCCTACGGCCTGATGCTGATGGTGATGGCGGTGCTGATATCGCCGCTGATCGACATCTTCGCAAAGCTCGCGATCGTCACCGTGCCCTCGGCGGAAATTACCGCTGTCCGCTTCCTGCTCCAGGTCGTCTTCATCCTGCCGGTTGTTCTGCTGCGTGGCAGCCTTTTCGATCTCACCTGGCGAAAGACCGCACTGCATGCGCTGCGCGGCGGCCTGCTTGTTGCCACCATGCTCTCCTTCATCACCACGCTGAAGGTGATGGAGGTTGCCGACGCGATCGCGATCTTCTTCGTCGAGCCGATCATCCTGACGATCCTCGGCAGCATCTTTCTCAAGGAGACCATCGGCTGGCGGCGTTATACCGCCTGCGGTGTCGGCTTCTTCGGCGCGCTGCTCGTCATCCAGCCAAGCATGCAAGAGGTCGGCTGGATTGCACTCTTGCCTGTCGTTTCCGCCTTTACGCTGGCCGTCTTCCTGCTCGTCACCCGCATGGTCGCCCAGAACGAGGATCCCTGGTCGATGCAATTCCATGCCGGCATCTGGGGCGGCCTCTTCTGCCTTGTACTTCTCTATTTCGGCGAAGGCACCGGCTCCAGCGTCTTTGATCCGGTCTGGCCGCAAGGCGTCGCCTGGTATTACCTGCTCGGCGTCGGCGTCACCGCCACAATCTCCGGCGTGCTCGGGGTTTATGCCTATCGCGCAGCACCGGCTTCGGTGCTGGCGCCGCTGCAGTATCTCGAAATCGTCTCGGCGACGATCTTCGGCTGGCTGGTCTTCGGCGATCTGCCTGACGCGCTGAAATGGCTCGGCATCGCCATCATCATCGGCTCCGGCCTCTACATCATCTGGCGCGAACGCCGCCTCGACAAGGACACGAGCGTCGCTCCGGTGTCGCCCGCGATCTGACGGGCGACCCAAGAACAAAAGAAAGACCAACGGGAGGAAGAACATGAAAACTGGAGGTCAGCTCATCGTCGATGCGCTCGTCGCCAATGGCGTGAAGCGCATTGCCTGCGTTCCGGGCGAAAGCTATCTCGCGGTGCTCGATGCGCTCTACGATACCGACATCGACGTGCTCGTCTGCCGCCAGGAGGGGGGTGCGGCGATGATGGCGGACGCCTGGGGGCGGCTCACCGGCGAGCCCGGCATCTGCATGGTGACGCGCGGCCCCGGTGCGACCAACGCTTCCGCTGGCCTCCATGTCGCCCGGCAGGATTCGATCCCGATGATCCTCTTCATCGGCCAGGTACAGAGCGAGGCGCGCGAGCGCGAGGCCTTCCAGGAGATCGAGTACCGTCGCGCCTTTACCGAAGTCGCCAAATGGGTGGGAGAGATCGACGATCCGGCCCGCATCCCGGAGTTCGTCACCCGCGCCTTTGCCGTCGCCACATCCGGTCGTCCCGGCCCGGTGGTGCTGACGCTGCCCGAGGACATGCTGACCCGCAAAACGGAGGCGCCCGCCGCCAGGCCCTACCAGCCGGTCGAGGGGCATCCGGGCCCGGCGCAGGTCAGGCAGTTCGGCGAGATGCTCGAAAACGCCAAGAGACCAATCGCCATTCTCGGCGGCACCCGCTGGACGGCTGACAGTGTCGCGGAGTTCCAGCGCTTCGCCGAGCGCTGGAAGCTGCCGGTCGGCTGCTCCTTCCGCCGCCAGATGCTGTTTGACCATCTGCACCCGAATTACGCCGGCGATGTCGGCATCGGCATCAATCCCGCTCTGGCAAAGGAGATCAAGGAGGCCGATCTCGTGCTGCTTCTCGGTGGCCGCTTCTCCGAAATGCCCTCCTCCGGCTACACGCTGATGGACAGCCCCTATCCCCGCCAGACGCTGGTGCATGTGCACCCCGACACATCCGAGCTCGGGCGCGTCTACCGGCCGGACCTCGCGATTGCCGCGAGCCCGCGCGATTTCGTCGCCGCGCTTGAGAGCCTGCCACCCCAGGGAGAACCGGCCTGGGCGGCGCGAACCGAATCCATGCACGCCGCCTATCTCAAATGGTCGACGCCGCCCGAGACCGGGCCGGGAGCCGTAAAGATGGGCCCGATCATGAACTGGATCGAGGCGAACGTGCCGGAGGATACGATCTTCACCAACGGCGCCGGAAACTACGCCACCTGGGTGCATCGCTTCCACCGCTTCCGCCGCTTTGCGACGCAAGCCGCCCCCGCCTCCGGCTCCATGGGCTATGGCCTGCCGGCGGCCGTTGCCGCCAAGCAGTTGCACCCGGATCGCGAAGTCATCTGCTTTGCCGGCGATGGCTGTTTCCTGATGCACGGCCAGGAATTTGCAACCGCCGTGCGCTACCGCCTTCCGATCATCACCGTTGTCGTCAACAACGGCATCTACGGCACGATCCGCATGCACCAGGAGCGCGAATATCCCGGACGCGTCAGCGCCACCGATCTGACCAATCCGGATTTCGCCGCCCTTGCCCGCGCCTATGGCGGCCACGGCGAGACGGTGGAGCGGACGGAAGAGTTCGCCGAGGCGTTCCTCAGGGCCCGCGCCAGCGGCAAGCCGGCGATCATCGAGATCAAGCTCGACCCGGAGGCGATCACGCCGACGCGCACCTTGAGCGAGATCAGGGCGGGCTGAGCCGGGTTTTTTCGCAAGAGTTCAATCACGGCGGCGCGGGAAAAGCCTCTGCCGCCGCTAATCGTCAACGACCGCTGTGAAGTGCCGCGGTCGCCCTACTCTTCCAGCCACTCCGTCGAAAACGCACCCGCCTCGTGCAGGTCGGTCGTCTCCAGCCGCCCCGGCCCGAGGTTCTCGAACTTGTGCGGCACATTGGCCGGCGCCACGACCATCTGGCCGGCTTCGGCATCGATGGTGCGATCGCCGACGGTGAAGCGGGCGCGGCCGACGCGCACGATGAAGGTCTCGGGATAGGGATGGCGGTGCAGCTTCGGGCCATAGCCGATCTCGTCGGTGGAAACGAAGATCACCGACAGGCCAGCGCCCAAGGCGCCACCCTCGAACTCGCCCTTCCAGCCGTCGGGCTCATCCGCCCATTGCTCACGTGTGATGAGATGCGCCTCGGCCATGCCGATCCTGCGCGTTGGTGGAACGAATGTGGCCGAGCGCTTTTTTTCAGGAACGGGGCTGGCTTAGCCGCGAATATGCTGGGTCTGCTGGTAAACCGCCGTCGAGCGGGCGCCGGAGCGGCAATAGCCGAGCATCGGCCGCTGGAACTCGTCGAGCGCGTCGACCATGCTCGTGACCGCGTCGGCGGTGACACCCATCGGGCCGACGGGAATATGCTTGGTCTCGATGCCCAGTTCCTCGGCGCGCGCGGCAATGGAATCGAAGGTCGGCTGGTCCGGCGCCTCGAAATCCGGGCGGTGGCAGACGATGGACTTGAAACCGAGTGCCTTGATCTGGTCGAGATCCTCGACGCTGATCTGGCCGGAGACCGAGTATTCGTCGTTGATCTGGCGGATGTCCATGGTCGTCTTCCTCAAGGAAATGTGGTGGCCCCTGATGTAGGCGCAGCCTCATCTCCCGTCAATTCAAAAGCCGCGCCTCAGGCGACCCCAAAGGCGATCGCGTAGCTCTTCGCCTCGCCCGGCTGAAGCGGCACCAGTTCACCGGCCGCCTGAAGCACCGGCCGCTTGGCGATCCGGTGCGACACGGGCTCGATGCTTATCACATCCGCCTCGCCGCGCTGGCAGCGCCACATCTGCAGGAAGGGCAGCGTGTCGGCACGGAAGCGCACCTTGAGGCCGCGCCCGTAAAGACCGGCGAGCGCAGCCAGCGAAACATCCGACCAGCCATCAGGGCCAACCGCCGCCGGAAGGCAGAAGTGCGCGCTCTCTCCATCGCCGAAACGCCAGCCGCTCTCCCCACCGTCGATCGAAGCGCTGACGATACGGGTGTCCGGCCCAAGCAGCCGGCCGGCGATATTGACGTGATACATCATCATTGGCGGAAAGGCGGAAGCGCCGGCGTTGACGACCCGATCTTCAAGCACGACTTCCTTCCGTTCGGCATCGATCCGCCATTTTCGCTCGACCCGCGCCTGCCCGCCGTCGGCAAGCGTAACCTCGATCGTCGCCGTGCATTCGCTGCCGCCGCTTGCCATCTCGGTGTGGCTGACGGCGGTTCCGGCAAAAGACCCATGCAACGGATAGCGCGCCCCCTCCGGGCCACCCTCGATTGGTTCCGGATGGCGGATATGCTCCGGCCCGCAGGTAAAGAGAAAGCCGGCAAGCGCCCGGTCGATCCTGACATCGCCGTCGGAGGGAATGGCGGCACCCGGCGACAGGTCGACGCCGTCGACGACGTAGGCGGCAATGTCGAGCGCCGAAAGGCGGTCGAACAGCACGTGATTCTCTCCGCCGTGCTCGGGCTTCTCAAGCGTCTTCAACATCCAGCCGCTCCTCAAAAAGGTCGAGAATCACTGCAATCACAAAGAGATGATAGCTGAGGAAAGACGCAATTCATCGGTTGAAGCCCGTTCCTGCTGCGCTTAGATGGAATTTAACCGCTTGTTCATGATGAATTCATTTTTTTCACATTAACGTCGAAATCCAAATGTACCGCCCCACATCCATTATTATGAAAACAGGTTCTCTCGTGACGTCAGCGACCCGCATTGGCCTCTCGCTCCTCGCCGCAGCCGGCTTTCTTGCCGTGGATCTGACGGCGGCATCCGCTCAGGATTACCGAGGCTACGACCGCTACGGCGACGATGTCATGCTGGTGACGCCTGACGGCGAGATCCTCGACTATATGCCAGGTTCAGATGAAGTGCAGACCATGCGCGACAGCCGCGGTCGCACGCTGCTGATCGACAACTGGGGCAATGTGGTCGCAACCGTGGTGCCCAATCGCGGCCGCCAGGGTGGCCAGGGCGGCTATCGCCGCCAGGGCGATGTCGACATCTATTCCAACCGGCGCTACCGGGAAACCGAGCGTGGTTACGGCTATTCCGAGCCCGGCGACGTTACCGGCTCCGTGCCTGATTACCGCGACGTCGTGCCGCCGTCGACGGAAGGCAACGAGCTGCCCAACAGCCTGCCGGGCCTGATCGACGGCACCGAAGAGGCGGCGATCGATCCGCGCGACAGCGACCCCATGCGCCAGTCCATGCCGCCGGCCATGTCGGTGAAAAGCAAGTCGCGCGCCGAAATCACCGCGCTGCAGGTCTTCCTCGACCGCGAAGGTTTCTCGCCCGGCGTCATCGACGGCAAGATGGGCTCGAACGTCACCAAGGCGATCGAAGCCTGGCAACAATCGACAGGCGAGACGCTCGACCCCAACAATACCGAAGACATTCTCGAGCGGCTGCGCATGAGTGGCGGCATGCCGATCACCAGCTATACGATCACGGCCGCCGATGCGGCTGGCCCCTATGTCGCCTCGATCCCCGACGATTACGCCCACAAGGCGATGCTGCCGCATATGTCCTTTACCTCGACGACCGAAATGCTCGGCGAGAAGTTCCATATGGACGAGGCCTATCTGCGCGAGCTGAACCCGGGCGTCGACTTCACCATTCCCGGCACCATCATCAAGGTGATCAACCCCGGCGCCAACAAGACCGGCAAGGTGGCACGCATCCTCGCCGACAAGGCACGCAAGCAGGTGCTTGCCTATGACGATGCCGGCAAGCTGATCGCCGCCTTTCCGGCAACCATCGGCTCCTCCGACACGCCGTCGCCCTCAGGCACCGTCAATGTCGAGCGCATCGCGCTTAATCCGGGCTATACCTACAATCCGAAGATCAACTTCAAGCAGGGCAACAACGACAAGATCCTCACCCTGCAGCCGGGTCCGAACGGTCCGGTCGGCACGGTCTGGATTGCGCTTTCCAAGCCCACCTATGGTATTCACGGGACGCCGGATCCGTCCAAGATCGGCAAGACCCAGAGCCACGGCTGCGTGCGCCTCACCAACTGGGATGCGACCGAGCTCGCCAAGATGGTAAGCCCCGGCGTGACGGTCGAATTCGTCGATTGAGCAAATTTGGGCGCCGGTTCCGCCAACTGGCGACCGGAGTTCACTTTTTTTGCGCCGCCTCCCCCAATTGGGTGAGTGACTTTGGCCAAAGGGCATAGATGATGAGGGTGCCTGATTGACCATCCACGACAGGCATCTTTAATAAATCTTACGCCGGCCCGACGACCGCCGGCAAAGACTTTTCAGATCTATGACTTTACAAGACCGCAGCTGCCGACGACCCAGCTGCGGTTCTTTTTCAAGGGCGCGCGCCCACCTCCTCGGCTCCCCTGCCTGCGGCTTGCATCATGACTTCATGAAACATTGTCATGAGAATTTTCCGGCCAATCGGCTATCACCGGATATCTCGATGACAATGGCCGACGTCCGGCCACACTTGAAGGATTTGCCGCGATGGCGACGGAGCGCACCCTGCCCAACCTCTGGCATGCGACAGCACCGGCCGCACCCGAAACAAGGCCGCTTGATCGCGACCTGACGACTGATGTCGCGATCATCGGTGGCGGTTTCACCGGCCTCTCGGCGGCCCTTCACCTCGCCGAAAAAGGCGTGAAAGCAACGGTCATCGAAGCCAGGATGATCGGCTTTGGCGGCTCGGGCCGCAATGTCGGCCTCGTCAACGCCGGCATGTGGGTAAAGCCCGACGACCTGATTTCGACCCTCGGTGCCGTCGCCGGCAATCGCCTGCTCACCGAACTCGGTGAAGGCCCGTCGCAGGTCTATGCACTCGTCGACAAACACGGGATAGCCTGCGAAGCCGTGCGCAACGGCACGCTGCACATGGCTGTCGGCAGCGAAGGTGTCGCCGAAATTAGGGATCGTGAAGCACAGTGGCAGAAGCGCGGTGCGCCGGTCGAGGCGCTTTCGGCAGAGCGCGCACACGCGCTGACCGGCGCCGAAGGTTTTTCCGGTGCGCTGCTTGACCGTCGCGCCGGTACCATCCAGCCGCTCGCCTATGCCCGCGGACTGGCACGCGCAGCACTTGCCGCTGGCGCTGAAATCTATACCGATACACCACTGACCGGCGCCGAACGCCAGGGCGACACCTGGGTCTTGAAGGCCGGCAACAACGTCGTCCGCGCCAGGAAGGTGATCCTCGCCACCAATGCCTATGGCGGCCTGTTTGCCGAGAGCCCGTGGCAGGCCCACACGCAGGAACTGACGATCCTGCCCTACTTCCAGTTCGCCACCAATCCGCTGCCGGACGCGATTGCAAGCCGCATCCTGCCGGAGCGCCAGGGCACCTGGGACACCGGCCTCGTCATGACCTCGTTCCGCATGGACCAGCAGAACCGGCTGATCTTCGGCTCGATCGGCCGGCTCGACGCGATCGCCGAAGGTACGCACCGTGCCTTTGCCGCCCGCTCCGTACGCAAGCTCTTCCCCTTCGTCAGTGATTTCCGCTTCGAATACTGGTGGGACGGCCGCATCGGCATGACCACCAACAACCTGCCGGTGATGCACACGCTCGCCCCTGACGTCGTCTCCGTCAGCGGCTACAACGGCCGCGGCATCGCGCCGGGCACCGTCTTCGGCCGCGCTCTCGCCAACCACGTCACCGGCGAGACCTCGGCCATTCCGCTTACCGAAACGCCGGTTACCCCGGACACCTGGCGCAGCGTGAAGTCCGCATTCTACCATGCAGGGGCACAGGCCAAGCACTTCATCGACCGGCGGTTTTGACTGTTTCCTGAAGGCGTTGGATCGGTCACACCGATCCCCGAACTTTATTGCGATTTTCTCTGTCACCCGGTAGGAGCAGTCGCGGCCATTCGGGGACTGCTCCCCGCAGCGCGACGCCGGATGAGAACGGCTTCATCTGACCACGATATCGTTGGCAACCTTATTGACCTGCACCACTGGATCTTGGATTGCCCGCCTTAGCAAGCTCCTTGCCCAGTTGATCTTTTGATTGGACTGCCCATCCTCGCAGATCTCGTCGCCGAGTATTGCGAGCGCAGCCTCAAGGCGCTCGGATACGTCTTCCTTGGTCAACTTTGCCACGTTCCGCTCCATATCGATGTCCACAAAGTATTACCTTCAGGTGGCAAACGTCACATCGATACATGTCACGTAGACTGCCTTTCCGCGTTATCCCCATTGTCCATGTCAAGGCAGAGTCATTGCGGCGCGCTTGACCAACAAAGCAAAACGCCCCGGATTTATCTGACCCGAGGCGTCATCTCTTAAACTCTGGCGCGATCTTACGCCGCCACGCGGTAGCCCGAACCGGCACTCACCTGCACCTGCCCTGAAGTCCGGAACGCCCTGAGCCGCATCGCGATCGTCTCGGCTTCGCCCGTCAGCGCCTGGCTGGCGGCATTGGCCTGCTCGACCATCGCGGCATTCTGCTGGGTGATCTGGTCCATCTGGGTGATCGCGGTGTTGACCTCCTGCAGGCCGGTTGCCTGTTCGGCGGTGCTGGCGCGGATGGCGCCGAAGACGGAGCTCACTTCGACGACCTGGGCGACGATCTGCTGCAGCGACTGGGCCACCTGGTTGACCGAGTTCACGCCATCGTCCACCTGGCCGCGCGACTTGGCGATCAGGTCCTGAATGTCCTTGGCCGCCTCGGCGCAGCGCTGGGCGAGCGCTCGCACTTCGGAGGCAACAACGGCAAAGCCCCTGCCCGCCTCGCCGGCGCGTGCTGCCTCGATGCCGGCGTTGAGCGCCAGAAGATTGGTCTGGAAGGCGATCTCGTCGATCACGTCGACGATGCGGGCAATGCTTGCCGACGACGTCTGGATCTCCTGCATCACCTCGATCGCGTGACTGACGATCTCGCCGCTCTGCTCAGCGTTCGCACGCGCCGCAATGACCGTCGAGTTCGCCTGATTGGCGCCTTCGGCCGTTTGCTTGACCGTGCGCGTCACCTGCTCGACCGCCGCCGCCGTCTCTTCGAGGTTGGCCGCCTGCCGCTCCGTGCGCCGGGCGAGATCATCGGCCGCAGCGGCAATCTCCTTGGCGCTGGTGTGGATCTGGCTGGCTCCGGCCTCGATGCCGCCGATGGCGCGCGAAAGCTCGCCGATCGCGTGGTTGAAGTTCTCGCCGAGCTCCTGATAGGCGACGGGCAGATCGGCGCCGATGCGCGCGGTCAGGTCGCCGTCGGCTATCTTCTTCAAGGCAGCGCCGAAGGTCTTGCTGATCAGCGCCCGCTCGGCTGCCAGCACCTCTTCCTGCACAGCGCGCTGCTTGGTGACGTCGGAGGCATCCATGTAGACGGAGATCGACAGGTCCATGTCGAGGAAGACGCCCTTGATCAGGCTCGATAGCATCGCGGCCAGATCATCGGCCGAGGTACCCTGGCGCGAGAACAACCCGGCCTTGCGCCAATGGGCTTTGACGATTTCGGTGATCAGGTGCTCGGCGATCAGCGCATAGCCGCCGATGTACCAGCGCGGCTCAAGCCCGATACGGGCGTGGACCTGGCCGATGGTGCGCACCTTGGCGCTGTAGTCTTCATTGAAGTTGGCGTCGGCGATGTTCGCCCAATGGCCGACCTGCGCGCCCTTGGCGCGGTCGATATGCGCGTCGGAAGAGAAGAAGCGCTTGGTCTCCGGCGTCGTCTTCACCTTGCCGTAGAACTTGTCGAGTGCCGGCTTCAACTCCTTCTCGAGGATCGGCTTCAGCGCCTTCAGGCTCGTTCTGGCGGCGTCATCGAGCGCCATGAAATTCAGACGACCGGCAACGTCTTGCGTGCCGGCGGCGGTGTGTTCCGTTTTCATGCGCGAACTTCCCTGCATGCTCTGCTGCATGTCGGACCCCGTGTGCTCTGAGGACAAAACATGTTGCAGTTCAAAGTGATACAGCGACCGATTGCCGCCTGAAAAGACGCGCGGCGCTGTCGTGGAGCATGGAAACAGGATCGGCTGCAAAGACAATCGCGGCGATCATGGCCGCAATCATGGCGGCCGGCTGCCCGGCTGCGACCTTCGCTGCAGGCAAACTGTATCCGGGGTCACTGTTAGGGGGTCGTGGTAAAGGAAGCCTTACAGGCGACAGCTATTTCGCGAATACGGAAACGTGATTCAACCGGAACTGACAAACGTCAATTCCGGTGGGCCAAAAGCAATTCCAGGAAAGGTGCGAAGCGGCTTTCCGCCCGGAATTGCGTCAACTCAGATGAAGCCAAAGCAATTCCAGGAAAGGCGCGAAGCGGCTTTCCGCCCGGAACAATGGTGTTTGAAGCTCTTGGCCCCGGTGGCTCAAGCCGCGCGGCGCGACGCCCAGGACGGCATGCGCGCAGCCCAGGAGCGGCGGGCCTTCGCCGGCATCAGCGCCTGCACTTCGTTGGCGAGGGCAGCGGCGTTCTCTGAGGCCTTGTCGAGATTGCTGACGCGGACCGGATCCATCGACTGCAGCGTGCCGCCGCATTCGAAGATCTCGCGATAGGCCGCGCGCTCGACGATCGGCGTGTCGAGCACCGAGACGCCGCGTTCTGCGAGCATCGTCTTGATTGTCTGCAGTGCGCGGGTGGTGACCAGCGAATTGACCCGGGTGAGCACCACCGAGTGGTTGATGCGCAGGCCCGAGCGGTCCTGGATCTGACGAATGAGTTCAAGAATCTGCGCGGCGCCCTTCGCGTCCATCGCACAGCCCTGCACCGGGATCAGCACCTGGTCGGAAAGTGCCAGCGCCAGGGCGACGATCTGGTCCTTGGCGCCCGCGAGATCGATGACGATGTAGTCCACCTCGTCCTTCATCTCGCGGATATGACATTCGAGCGACGCCGGCGTGATGTGCGAAATGACCGAGAGGTTGGCGATCGTGCCGGAGACTTCCGCCCAACTCGTGATCCAGCGCTGCGGATCGGCATCGAGAACCACGACGCGATGCCCCTGCCGCGCCAGTTCGGTCGACAGGATCAGCGCCGCCGTCGTCTTGCCCGCGCCGCCCTTTGCATTGGCGAAAGTGATGACCGCCATGATATTCCTCATTCTGTGCATGTTCCGCGCTGAACCCGGACGGCCACGGCCGGTGGTTCGCTTCTTAACGAAACCTTTCAGAACATGGTTAACGAATTGGAAACGCCGGAACGTCAAACCTGACAGTCGGGCCGCCGGACATCGCCGCGCCAGCCATTCTGCATGGGGAAAAATGGCAAATCGGGGCTTACGCCCGCACGAGAACCGGATCCGCCTTGCGCTGCTCGCGATAGCACATGGACGAAAACGGCCCGTGCCGCGCCGCCTCGCCCGGCGGATCGAGCAGCCTCAGCACGTCCTCGGCGAACTCGCGGGCATTGGCCTGTGCCTTTTCAAGGTTGCTGACCCTGTTGGCGTGGAGGGAATAGAGCGTATCGCCCTGTTCAAAAAGCTCACGGAAAGCGGTGCGCTCCACGAGCGGTGTGTCGACGAGCCGAATGCGGCTCTCGGCCAAGAGCAGCTTGACCTTGCGCATCGCCCTGGTCGTCACGATCGGGTTGACGCGCGTGAGCAGCACGGCATGGTTGATGTTGGCGCGCGCATTGCTTTCGATGTAGCGGATCAGTTCCAAGACCTGGATGGCGCCGCGCGCGTCCATGACGCAGCCCTGTACCGGGATCAGCGTCAGGTCGGAGAGGCCGATCGCCAGCGCGACCAGCACATCGGCGGCCCCCGACAGGTCGATGACCACATGATCGACCTGGCCGCGCAGGCGCCTGAGATGATCGCTGAGCGTGCTGGTCGCCACGCCTGATACCAGGGAGAGATTGCCGTCGTTGCGGCCGTGACGGAACCAGTCGGTCATGCAGGCAAGCTGGTCGCAATCGAGAACGGCAGTTCTTTCGCCCCGGCGGGCGAACTCGCAGGCCAGCAGCAAGGCTGCCGTCGTTTTGCCCGCTCCCCCCTTCGCATTCGCGAGGGAAATAGTCGACATCGGAGAACCCTACTCGTCACGACCGCAAAACCCGGCGGCCGGCTACATACGAACACGCTAATGAAACCGTTTCAGATTGCGGTAAACGAAGCGTAAAGATCGCGCCGCGCGGAACCAAATCGTGACAATTAGGTGACAAGTCGCCTGCAATGGCAAGTAGTGTTTTCAACCCTCTAATCCAAGGGAGGGGCGAGGAAAGCGATGCAGCTTTCGGCCGTGTCGCGCTCCTGCGTGAGACCGCGCACCGGCTCAAATCATGGTGGCCGATCGGGGGAGCCGGCGCTCGCGGCGAGCCGCAAGCGCCGGCGGTGCGGTGTCAGATGCACTCGCGGAAGAGTTTTTCCGCAGCATCGAGCGTCAGCTCGACCGGGTTGCCACCGGCGGTCGGGTCGACGATTGCCATTTCCGACATCTCGTCGATCCGGTCGGTGCCGACGCCGAGCGCCGACAGCTTGTCCGGAACGCCGAGTTCCTCGCGCAGCTTCAGCACGTAGTCGTAGAAGCCGTCAAAGCCGCCGGAAATGCCGAGATAGGCGGCCGCGCGCGCAATCTTCTCTTCGATCGCCGGGCGGTTGAAGCGCAGCACCGGCGGCATCACCACCGCGTTGGTCATGCCGTGATGGGTGTTGTAGATCGCTCCAACAGGGTGCGACAGCGAGTGGATGGCGCCGAGCCCCTTCTGGAAGGCGACGGCCCCCATGGCGGCCGCACTCATCATGTTGGCACGCGCCTCGATGTCGGCACCGTCCTTGTAGGCGCGCGGCAGATACTCTTTCACCAGCCGCATGCCCTCGAGCGCGATGCCAGCCGACATCGGGTGGTAGAAGGACGAGGAATAGGCTTCCAGGCAATGGGCAAAGGCGTCCATGCCGGTGCCGGCGGTGATCACCTTGGGCATGCCAACCGTCAGTTCCGGGTCGCAGATCGTCACTGCCGGCAGGAACTTCGGATGGAAGATCACCTTCTTCACGTGGCTGGCCGAATTGGTGATGACGCTGGCGCGGCCGACTTCCGAGCCGGTGCCGGCGGTCGTCGGCACGGCGACGATCGGGGCGATGCCCTCGACGCTCGCACGCGTCCACCAGTCGCCGATGTCCTCGAAGTCCCAGACCGGGCGGCTCTGCCCGGCCATGAAGGCGACGCACTTGCCGAGGTCGAGACCCGAGCCGCCGCCGAAGGCGACGACGCCGTCATGGCCGCCGTCCTTGAAGGCCTTCACACCGGCCTCGAGGTTGACGTCGTTCGGGTTCGGATCGACGTCGGCAAAGATCGCCCGGCCGAGACCGGCGGCTGAAAGAATGTCGAGCGCGTTCTGCGTGATCGCCATCGGCGCGAGGCCCCGGTCGGTAACCAGAAGCGGCTTCTTCATGCCCGCCGCCTTGCAATGGTCGGCAAGCTCCTTGATCCGGCCGGCACCGAACTTGATGGCGGTCGGATAGCTCCAGTTGGCGGTGATGGTCATGCTGTGACTTTCTTCAGATGGTAGGATTTCGGACGGGTAAGGTTCTGGAAGCCGATGACCGACAGCGAGCCGCCGCGGCCGGTTTCCTTGACGCCGGTCCAGCAGAGTGCCGGATCGAGATAGTCGGCGCGGTTCATGAAGACCGTACCGGTCTCGATGTCGGCGCCGATGCGCGCCGCGCGCTCGGCATCCCTGGTCCACAGCGACGCGGTCAGGCCATACTGGCTGTCGTTCATCAGTTCGATCGCCTGGCTATCGCTCTTCACCTTCATGATGCCGACGGCCGGACCGAAGGTCTCTTCGCGCATGAAGGTCATGGAGTGGTCGACATTCACAAGGATCTGCGGTGCGAGATAGGCGCCGCCGTCATCCTGCGGAAACAGCTTCGGATCGACCAACGCCTTGGCACCCTTGGCAACAGCGTCGGCGATCTGTTCGCGCACGGTCGCGGCAAAGCGCTTGTTGGCCATCGGCCCAAGCGTCGTTTCCGGATCGAGCGGGTTGCCGAGCTTGTAGTTGGAGACCCAGGCGACCGACTTCTCGACGAAGGCGTCATAGAGCGACTCGTGTACGTAGATGCGCTCGATGCCGCAGCAGCACTGGCCGGAATTGTAGGTGGCGCCGTCCATCAGCGTGTCGACGGCCGCGTCGAGGTCGGCGTCTTCCATGACGTAGCCCGGATCCTTGCCGCCGAGTTCGAGGCCAAGCCCGGTGAAGGTGCCGGCGGCAGCCCGCTCGATCGAGCGTCCGCCTTCGACCGAACCGGTGAAGTTGACGAAGTCGAAGCTCTTGGCGGCGATCAGTGCTGCCGTCGTCTCATGGTCAAGGAAGATGTTCTGGAAAACGTCGGCGGGAACGCCCGCCTCGACGAAGGCCCGCACCATGCGCTCGCCGACGAGGATCGTCTGGCTCGCATGCTTGATGATGACGGTGTTGCCGGCCATCAGCGCCGGTGCGACCGTGTTGATCGCGGTCATGTAGGGATAGTTCCACGGGGCGACGACGAAGACGACGCCATGCGGTTCGCGGGCGATGCGGCGCTCGAAGCGGTCGCTCTCCTCGATCACCAGCGGCTTCAGCGCATCGGCAGCGATCGAGGCGACATAGTTCGAGCGCTCGTTGAAGCCCTTGAACTCGCCGCCGTAGCGCACCGGCCGGCCCATCTGCCAGGCGATCTCCGGTACCACCTCGTCGACCATCTCGTTGAGACGCGCGACACCGGCAAGCACCAGATTGACGCGTTCGTCGAGCGGCCGGCGCGCCCAGGCCTTCTGCGCCTGGCGGGCGCGCGAAACCACCTGTTTGGCAAGTTCCAGCGGCATGGCCGGGCGTTCTGCGTAGACCTCGCCGTTTACGGGCGAAATGCACTTGATCATGCTCATGATCGTCTTCCTGTTTGTTCCATGGGAATTCTCGTTCGGTGCTGCAGCCGCCCCTCATCCGGCCTACGGCCACCTTCTCCCCGCAAGCGGGGCGAAGGAAACATGCCGCGCCGTTTCTCCCAACCAAGCTCGATTCGCAGAGTAGGTCCCCTCTCCCCGCAGGCGGGCAGAGGGTTAGGGTGAGGGGCAAATCCCGCGCCCTCCTTACGCTCTTTCAAAGCCGCGCGCGACTTCCCAGTCAGTGACGCGGCGGTCGTATTCTTCCTGTTCCCAGCGTCCGGCCCTTGCATAGTGCTCGATGACCTCGTCGCCAAAGGCTTCGCGCAGCATCTTGGATTCACTCAGCGCCGCCGTGGCGTCGCGCAGCGTGCGCGGGATCTCGCGCACGTCCTTGCCGCCATAGGCGTCGCCGACGAAGGGCGCTTCCAGCTCCATCTTGTTCTCGATACCGGAAATGCCAGCGGCGATCAAAGCGGCAAAGGCGAGATAGGGATTGAGATCGGAGCCGCCGACGCGGCATTCGATGCGGATCGCCTTGGTCTCTTCGCCGCAGAGGCGATAGCCGGCCGTGCGGTTGTCCTTGCTCCACACAGCCTTGGTCGGCGCGAAGGTGCCAGCCATGAAGCGCTTGTAGGAGTTGATGTAGGGCGCAAGGAAATAGGTGATCTCGCTCGCATGGGTGAGCAGACCCGCCACATAGTGGCGCATCATCTCCGACATGCCGTATTTGCCGCTTTCATCGTAGAACTTCGACGACTTGCCGTCGGCGCTCCAGAGCGACTGGTGGATATGCGAGGAGGAACCGGCGGCCGAATAGTTCCACTTGGCAAGGAAGGTGATGGCCTTGCCGCGCGACCAGGCGATTTCCTTGCAGCCGTTCTTGATGATCGCATGCCGGTCGGCCATCGTCAGCGCATCGGCATAGCGCACGTTGATTTCTTCCTGGCCGGCAGACGCCTCGCCCTTGGAATTTTCGACCGGGATATCGGCGCCCTGGAGACCGTTGCGGATTGCCCGCATCACGTCCTCTTCCTTGGTCGTCTGGAAGATGTGGTAGTCCTCGTTGTAGCCGCTGACGAGCTGCAGGTCGCGGTAGCCGGACTGGCGGGCGTCGTCATAGGACTGGTCGAACAGGAAGAATTCGAGCTCGCTCGCCATATAGGCCTTGAGCCCCATCTTCTCGAGCCGCGCCACCTGCTTCTTCAGGATCGCGCGCGGCGAATGCGGCACTTCCTCGTGGGTGTGGTGGTCGAGCATGTCGCAAAGCACGAGTGCCGTGCCTTCGAGCCAGGGGATGCGGCGAAGCGTCGAGAGATCCGGCTTCATCGTATAGTCGCCGTAGCCCTTTTCCCAGCTCGTCGCCTTGTAACCTGGAACGGTTTCCATCTCCATGTCGGTCGCAAGCAGGTAGTTGCAGCTATGCGTTTCCTTCCAGGCGCCATCGACGAAGAACTGCGCGTGGAAGCGCTTGCCCATCAACCGGCCCTGCATGTCGACCTGGCAGGCAAGCACCGTATCGATGCGCCCGGCGGCGACGTCTTCTTTCAACTCGTCAAACGTATAGCTCATCAACGTCCATCCCATGTTTGGTCACGCGGCCGTTCCCTTGGGTCACGATTTATTGGGCCGCGTGCGTGTTCCGTTCAGGTAACCGGAGAGGTTCCGGCAAAAGAAAAGGCGGAAGTCGCGGTCGCGCTCCCGCCTTTTTCGGTGTTGGTTAGATCTGGCCGACCGCCTTTTCGGCAGCGGCGATTTCGGCCTGGCGGCGTGCCACTTCGTCGCCGATCGGCGGGCCACGGAAACGGCGTCTTTCAAGGCCGAACCAGATCAGCGCCGTCAGCACCAGGAAGCCGACGGTGATGTAGAGCGCCCAGTCGTTCGGCGGCTGAACGCCGAGGATGAAGATCAGCACCATGGCGGCGATCGAAAGCACTGCGAAGAGCTTGAACATGCTTTCGCCGAGGTTCCACGGACCCATCTTGTCCCACTTCGAGGTTCCCCAGGCGAACAGACCAAGCGTGATCGGGATCGCGAAGGAGAAGAACAGGAAGATGACGGTGCACGAGACGACGATGGTGTAGACCGGCGTTTCGCCGATCGAGACCAGCGACGAGCCCCAGACGAACAGCACGGAGAGGATCGAACCGGTCCAGATCGCGGCAACCGGCGTGCGGTAGGTCGGGCTCACCTTGGCCAGCGCCTTGGACGCCGGCAGGCCGCCGTCACGCGAGAATGCGAAGATCATGCGCGACACCGAGGTCACCGTCGCCAGGCCGCACAGCCACTGGCTGACGAAGATGGCGAGATAGAGGATATCCTTGATGACAGGGTGCACCTGCGCGTCCATCGCCCAGAAGAACACGTTCCAGCCCTGCTTGGCGGCTTCGTCCATGTTCGGGATCATCAGCACGAACGAGCACAGCATGATGTAGCCGAAGAGCGCCGACCACAGCACCGACGAGACCATGCCGCGCGGCACGGAATGGGCGGCTTTCACCGTTTCTTCCGAAGTGTGCGCCGAGGCGTCGTAGCCGGTGATCGTGTAGATCGGCAGGAGCAGACCGAGCAGGAACACCCAGGTGCCCGAAGTCTCGGGCCAGACGTTGCCGCCGGCTTCACCGGAATAGTTGGAGAAGGTGAAGAGGCGTGCGATGTCGTAGCTGTCGGCAGCGGTAAGGCATACGAGTGCGAGCAGGATTGCCGTTGCGAAGATCAGGTAGCCGGAAAAGTCCGTGAGCTTGGCGGTCAGCCCGATGCCCATGTGGTTCACGAGCGCCTGGGCGCCGGTGATGATCACCAGGAAGCCGATACGCGTTCCGATCGTGTCGGCAAGACCGAAATAGGGCGTGCCGAAGGAACCCATGAAGAAGTAGTAGGTACCGATGTTGATGGCGCCGAGAACGGTGACGAGACCGAGCAGATTGAACCAGGCCGTCAGCCAGCCGGTGAAGCGGTTGCCGAGGATCGAACCCCAGTGATAGAGGCCGCCGGCCGTCGGATAGGCAGAGCTGATCTGGGCCATGGCGACGGCAAAGACGAAGGAAATGAAGCAGCCGAGCGGCCAGCCGATGCCGATCGCCGCGCCCCCCGCGCCTGCGGTCGCCTGGGCGAGCGAATTGATGCCGCCCGAAAGAATGCAGATGATCGAGAACGACACCGCGAAGTTCGAGAACTGGCTCATGCGCCGCTCGAGCTCCTGGGCGTAGCCCATCGAGTGCAAGACACTCATGTCCTGCTTTTTGTCGATATCACTGTAGTCTTGCATTTTTCTTCCCCTGATTTTTTCAGACCAGACCGCCCCATTGCGACCGGGTCCCATCAACCACCCGCCCCGGCTGCCCGGAACAGGACCGCGGCCAGGCCGCTCCCCAGGGTCTTTTATTGTGCTGAAACGGCCGCGACGCCTTTGCGCAGCAGCCCTTCCAGGTAATCGGCCATGACCCTTTGGCCGATGTCATTGCGAATGAGATCGTTGCGGATCTCGATCATCACATTCGGCAGCCCGTTGTGGACGCCATATTCGATCAGGCTATGGGTAACGCCGTCAGCCGGCCCATAGGGCTCGTTGCGGCGGATATCGTAGGCGACCTGCCCTTTCGTCGCGGCAAGCAGCATCTGGTCGGCAAGCCGGCTGTCGGCGTCATGCAGCACGCCGACCTCAACCGCCCGCGGATTGCCGAAATAGACCGGCGTGAAGCTATGCATCGTCACCAGGATCGGCGGCCGTCCTCCGGCCTTGCGCTCCGAGACGAAACGGGCGACCGCATCGTGAAACGGCTTGTAGATCTCGTCGATGCGCGCCTGGCGCTCGTCGGCCGACATCGTCCGGTTTCCCGGTATTTCATAGACCTCGCTGACCACGGGCATGGCCGCGTCGGCTTCGGGCGGTCGGTTGCAATCGTAGGCAAGGCGGGAGAAGCGCTGATAGATCAGCGCGGCATCGAGTTTGGCGGCAAGCAGCCCGGCAACCGCCAGCGCCCCCGGATCCCAGGCGATATGGCTTTCGAGCGCTTGATCGGTAAGACCGAGCGTACCAAGCCGCTCGGGAACCCTGCGCGAGGCGTGCTCGCAGACGAGCACGACATCGCCCTTGCCTGCGGCGTTTTCGATCGCAACCGGATCGCCATCTGCTTCGGTCAAAAGTCGCGTCAACACCGGCATCCCCTCTTGCCCCGTTAGACGTTCGTTAATGAAAAGAATTCTTCAGAGATTGGCGAGTGTCAATCGAAATCTGAAACGATCTCTTCAAAATTGCGATTGACTCCAATTGTGACAGCGATGTTTAATCTGTCACAAACCGGCTTTAGATCGGTTCAGGGGAGATAATTTGAGCAGCAAGGCGACATCCATGACGGTGTCGGACGTGATCACTGCCCAATTCACCGCGCTGACCCGCGCGGAGAAGCAATTGGCGGAGACACTTCTCGACAATTATCCCGTTTCAGGACTCGGTTCGATCACCACGGTCGCCGAGAACGCCGGCGTTTCGACCCCGACCGTCGCGCGCATGGTGCAAAAGCTCGGCTTCCGCGGCTTTCCGGATTTCCAGGCGCGCCTGCACCAGGAACTGGAAGCGACGATCTCGAACCCGATCACCAAGCACGACCGCTGGGCCGCCAACGCGCCGGGCACTCATACGCTCAACCGTTTTGCCGATGCGATCACCAGCAATCTGCGCGAGACGCTGACCCAGATCGAGCCGCAGGAGTTCGACGAGGCCGCCGCCCTCATCGCTGACCGCAAGCGCAGCGTCTATCTGCTCGGCGGCCGCATCACCCGGTCGCTGGCCGACTATCTCTTCACCCACCTTCAGGTTATCCGGCCGGGGGTCATCGAAATCGCCTCCAATGCCAGTGCCTGGCCGCACTACGTGCTCGACATGCGCCAGGGCGACGTGCTGATTCTCTTCGACATCCGCCGCTACGAGCAGGAAATGGTGACGCTCGCCAAATCGGCCCGCGAGCGCGGCGTCGAAATCGTGCTGTTCACCGACCGCTGGACGTCGCCGGTCGCCAAGTCCGCCTCCCGGGTGTTCCGCTCACAGATCGAAGTGCCGTCAGCCTGGGACAGTTCGGTTGTCATCCTGTTTCTGATCGAAGCGCTCATCGAGGCCGTCCAGAGTTCGAACTGGGACGAAACCCGCGACCGGATGAAGACGCTAGAGGGCCTTTTCGATTCCACCCGCATCTTTCGCAAACCGGTTTAGGGAGAGGTCGCCGACACGTTCACGGAATCTTATGCAGGTATGCGACAGGTAAATCGCGTGTGACAAAAAGAAATGTTCTTCCAACGACATACGCGGCGCGAACAGCAAAAACGCTGTCACATTACTTTCATCGCATCTCTTTAACAGCTTCGCCGAAATCGACTGAAACCCCACGAATTTGACTAAACCCATAAGGAGAACACCAGTGATTTCAAAAACCCAACGCCTGCTTTCGCTCTCCACCGCCATCTTCCTGGCGACGACGGCAATTGCTGCCGCCGAGCCGAGCGCCGAGCTCATCGAAGCCGCCAAGAAGGAAGGCATGCTGACCACGATCGCCCTTCCCCACGACTGGTGCGGTTATGGCGACGTCATCGCTTCCTTCAAGGCCAAGTATCCGGAAATCCAGGTCAACGAACTGAACCCGGATGCCGGCTCGGCCGACGAAGTCGAGGCCGTGAAGGCCAACAAGGACAACAAGGGCCCGCAGGCTCCTGACGTCGTCGACGTCGGTCTCGCCTTCGGCCCGCAGATGAAGGCCGAAGGCCTGCTGCAGCCCTACAAGGTTTCCACCTGGGACGAGATCCCGGACACCGTCAAGGATGCTGAAGGCTACTGGTACGGCGACTATTACGGCGTCATGTCGTTCCTTGTGAACAAGGACCTCGTCAAGGAATCTCCGAAGGACTGGGCTGACCTGCTGAAGCCGGAATATACCGGCCAGGTCGCTCTTGCCGGCGATCCGCGCGCTTCGAACCAGGCAATCCTCGGCGTTCTCGCCGCTGGTCTTGCCAAGGGCGCAAAGGCAGGCAAGGAAGCCGGTGAGACCGGCCTCGGCTACTTCGCCGAACTGAACAAGGCCGGCAACTTCGTTCCGGTCATCGGCAAGTCCGGCACGCTTGCCCAGGGCTCGACCCCGATCATCGTCGCCTGGGACTACAACGCTCTCGGCTGGGCCAAGACGCTTGCCGGCAACCCGCCGACCGAAGTCGTCGTTCCGGCCAGCGGCGTTCTCGCCGGCGTCTATGTTCAGGGCATCTCGGCCTATGCGCCGCACCCGAACGCAGCGAAGCTCTGGATGGAGCACCTCTATTCCGACGAAGGTCAGCTCGGCTGGCTCAAGGGCTTCTGCCACCCGGCTCGCTTCAACGCCATGGTCAAGGCCGGCAAGGTTCCGCAGGAGTTGATCGACGCCCTGCCGCCGGCAGCAGCCTATGAAAAGGCCTACTTCCCGACGCTCGAAGAAGTCGACGCCAACAAGGCTGCCGTCACCGGCGGCTGGGATGCCGTCGTCGGCGCGAACGTCCAGTAAGTCTTTCCACAGTCCTGTCGCCCCGGCCGGTTTTCCGGTCGGGGCGCATACGTTATTTGCAAGAAATTCAATTCTTTAGACCATCAATTACGCCCGCATCGATTACGCGGCTTCACGGGGGCGAACGGAATGTCATCTGCGAAACCCGACGCCAGCCCGCCTGCGCGTCGCCTACCGCTTCACTGGCTGGGTATCCTACCCTTTGCCGCCTTCGTGACGCTGTTCCTGATCCTGCCGACGATGAAGATCGTCATCGGCGCCTTTCAGACGCCGGAAGGCAGCTTCACATTCGAGAATATCCGCGGCCTGTTCACGCCCTCGATCCTTGCCGCCTATTGGATCTCGATCAAGATCAGCATCGCCTCCGCACTTCTCGGCTGCCTGATCGGCTTTGCCATGGCCTCTGCCATCGTCTTCGGCGGACTGCCGAAGGGCATCCGCGGGCCGCTTTTGACCTTCTCGGGCGTTGCCTCCAACTTTGCCGGCGTGCCGCTCGCCTTCGCCTTCCTCGCGACGCTTGGCCCCGTCGGCATCGTCACCGTCTTCCTGCGCTCGAACTTCGGCTTCGACTTGAGGATGCTCGGCTTCAACCTCCTGTCCTTCTGGGGGCTGACGATCACCTATCTGTTCTTCCAGATCCCGCTGATGATCCTGATCATCACGCCGGCGCTCGACGGGCTGAAGCGCGAATGGCGCGAGGCGGCGGAAATCCTCGGCGCCACGGGCCTGCAATACTGGCGCATGGTCGCCTTCCCGATCCTGCTTCCCTCGCTCCTCGGCACGCTCGCACTGCTCTTTGCCAATGCCTTCGGCGCGGTTGCAACCGCGATCGCACTCACCGGCTCGTCGCTGTCGATCGTGCCGATCCTGCTCTTTGCCCAGATCCGCGGCGACGTGCTTGGTAATCCGCATCTCGGCTATGCGCTTGCCTTCGGCATGATCGTCGTTACCGGCATCGCCAATGCGATCTACATCTGGCTGCGGGGCCGCAGCGAAAGGTGGCTGAAATGAAGAAGATCTGGGCCTGGGGGGCTCTCCTGTTCGGCCTCCTCTATTTCACCCTGCCGCTCATCGGCATGACCAACTTCTCCTTGAAGATGCGCCGCGGCGAATATTCCTTCGACGCCTATCAGAAGGTCTTTGCCGACCCGCGCTTCCAGGAGACCTTCACCTATTCGGTGCTGCAGGCGCTGTTCACCATCGTCTTCGGCGTACTGCTGGTTGTTCCGACCGCCTACTGGGTCCGCCTCAAGCTGCCGCGGCTGCGCCCCGTTATCGAGTTCATCACGCTGCTGCCGCTGGTCATCCCGGCGATCGTCATCGTCTTCGGCTATATCCGGCTCTACAACACCTCGAGCTGGCTGCCGCTGACGGGCTCGCTGACCGGCACCAACATCCTCCTGATGTTCGGCTATGCGACGCTTGCGCTTCCCTACATGTACCGCGCCGTCGACACTGGCCTTCGCACCATCGACGTCGGCACGCTCACCGAAGCGGCCCAGAGCCTTGGCGCCGGCTGGACGACGATCCTTGCCAAGATCATCTTGCCGAACGTGCTGGTCGCGGTGCTTTCGGGCGCCTTCCTGACGTTTGCCATCGTCATCGGCGAGTTCACCATGGCGGCGCTTCTGAACCGACCGGCCTTCGGCCCCTACATGCAGCTCTTGGGCGCCAACCGCGCCTATGAGCCGGCGGCTCTCGCCGTTATCGCATTCGGCATCACCTGGGGCTGCCTCGGCCTCATCCAGCTCGTCTCGCGCTTCCAGAAAAGCGCGCCTCCTAAGGCCTGAGGACCGCACCAATGAGTTTTCTGTCACTCACCAGCATCAAGAAGTCCTTCGGCCCGGTTCAGGTCGTGCATGATTTCAACATGAACATCGAAAAGGGCGAGTTCGTCTCCTTCTTGGGCCCGTCGGGCTGCGGCAAGACGACGGTTCTGCGCATGATCGCCGGCTTCGAGACGCCGACCAGCGGCAAGATCGTCATCAACGGCAAGGACCAGAACGCACTGAAGCCCAACCAGCGCAACATCGGCATGGTGTTCCAGGCCTATGCGCTGTTCCCCAACATGAACGTGCATGACAACGTCGCCTTCGGTCTGAAGATTGCAGGCACCGAGAAGTCGCAGATCGACGCACGGGTGAAGCAGATGCTCGGGCTGATCAAGCTCGACCATCTGGCGGACCGCTTCCCCTACCAGCTCTCCGGCGGCCAGCAGCAGCGCGTGGCGCTTGCCCGCGCCATTGCCGTCAAACCGCAGGTGCTGCTGCTCGACGAGCCGCTTTCGGCACTAGACGCCAAGATCCGCGTCTCGCTGCGCGAGGAAATCCGGCAGATCCAGCAGCAGCTCGGCATCACAACGGTCTTCGTCACCCATGACCAGGAAGAGGCGCTGTCGATCTCCGACCGCATCGTCGTCATGAATGCCGGCCGCGCCGACCAGATCGGCACCCCCTTCGAGATCTACAACACGCCGGCAACGCGCTTCGTCGCCTCCTTCGTCGGCACGCTCAGCATCATCGAGGGCAAGGTCGCGGACCCGGCATCGGGTGCGGTGACGATCGGCAACCAGCAGATCGCGCTGAAGGACCCGATTGCCGGCATGAAGGGCGGCGACAGCATATCGCTGGCGCTGCGTCCCGAAGCAGGCTCGATTGCCGAAGGTGCCAAGGGCGATACGGCCCTTGCCGGCGAAGTCGTCTCGACCAGCTTCTTGGGCTCGGTCATCCGCACGCGCCTTCGCGTCGGCGGCGACGTCATCTCCTTCGACATGTTCAACAATCCGGGCGTGGCCCCGCCGGTTTCCGGCGACAGCGTCACCCTGCGCTTTGCCGCCAAGGACCTGCTCGTCATTCGCGAGTAGCAGGCTGACGCCATCGGAACGATTTCTTCCGATGGCGTCGAACCCTGGAAAATTCTGTCGTGATTTCCAGCATTTTCGTCGCAGCGCGCGTTTGACCGCCCACGCTCGCGCTATATAGTCGCGTTGTTCTCAGGGCGGGGCGAAATTCCCCACCGGCGGTAGCGGCCGAAAGGCTGAAGCCCGCGAGCGCCTTAGGGTTTCACCCCTGGGGGTCAGCAGATCCGGTCAGATTCCGGAGCCGACGGTCACAGTCCGGATGGAAGAGAGCAAGCAGGAACGTGGGCCCCGCAACGGGTCCCCGCGCGCATGCATGTTCGCCCGACGGGATCATTGGAAAACGCCAAACCCTGAAAGGCTTGAGACCATGACCATTCTTTCCCACCCCGCCGCCAAGATCGCGATCGTCCGTGCCCGCTGGCACGCCGACATCGTCGACCGCGCGGTCGATGCCTTCGTTGCACAATGGACGAAGCTCGGCGGTTCGGCAGCCGACGTCGAGATCTTCGACGTGCCCGGTGCGCTCGAAATCCCGCTGCACGCGCAGACGCTGGCCAAGACTGGCCGTTATGCCGCGATCCTCGGCACCGCCTTCGTCGTCGACGGCGGCATCTACCGCCACGACTTCGTCGCCGGTACCGTGCTCGACGCCATGATGCGGGTGCAACTCGACACCAACGTGCCGGTGCTTTCGGCCGTGCTGACGCCGCATAATTTCCAGGAAAGCGAGCCGCTGATCACCTTCTTCCGCGAACACTTCGTCGCCAAGGGCACGGAAGCCGCCAACGCCTGCGCCCAGATCCTCGACGCCCGTGCCAAGCTGGCGCTGATCAACGCCTGATCGGCCCTCGAGACATCGGCTGCCCCTCATCCGCTCGGTGAGGGCCTGCCCCTCATCCGGCTGCCGCCACCTTCCCCGCGCGCGGGGAGAAGGACACATGTGGCGCCCTTTTCGCTGCCAAGAACCCGCCCTCGCCACCTTCGGTCAATTAGGTTTCCGGTGATGGCGCGACGAGCGAGAAGTCGAAGAAGATCAGCAAGCAACCTCAGGAATCGCGACGCGGTTGTCCCTGCACGCGAATACGCCCGGCATCGCTGCCGGGCGCGTCGTCACGATGCCTGAGGGAGGATCAACGGGCGTCGCGATTTCAGGTTTAGAGGCCGATCAAAAGTGTTTTGGGTCGGACCGACCCAAAATCACCGTGATCACAAGGGGGAGCGGGAGGCCGTTGGAAGACCACTCCCCCTTCTGCTCATCCCGCTCTGACAGCGTCGAGCCGGTCGATCGCCCGGACGTTGCCGGCGGACGGGCCTTCCGGATCGAACTCGGATGCAAGCCAGGTATCGACGATCGCCTTCGCCAGCTCGGAACCGATGACGCGGGCACCCATGGTGATGATCTGGGCGTTGTTTGACTTCGCGGCTCGCTCGGCCGAATAGGTGTCATGCGTGAGCGCCGCACGGATGCCCGGCACCTTGTTGGCCGAGATGCACACACCGATGCCGGTGCCGCAAAACAGGATGCCGCGGTCGTGCTTGCCTTCGACGACCTGCTGCGCCAGGTTCTGCGCGAGATCCGCATAGAAGCCGGACTGGCTGAGGTCCACGACTTCAACATCGGACCTGCCGCCGAGATGAGCGGCGATGACATCCAGCAGGGGCTTGCCGGCGCTGTCTGCCCCGATTGCAATCTTCATGATTGTTCCTTTCCTAAGAACCTGCCGCGGCGAAAGGCTCAGATCGCCCTTGAGACACGCTGCAGAATGTCGAGATAGCCAGTGACATCCCAGGCGGAGCGGCCGATGAAGAGACCGTCGATATGCGCCTGAGCGATGAGTTCTTCGCAATTGCCGGGGTTGACGCTGCCGCCGTAGAGCACCGGCACGCGTGCGCCGAGCGCCGCTTCGGCCACCTCGGCAATGCGCTTGTGGCGCTCGTCGGCGTAGTCTGCGGTCGCGGGGATGCCGTTGACGCCGATCGCCCAGACCGGCTCGTAGGCAAGCAGGATGGTCGCCGCCTTCGCCTCGCCTTCGAGAAGCTGAAGCGCGCCTTCGACCTGGCGCTTCAGCACCGCGTCCGCCTCGCCAGCTTCGCGCTCGGCAAGTGTCTCGCCGATGCAGATCAGCGGCACCAGGCCGTGGCGCACGGCGGCTGCCGTCTTCAGGCCGACAGTGCGGTCCGTTTCGCCGAAATGCTCACGCCGTTCGCTGTGGCCAAGCTCGACCACATCGAGATTGCAATCCGAAAGCATCAGCGGCGAGACCTCGCCGGTCCAGGCGCCAGCATCGTCCCAATGCATGTTCTGGGCGCCGACCTTGACGCTGGTGCCGGCAAGCCGCGCCTTGACCTCACGCACCGCCGTAAACGGCGGAATGACGAAACGCTGGATGCGTTCGTCGCGCGCCGCATCGGCAGCCACCAAGCCCTCGGCAAAGGCCATCGCCTCGGCGAGCGTCTTGTTCATCTTCCAGCTGGTGCCGACCCAGAATGCGGACATGCTCATGCCTTCTCCTTGGAATTGTCGATCCTGACCAGCCGGATGCCCGCCTCTCCAAGCGGTGCGGCATGTTCGCGCGCCAGCTCGGCGCCGGTCAGCACCGCGTCGAAGGCATCGAGCCCGGTCAGGAAATGGAGCGCCGAGCGCCCGAATTTGTCGTGATCCACCAGCAGGTACTTGCGCTTGGCCGCCTTGACCATCAGGCGCTTGGCCTGCACCACTTCCTGGTCCTGGTGGAACGCCGTCGTGCCTTCGATCGCCGAGCTCGACAGAAAGGCGATATCGACGCGCAGCGAGCGCAGCGCCTCGTCGGTGACGATGCCGAAGAAGCCGTTGAACTTCTTGCTGTACTGGCCGCCGAGCGCGATGACGTTGATGCCGGGAGCGCCCGAGAGACTGCTGATCACACCGAGATTGTTGGTGATGACCGTCAGCGGTCGAATGTCGCGGATGCACTCAGCGATCGCGCCGGTCGTTGAGCTGTCGTCGATCAGGATGCTCTGCCCCGGTTCGATCAGCGTGGCCGCATGTTCGGCGATCCGCCGCTTTTCGGCGGTGGCAATCTTCTCACGGTAGCGGAAGTCGCTTTCGAATTGCGGGCTCGACTGGATCGAGGCGCCTCCATGCACCTTGCGCAACAGCCCCGCCTGCTCGAGGTCGTCGAGATCGCGGTGCACCGTCATCTTGCTGACGCCGAAGTGCCGCGACAGGTCCTCGACGGACGCCGTCCCGGCCTCCATCAGCACATCCATGATCGCCTGTCGCCTGTCTTCCGGCTTCATCGTCTCGGCCCCGATCACGCGCGGCCATCGCCGCGCTCACCGTGAGAAGATAACACTTACATGTGATTTTTCAATTTCAATTATGTGATTTTGTGACTTTTTAATGTGATTTTTGTGCATGATTGAAACCCGTATCGATGAAGGGTTCCCAGAATTCGACCGACTCCCGGATCATCTCAACGACGTTGTGATCGGTCGGCTCGCGCTCGCGGAACGAAAGCTCCAGGCAAATCTCGTTGTCCGTGCCACCGCCTGCCCTGACCGCGCCGATCAGCTTCTCGGGCGTGATGCGACCATCGCTGTTGTAGGCGGCGGTAAAGGGCCAGTGGCCGCCCTTGTTCATCGAGGACTGCTTGATGTGGATGATCGGCGAGCGCTCGGGGAACGCGCCGGCCCAGGCATAGGGGTCGATGTCATCAGGATTGTCGGAGGTGACATCGCCATGGTCGATGTCGACCATCATCTTCATCGGGATCGACAGATCCGCTTCCGCCAACCGCCGGTCGAGCGCCCGGCATTCGGCGATCGTATGGCCGAACTCGCGGCCAACCGACATCGGCTCCCAGAAGACATAGGAAAGACCCGCCGCCTTGCCGTGCTCGGCGACCTCGCGCCAGCAGTCGATGGCGATGCGCATCATCTCCTCGCGCCGCGCCGGATCGTCGTAATCCCTCAGCGTGAAGATCGCGAATTGCGTGCCCATACCGGAAGCGCCGAGCTCGGCGGAGATATCTGCAAAGGTCTTGAACCAGTCGACGTAGTAGCGCCGGACATCCGGATCCGGATGGCCGAAGTGGTTGAGCCGGCCGTAGGGACCGGTCATGCCCGAAGTGATCTTCACGCCGGTGCGGTCGAGCACCCGGCGAAACTGCCGGACGGTCTTGGCGATCGTCGCCGCCGGCCAGCCGGGATTGACGAATTCATGGGTCAATTGCACGTAGCCGATGCGGATCTTCTCGGCGATCGTGTCGATCAGGTCGTCGGGCTCGGCGAAGCGGTTGACCAGCGGATTGGTGTTGAGCGACAGCGTGAAGGCCACGATCCTACTCCCGGCTACCAGAGAAATTTCGGAAGGATGAAGTCGGGGCTTGCCCCATGTTCGGCAAAGAGCCGGCTCCGCTCTTCATTCGAGGCGTGCTGCAGGATACCTGTCGTCACCAGCACGGAATGAAGACCCGCCCCCGTGGCGCCGGCGATGTCGTGCTCGATGCTGTCGCCGATCGCGCAGACCCGCGCCGGATCCGGATGCCCCAGGAAATCGAGCGCAAAGGAATAGATGTCGGCGAAGGGCTTGCCGATCCAGCGCACGCTGCCGCCGAGTTCCTCGTAAAGCTCGGCGATCCGGCCGGCACCGAACGCCGTTCCGGCTGTCGTCAGCATCACCTTGTCCGGATTGGTGCAGAGGCAGGGAACGCCCCGCGCAGCCGCAGGTGCCAGCAGCACCGCATAGTAGGAGAGCAGATGGACATCGCCCTCGCTCGCCGAGAGCAGGACGACATCGGCATCGGCGCCACTGTCGGTACGCTCGAGATCGAGCCCCTTGATTGGCGAGAGGTCATGGTCGCGGCTGATCAGCAGGCATTTGCGTGCTGTGCCGCCACCTGCCCCGCCTTCCCGCCTCAAGATCTGCCAGGCGACCTCGCCTGAGGTCAGGAACCAGTCCCAACTGCCGGCGACAAAGCCGAGTTCGACGAGGCGACGGTCGTTTTCCGCCGAGCGCTTTCCCGAATTGGACAGGACGATGATGCGTTTCCCGGCGTCTTTCAGCCGCGCAAGCGTTTCCGCCGCTCCGGGATAGGGTCCACGTCCATCGCGCAACACGCCGAACTGATCGATCAGGAAGGCATCGTAGCGATCGGCGATCGCGCCGAGCCCGGCAATGGTCTCGACACCAGTCACAGCACACCCGCCTTTCTGGCGCCGGCAAGCGCAAGCCGCGCCGTACCGGCGGCGGCCTCCTCGGAGAGAACCGGCAGGAATGGCACACCGAGCCTGCGTGAACGGATCGCCGTCCAGGCCACATTCTTCGCACCGCCGCCGACGCTTCGCAGCGAACGAAGCCTCGGCCCGCCAAGCGACATCAGCCGCTGATAGGCGAGGTTCTCGACCCCGGCGATGCCCTCGAAGATCGCCTTGAGGAAGGTTGCATCATCGGATGGACGCGGGCTCATGCGCGGCGGAAAATTGGGATCGGACACCGGAAAACGCTCGCCGGGCCTGACAAGCGGATAGTAGTCGAGCCCGGTCTCTTCAGCCGGATCGATCTCGGCGGAAAGCGTAGCCAGCCTTTCGGGCGAGAAGTGTTCGGCCAGAACGACCCCACCCGTGTTCGACGCACCGCCCGCAAGCCACATCTCGCCGATGCGATGGCTGTAGAGCCCATATTCCGGTGCAAACAGCGGACGATCTGAGAGCATCTTCACCGTCAGCGTCGTGCCGAGCGCACTGACGCCGTCGCCCGGCTGATCGGCGCCGGTCGCGAGAAACGAGGCGCAGCCGTCCGTGGTTCCGGCGACGACCACCACCTCGGCCGGCAGATCAAAGGCTTCGGCCGCCGCCGGCGCGATGGTCGCGATCGGCGCGCCGGCCGGAAGCACGTCGGGCAGCAGATCCACGCGCGCACCGGTCTTTTCGATCCAGTCCGGCCAGGATCGTGTCACCGGATCGTACCCGGTCTTCAGAGCATTGTTCTCATCGGAAACGTCGTAAAGCCCGGTGAAATGCCCGGCGAGCCAGTCGGCCTGGTGGATCACCCGGAAAACCCCGGGCCGTGACTGAAAGGCGAGAAGCTTGGCAAGACCTGATGTCGCGCCATGGGCGGCACTCTCGCGCGGCACATGGGCGGAGACCGCATCGAGAAGAGCACGATCGGCAACCGGGTCGTTGTACATCATCGGCGTCGCCAGCGGCGCGCCGCCCTGATCCACCGGCAGCATCGTACCCGATGTGCCGTCGATCGCGAGTGCTGCAACGTTCTGCCGGTCGATACCTCCAAGCGCTTCAACAAGAGCCACCTGCACCGCCTTCCACCAGCCGATCGGGTCGCGGTGATCGTCACTGTGGGACGAGAGCTTCGCCGCACCCGTTGCCACGACGGCGCCGTCTTCGGCCATGGCGACCGCCCGTGCGCCCGAGGTGCCAAGATCGATGCCAATCGCCAGCTTGTCGCCACTCATTGCAGCACCTGTCCGGCCCGGTTGAGCTGCTGGCGATATTTCTCCGCGTCCCAGCCGAGAAGCTCGGCGTTTTCCGCCTCCGTCAGGTAGCGCAGGCGGGCATCCGCCGGGATGCGCGTCGTCACGTCCGCAAGGCACCGGGCCATCGCGAAGGCACCGGCGGAAATCTCCTTCTGCACCAGCACACCCTTGCCGGGGAAAAGTATAAGCGGCGGCGGGCTCTCGCCGGCAGCGCGCCGCTTCGTCTCGATGACAAGCGCGGTCTCGCCCGGTGCGGCGAGCACAACGCCCTTGCCAAGGAAGATCACATGATCCGGGTAGAGGCTGCCACCGGCAGCAAAGCGGCAGTTCTCGAGGTCGGCCGCCACCGCATGCAGGCTTGCATCCTCCGGCAGCCGATAGTCGCTGTCGACAACAAGACGCGAAAGCGCCGCAAGATCTGCAGCCGGCGCCTGCCGCCTCTGGCCGCTCAAGCGGCGCGTCACGTCGGTCAACAGGATCGCCGCATCCGTGACGTTGTTTGCGGCGACGACAAGCCCGTGATTGCCGAGGACCAGAACCGAGGTGTCGTCCTGCAGACGCTCGGCGATCGCCCTGGCGAGCGGCAACCCCGGCCGGGCATAAGGGACGAAGACATGGGGGAATTCGGCGAGCCGTTCGGCGGCGATCGCTGCGCCATTCACCTGCAACGCCGTTGCGATCGTCTCGACACAGTGCACGTGCACCACCACTTTCTGCGGCATCAGCGCATGCACGGTCGTCTCGATGGAGGGACGCAGGCCCGAAGGATTGCGCTCGGCGATCACGAAGTCCTGCGCTTTCTCCGTCGCCGGATCATTGCGCTCCAGCGCATCGAGCAAGGGCTCGAGCGCCACCGGCACCATGACATCGCGCTGGCGGGCGTGGGCCAGCCAGAGGCCGGAGGCCTTGATCCAGAGCGTGCCGCCTTCCTTGATCGACGTGTTGCCGCCGGCCCCCTGCACCAGCAGCGGGTCGGAGCCGACACGGGCGGAAAGATCGAGAAGCGCTTCGAATTCCAGACTTCGCATCCTCGTCTCCTTCAGGCGGCTGCCTGCTGGCGTTCCAGCCAATGGGTAAAGGCCTGCCGTTCGGCCGGTGTCATGTGCAGGCCGTGCTTGGTTCGCCGGTCGAGAATGTCGTCGGCCGTGAGCGCCCATTCGTTGTCGATGAGGAAACGGGCTTCGCGTTCACGAAAGAGCGGGCCGAGCACCGGGCCGAGATCATCGAGCGATGCGGCTCCGGCAAGAAGCGCATGCGTGCGCGTGCCGTAGAGCCGTGCATAGTGCTTGGCGAGATCGGCCGGCAGAAAGCGGTAACGTGCCTTGAGATCGGCGAGAAACTGCTCGAAGTCGGCCTCGGCCATGTCTCCACCCGGCAGGTGTGCCCTCGCCGTCCAGGCCGTTCCCATCTTTGGAAAAAAGGGCTTCAGCCGCTCCAGCGCGTGTTCGGACAGCTTGCGGAACGTGGTGATCTTGCCGCCGAAGACCGAAAGCAGCGGCGCCTCGCCATCGGGCGCATCCACCTCAAAGATGTAGTCGCGGGTGACGGCCGACGGGTTTTCGGCGTTGTCGTCATAGAGCGGGCGTACGCCTGAGAAGCTGTAGACGATGTCGTCGGGCGTGAGTTGCTGCTTGAAGTAGCGGTTCACCGATTTCAGGAGGTAGCCGACCTCGTTGTCGTCGGCGGCGACATCTTCCGGACGCCCCTCATAGGGAATATCGGTCGTACCGATCAGTGCCAGGTCGTTCTGGTAGGGATTTATGAAGATCACCCGCTTGTCCGGGTTCTGGACGAGATAGGCCTGCCGCCCCTCCCAGAACTTCCGCACGACGATATGGCTGCCCTTCACCAGGCGCACGTTGCGGCTGGAGTTCAGGCCCCCGATTCGCCCGATGACGTCGTTGACCCAGGGCCCGGCGGTGTTGACGACGCAGCGTGCCTTCGCCTCGGTCTTCGCCCCCGTCCGGGTGTCGGTCATTTCGATGTGCCAGAGCCCGTCGCGGCGGCGGATGGCGCTGCAGGCGGTGCGCGTCAAGATGCGGGCGCCACGGGCGCGGGCGTCGAGCGCGTTCAGAACCACGAGACGCGCGTCATCCACCCAACAGTCCGAATACTCGAACGCCTTGCGGTACTCACGCTTGATCGGCGCGCCCTCAGGCGCGGTTGCCAGATCAAGGCTGCGGGTGCCCGGCAGCCGCTTGCGACCGCCGAGATGGTCGTAGAGAAAAAGCCCCAGGCGCACCAGCCAGGCCGGACGGTCCTCTGGGTTATGAGGCAGCACGAAGCGCATCGGCCAGATGATGTGCGGCGCGGATTTGAGCAGCACTTCGCGCTCGATCAGCGCCTCACGCACCAGACGGAACTCGTAGTATTCGAGATAGCGCAAGCCACCATGCACCAGCTTGCCCGAGCGCGAACTCGTGCCCTGGGCAAGGTCGTCCTTCTCACACAACAGGACCGAGAGCCCCCGCCCGGCCGCATCACGCGCGATGCCCGCGCCATTGACGCCGCCCCCGACGACAAGCAGATCATACACTCCGGCCTGAGGATTCACCGTCGTTCCTCCTTGGTATTCGGGCATTCCGGACGGAAAACCGTTTCGCACCTTTTCTGAGCCATGCCTCAAGCCGCCTTCGTCTTGTCCTGAAGGCCATAGGTCGAGAAAGCTTCGATCACGCCGGCGATCTCCGCCTCCGGCAGCACCACCGGGCCGCCGATCAACAGCGTGTGGTAATATTGCTTGGCGATCGTCTCGAGTTCGACCGCCGCCCACATTGCCTTCTCCAGGCTGCTGCCGGTCGCGATCATGCCGTGGTTCGCCATCAGGCACGCGCTGCGGCCATCGAGTGCCCTCAAAACGCTTTCCGACAGCGCCTTGGTGCCGTAACGCTCGTAGTCGGCGACCCGCACGTCGCTGCCGCCGAAGGCCGCGATCATGTAGTGGCAGGCGGGGATCGGCTTGCGGGCGATCGCGAGGATGGTCGAGTACATCGCGTGGGTGTGCACGACGGCGCCGACTTCCGGCCGGGCACGCAGGATATCCAGGTGGAAAGGCCATTCGACCGAAGGTTTCTTCGGCCCGGCCCAGGCGCCGTATTCGCCCTCAAGCGGCATGGCGACGATCATCTCTGCCGTCATTTCGGCATAGGGTATGCCCGATGGCGTCACCAGCATGGTGTCACCATCGCGCACGCTGATGTTGCCCGACGTGCCCTGGTTAAGGCCGATCGCATTCATGTGGCGGCAGTGGTCGACGATCGACTGGCGCAGTTCGCGTTCGCTCATGATCATCTCCTTCAGCACGGATTGACCGGCGGCAGGCCGGCGATGTAGCGGCGCACTTCCTCGGCAGCCATCTCGGCAGCAAAGGTGACGGTGCGCACCGAGGCGCCAGCGATATGCGGCGTCAGCGTCACGTTCGGCAGTTGGAGCAGCGGCCAGTCCTCCGGCACCGGCTCGACGGCAAAGGTCTCAAGCATCGCCGCGGCGAGATGACCACTCACCAGGTTGTCATAGAGCGCCTCGTAGTCGCAGAGTGGGCCGCGAGCCGTGTTCACGAAGATGGCGCCGGGCTTCATCTTGGCAAAGGTCTCGGCATTCATCATGTTCACCGTCTCCTCGGTCACGCGCGGATGCAGCGTCACGAGGTCCGAACGGGAAAGAAGATCGTCGAGCGAGACCTGTTCGACGCCGGCGTTGAGATCGTCGACGGAGAGCTGCACATAGGGGTCATGCACCAGCACCTTGGTGCCGAAGGCGCGCAAGAGGCGCACCACCTTGGTGCCGATATTGCCGTAGCCGATGACGCCGACGGTCATTTCGCAGAGCTCGCGGCCGGTGCGGTCGGCGCGATAGAGATCGCCGCGCCATTCGCCCTTGCGAAGCGCCTCGTGCCCGCTGCGGATCAGCCGTGTTTCGGCGAGGATCGCGCCGAGCGTGAACTCGGCAACCGCGCTGGCGTTGCGTCCGGGCGTATTGACGACACGAACGCCGGCGTCGCGCGCCGCCCCCATGTCGATGTTGACGGGGCCGCCGCGCGACACAGCGACGAGCTTCAAACCGGGCAGCGCTTCAAGCATCCCCCGCGACAGTGGCGCCAGCTGCGTCACCAGGATTTCCGCGTCACCGATGAATTCGATAATGTCGTCCGGCTTACCGAGGTATTCCTTCAACCCATCCATGCCTTCCACGGCATAGCCATGTTCCATCGGCACATCCGGCCAGGGCAGCTCAAGCGTGCGGATGTCATGGCCGTTGCCGGTCGCCTCGACGATCTTGTCGCGAAACACGTCCGGCAGCATGAACCGGTCGCCGATAATGGCTATCTTCTTCATTTCGGTCTTTCCTGTTGATTTACCGCGGCTGCACCTTGGGAGAGTGCGTGCCAGACGGGTCTGAGCACTGCGCGCGACTGCTTGTAGGCGGGGAAGAGTTCGTCAAAGCGGCGCTTGAGCGCCGGGTCGGGCGCCTCCGCCGGGCGTTGATAAGGGGTGACCCAGTCCCCGAGGCAATCGGCCATCGACGGGTAGATGCCGAGCGACACGGCGGCGATCATGGCAGCACCGGCGGCACCCGCCTCTTCGCGCTCGCTCGTCTGGACGCTGGCGCCAAGAGCGGCGCCGAGGATGCGGCGGAGCGAGGCGCTGCGGGCGGCACCGCCCGTCAGTCGGATGCGGCCGGGCAACGGCCCCATCTCGGCGTAGCAATCGCGCGCGGCCATGGCGAGGCCGTCGAACACCGCCTTCACCATGTCGGGAAAGCCGTGGGTGACCGAGAGCCCGACGAAGGAGGCGCGCGCCGAAGCGTCGACGAACGGCCCGCGCTCGCCGGCCTCCGAGATATAGGGCTGGAAGATCAGCGATGTATCCTTCGCGTCCGTCAGCCAGCCGTCGACATGGGCAAGCAGTTCGCTCTTCGATTTCTCGACCCCCATGCCCTTCAGCAGGCCGGACGCGACCGACAGGATCCAGTCGATGTTGAGCGTCGCCGCCATGTTCGACTGCATCTGGGCGTAGGCGCCCGGGATCGGCATGCACATGGTGTAGCCGGTAAGATCCTGGTTGAGCCGCACGTCATCGGCGCCATTGGCAAGCCGCATGTGCATGCCGGTCGAGCCGATGATCGAGCAGCCGGTATCGGTGTCCGGATCATAGAGCCCGGCCCCAAGCGCCGTGCAGACGACATCGACATAACCGAGCACGATGGGCGTGCCCTCAGTCAGCCCTGTTACTTTCGCCGCTTCGCCAGAAAGCGGGTGATGGGTCGTTGCCCCATCGACGATCTCGGGCAGCACGTGCTTGAGCTTATCGAGGCCGAGAAAGGCGATGACGTCGTCGTTGTAGCTGCGGCTGCGGAAATTGCCGAAGCTGAAATTCGCCTCGGACGGGTCGGTCGCGCGCTTGCCCGTCAGCTTGAAATAAAGCCAGTCCTTGCAGTGGAAGGTGGTGGCGACGCCCGAGAGCATCTCGGGCGCATGGTCGCGCATCCAACGCAGCTGCGGACCCTGCTGACAAGCGGCAAGGCCTGAGCCAGTGCTTTCGAAGCGGGCAACGTCGCCGCTGTCGCCGCGCAGCCGTTCGACCGTCTCGCCGGCGCGCGCATCGAGCCAGAGCCAGCCCTTGCCGACGGGCGCGCCGTCCCGGTCGATCATCCAGGTGCCGTCACCCTGCCCGGTCACCGCGATCGCAGCGACACGGCCGGCGAGATTTTCGATCTTCTCGGAAAGCTGTTTCAGCGTTGCCGCCGCATCCTTCCAGGTGCGCTCCAGATCCTGGACGCTGCCGGCGCGGCCGACCGCCTCATAGGCGTTCGGCAGCGCCGCCATGCCGAGCTGCCGGCCGGCAAGGTCGAAGGCCACCGACTTGATGACCGACGTTCCCGCATCGATGCCGATGAGGATATCCCGCATCAGGCAAGCTCCTGTCCATGGCTGATCGCCCGGCCGCTCTCGCCGTCAAAGACATGCAGGCTCGACGGGTCGAGATGGATGCCGATCGGCTGGCCGACATCCAGTTCAGTGCGGTCGTGCTCGACCAGCACCATGGTCCCCCCGGCGAAATCCGCCGCGATGTGGGTCTGGTCGCCGAGCCACTGGTTGACGGCGACGCGACCGGTGACGCCATCGGCGCTACGCCGCACGGAATAGGGGCGGATGCCGAGCACCACCTTCTGCCGCTTGATGAGCTCGTCGCGCACCGCATGCGAGAAATCCGAAGCCGCATATTCGAGCCGCACGCCGTCCCTGAGGCCGAAGTCCATCCTGCTTTCGGAACCGGTGACACTCGCCTCGAAGACGTTCATCGGCGGCTCGCCGACGAAGGTGCCGGTGAAGAGATTGGCCGGCCGCTCCTTGATTTTCTGCGGCGTATCGAACTGCTGCAGCACCCCGCCTTCCATGACCGCTATGCGGTCGGCAAGCGCATTGGCCTCGGTCTGGTCGTGGGTGACGAGGATCGCCGTCAGCCCGCGTTCCTTGATGAAGTGCTTGATGCGGCCGCGCAGCAGCGCCCGCAGTTGCGGCTCCAGCTGCCCCATCGGCTCGTCGAGCAGGTGCAGGTTGGCGTCGCGGATCAGCGCCCGGCCGAGTGAGGCGCGTTGCTGCTGGCCGCCGGAGATCGAACTCGGATAGCGTCCGAGAATGTCCTCGATCTCGAGCAGCTTGGCGATACCCGCCACCTTCTCGTCGACGACACCTTGAGAGAGCTTCGAGGCCTTCAGCGCAAAGGCGATGTTTTCGCGCACCGTCAGCGGCGGATAGAGGGAGTATCCCTCGAACGCCATGGCGACGTTGCGGCGCACCGGCGGCAGGGTGTGGACCTCCTTGGCCGCAAGCGAGATCGTGCCGCGCGACACGGCTTCGAAGCCGGCGATCATGCGCAGCGTCGAGGTCTTGCCGCAGCCGGACGAGCCGAGCAGCGCGATGATCTCGCCCTTCTTCACATCCATGTTCAGCTTCTTGACGGCATGCACGCCGAAGTCGACGGGCCCGTAGAACTTGTCGACGTCCTTGATCAGAAGGGCGGTGTCGGTCATGCCGCTTCTCCATTGCGCTTGGCTGCGAGGTCGGCGCGCGGCAGCAGGGTGCCGCTTGCCCGGTCGAAGAGGAAGGCCTGGGTGCCATGGACGGCAATATGGGCAGGTCCTGCGGTCGGACCAGGCGTTCCGGCCGGTCGCGACACCAGGATTTCGCGGCCACGCGCCGTCAGCGCCAGCGTCACGGTCTTTTCGTTGAGCGGCGTTTCCGCCTCGACCGTCACCGGGATCGCGCCAGGTGCCGCGGCATCGACAAAGCTGATCGCCTCCGGGCGCAGGCCGAGAACGCACTCTCTGCCGACGACATCGGAGCCATAATCGGCGAGCCGAACCCGAACATTGGAAAGCTCGACAAAGACCCCCTCGCCGCCGCGCTGCGGCGTAACATCGAGCAGGTTGATCGTCGGGTCGCCGAAGAGCCGGGCGATCTCGATATCGGCGGGCGCGGTGTAGATCTCCTGCGGCGTGCCGATCTGGCGGATGCGGCCTGAGGCCATGACGGCGATCCGGTCGCCGAGCGCCATCGCTTCCTTGTAGTCCTGGGTAACGTAGACGACCGTTGCGCCCTGCGCTGCAAGCAGCCGCGGCAGTTCCAGCCGCATCTCGAAGCGCAGCTTGGCATCGACGTTGCGCAAGGGATCGTCGAGCAGAAGCAGCGGCGGCGAGCCGACCAGCGCACGGGCAAGGGCCGTTCTTTGCTTCTGGCCGTTCGAAAGCGCCTTCGGATGGTGGCTCAGCACGTGGTCGATCTTGAGCAGCTTCGCCACCTTCTGCACGCCGGCAGCGATCTTCTCCTTCGATGATTTCGTCGCCGTCAGCGGGCTTGCGATATTGTCGAAGGCGCTCATGTGCGGGAAAAGCGCGAAGTTCTGGAAGGCCATGCCGACGCCGCGATGTTCGGCATCGACATCGCTCATGTCCTCGCCGCCGATCAGCACCCGGCCCTCGTCCGGTTCGATGACACCGGCCACCAGCCGCAGCAGCACGGTCTTGCCGGCACCGGACGGGCCGAAGAGCACCAGCCGCTCGCCATCGGCGACGTCGAGCGTCAGATCGTCGAGAACCGTCTGGCTCTTGTAGCGCTTGACGATATTCTTCAGTTGCAGCGTGGTCATGATTTATCCCTTCACCGCGCCGAGCGACAGGCCTTCGACGAGGTAGCGCTGGGCGTAGAGTGCAAGTGCGAGCGTCGGCGTGACCGAAAGCACGATGGCGGCGGCGATCTGCCCGTATTGGATGCCCGAGGAGGTGACGAAGGCGAGCGCGCCGACCGTCACCGGCTGCTTGTCGGCGGACGCCAGCACCAGCGCGAAGACGAAGTTGTTCCAGGCGAAGATGAAGGCGAGCAGGCCGGCGGCGGCAATGCCGGGTCCGGCAAGCGGCAGCGCGATCTTGCGGAAAGTCGCAAACCAGGAATGACCGGCGATGCGATAGGCATATTCAACGTCGGCCGAGATGTCCTCGAAATAGCCGCGCACGATCCAGAGGATGAGCGGCAGGCAGACCAGCTGGTAGACCCAGATCAACCCGACATAGGTGTTGGAAAGGCCGAGCCACTGGAAATACTGCGTCAGCGGCAGCAGCACGAGGAGCGGCGGCGCAAAGCGGAAGGACAGAAGCGTGAACGCGATGTCTTCCGAGCCTTTGAACTTGTGGCGGGCAAAGGCGTAGGCCGCCGGCACGCCGAGGACCAGCGACACGGCGACCGAGGCGACCGACAAAAAGATCGAGTTGCCGAGATTGCTCATGAAGGCGATGTCGAGCGTTCCGGCCGCCGTCTGCAGCTTGCCGGTGATCAGCGCCGCATAGTTCGACAAGGTCGGCGAGAACACCAGCGACGGCGGGATCGCCAGGATCGTCTCGTTCGTCTGGAACGACATCAGGAAGATCCAGAAGATCGGGAACATGAAGAAGACGACGACGAGCGTGAGGGCGAGACCGCGTAAGGTCCGTTCGAGCGGAGACATGGTTTCCATCGGAACCCCCTTTAAGCTTCGCCGCGAGCGCGTTCGCGCAGCCGCAGCCAGTTCTTGATGAAGACGTTGGACAGCGTGTAGGTGATCGCCCACAGGATGATCAAAAGCGCTGCCGAACGGCCGACATTGGTCGACTGGAAGAAGTTGAGATAGGCCTCGACCTGGAAGACGGTGAGCGTGTTGCCAGGCCCCCCTTGCGTCATCGCATAGATGATGTCGAACTGCTGGATACTGTCGAGCAGCCGAAAGAGCGTCGCCGTCAGGATATAGGGCGTCAGCATCGGCAGGGTGATGCGGAAGAAGACGAAGCTGCGCGGCACGCCGTCGAGAGCCGCCGCCTCGAAAGGCTGCGTCGGCAGCGAGCGCAGGCCGGCCAGCAGCAGGATCATGATGAAGGGCGTGTAGACCCAGATGTCGACGAGCACGACGGTCAAGAGCGCCGTGTCCGGCGATGACGCCCAGCGGAAATCATTGAGGCCGATCAGGCTCGCAAGATAGCTGAGGATGCCGAAGCTCGGATTGGTCATCAGCTTCCACATCAAGGCGGCCAGCGCCGGCGCGATCATCAGCGGCAGAAGCAGCATGATCGAGATGAAGTTGTTGACCGTCGAACGCCGCTGCAGGAGCAGCGCGATACCGAGCCCGAGCAGCAGTTCCAGCGTCACGGTCAGGCCGGCATAGAGGAGCGATACCTTGAGTGTGTTCCAGAAGGCCGGGTCGGTGAAGAAGTTGAGGTAGTTTTCGCCCCAGTTGAACTGGCGCGCCCAGGGCTGGCTCAACCGGTAGCGCTGGAAGGAATAGACCACCGCCGTGAAGAACGGGATGAGGATGCCAATGCACACCAGCAGCGCCGGCAGGCTCAGCACATAGGGAAGCATCTTCCTGCTGATCCTGAAACCGGAGGCCGGTCTCTTGAGGGTTTCTGTTGAAGCCATGTCGAGCTCCGTTCCTGAAGTTTTGAAAGAGCACGCGGCACGCGGGAGCCCTCAGGCGCCGCGCCAGTCCCTCGGCATCTCGGATTGAATTCGGTGCGGTCCCCCGAAAATCCTGGCCGAGGGCATCGTCACAGGCCAGCCGCGGCCGGCATCTCGGGATGCCCGGCGCCAAGCAGACGCCGGGCATCACTTGGGAGGCCTATCAGCCGAGACCCGCCTCTTGGAGCTGGCGGTTGATGCTTTCTGCAAGCTGGTCGAGACCTTCGTCGACCGGCACCTGCTTGGCGACCATCTTCTGCAGCGTTGCTGCCCATTCGGTCGTCACGTCGAAGAACAGGGGCTGCGCTGTGAAGTGGATCTTTGCGCCCGGCGCCGAAACGTCGTGCATTTCCACATAACCCGGATAGCTCTTGTTCAGCCGCTCGCGGAACATCTCGTCCTTCCAGACAGAGGCGCGGACCGGGTTGACGAAGTCCATCTTCGTCGCGCCGAAGATCGCGTGCTCGAGCCCGGTCGCCCATTGCAGGAAGTACCAGGTCGCGTCCTTGTCCTTGGAGAAATTGGACATGGCGAGCGACCAGATCCAGATGTTCGGCGTCGGGGCGGAAGCGGCCGGATTGGCCGCGAACGGCGCATAGGCAAGCTTGCCGGCCATTTTGTTGTCGCCGCCATTCATGAAGTAGCCGAGAATGTCGGCATCGTAGATCATGGCCGATGCGCCGGCGCCGAGATCGGTGCCAACCTGGTACCAGGTATAGGTCGACCAGTCCTTCGGGCCGCTCTCCTGGATCATCGATACCCATTTGGCGTGGAAGGCCTTGGATTCGGCGGTGTTCATCGCCGCCGTCAGCTTGCCGTCTGCCCCGACGTTCAGGTCCTTCTGGCCGAAGTTGGCGTAGCCCGAGAGGAAGCCCGGATGGATCGTCGCCCAGGAGCGCGAGCCACGCACGCCGATGCCATAGACACCGCCGCCGACATCCTTGGTGAGCTTGGCAGCTGCCGCCGAAAGCTCGTCGATGTTCTTCGGAACGGCAACGCCGGCCTTGTCGAACATGGCCTGGTTGAACGAGAGATTGTTCTGCTCGTAGCCCCACGGAATGCACCACTGCTTGGCGTCGTCGGAGCCGAGCGCCCCGCCCGGCTGGCCGTTCCAGGCGCAGGAGTTCTTCACGCCCGGCAGGAAGTCGTCCCAGGCATATTGCGGGTTGGTCTTGGCCGGATCGTTGATCCATTCCTTGAGGTCGGTGATCCAGCCGGCCGGACCATAGGTCCAGGTCATGTAGGCGCCGGTCATGAAGGCATCGTACTCGGCCGAGCCGGACGACAGTGCCGCCGTCACCTTGTCGAAATAGACGTCTTCCGGAAACACGTCATAGGTGACGTCGATGCCGGTCAGATCCTTGAAGGTCTGCAGGTTGGCGATCATCGCATCGGCGTAAGGATGCTTGTTCAAGAGCAGCTTCAGCTTCTTGCCGGAATGCGCCTTCCAGTCGAAGTCGGCGGCGAGCGCCTGGGTCGACATCATGTTGAACAACGTGCCGGCCGTGCCGACGCTCAGGCCTGCAGCGCCCAATCCCTTGAGCATGCCGCGGCGGTCCACCTCCCCACGCAGGAATGCGCTGATGAGGTCCTTCTCCTTCTCGTACATCCGTCTTCTCCTCCGTTGCGGGTATGATTGCGACTGCCGGCTACCCCACCGGTATTCCTCCCGTTAAGGCCGTGAGCAGATCCTCCCTGCCCTCATGGCCTCGAATGTCTCGGCGCCTCATGCGCCGTCGGCCGCAAGCGCCCGCGCCGTCCGCTCATCGGTGATCAGCCCGCTCAAATGCCCGCTTGCCAGCACCGCCCGGATGGCCGGCACCTTGATCTTGCCGCCGGCAACCGCGACCGTGCGGCGGTTCTTCAGGTCCTCGCGGCTGAGTGTGAAGGTCCGGTCCGAAAGCGCCGTTTCGACCGGACGGCCCTGCCCGTCGAAGAAGTGGCCGAGCAGCTCGCCCATCGCCCCGCCCTTCTGGATGTCCTCGATCTCGCTGGTCTCGATCATGCCGGTCGAAACCAGCGATGCCTCGCGTACGACGGTGCCGATGCCGACCATCAAGAGATCGGCGGTCTTGGCGAGATCGAAGACCTCGCGCACGCCGCGCTGGCTGAAGAGCACGTCGCGGTCCTCGACGGTGTTGGCAAAGAACGGCACCGGCATGACATAGGCTTCGGCCCCGGTGCGCTCGGCAAGCCTGTGGATCACGTCATGCGGGTTGGCCGAGAACTTGCGGGTGAGACCCCCGAGCAGCGAGACGAAGCGGGTATTGCCGCTTGCCATGCGCGGAAGATATTCGACGCAAGCCGCGAGTGTGCGGCCATGGCCGACGCCGACCAGCGCCGTTTCGCCGCGCTCGATCTCACGCTTCAGGAATTGCGCGCCGGAAATGCCGAGCGCCTTCAAGGGCAACTCGTCGGAATCGAAGTCCGGCACCACCTCGCAATAGTCGAGGCCGTAGCGGGCCGAAAGCGTCTGCTCGAGTTCGACGCATTCGGAGACTTCGCCGTCGATATAGACCTTCACCAGCCCTTCCTGGTTGGCCTTCATGATCAGCCGGTGAGCCTTGAGCGAAGTCAGCCCCAGGCGCTTGGCGACCTCGGCCTGGGTCAGGCCGCCGGCATAGTGCAACCAGGCCGCCCGCGTCGCCATGCTGGTCTCGTCGTCACGAATGCCCGTCCCACCAATCGCCATTGTCTCCACCCGCCCCTTGCTGCGCTGCATGATATTTTTTGCACCGCATGATATTTTTATCTGTTGATGAAAGAAATTTCATGGAGTGAAAAAAATGTCAATAGGATCGACGATGCGCATGATCACGTTTGTGGAGAAGCGGTTGAACGGTCACAAAAGCTGCACGCAATGGCAGCCGCTCCCGGCAGAGGCATCGGAGACCGTGCGTTGTTTAAAAGCGGAAACAAGCGGCGCCCGCGCACGGCCGACCGTCAGCGGTTTACGGCCCGCCGGACTATTGCCCGAGGTTTCTCAGATACAGCGACAGAAGCTGTGTCTGCGAGGAAATGCCGAGCTTGCGATAGACGTTGCGGCGGTGAACCTTGACCGTGCCGGTGGAGATGCCGAGCCGGAGACCGATCGATTCCGACGAATGGCCCTGCAGCACCAACTCGATGATCGAGGCTTCCCGGTCCGTGAGGTTCAGGTGCTGCCAGACGCCATCAGCCGGCGGATGGGTCGCCTTGCGCTTGCTACGCCCGGTTTTGGCCAGCGCCGCATCGAAGCGGCGGCCGAGCCCCGCCCAATGGTGGCGCACCAGCGCCGAGACCAGCGGCTCGACCTTTTTCAACAGTGCAAACTCGGCGGCACTGAACGTCCCCGTCGCCTCGCGCCGCATGAGCGACAGCACGACGGTGATCTGCTCGTCGACCGGCACGAAGAAGCCGACCTCCTCCGCAAGCCCCGTCTGGACATAATAGGTGCGGTAGTATTCCGAGGAGAAGAACCGGTCGGGCGCCAATTCCCGCATCCGCCATACCCCCGGCTCACCCTTTGACGCCGCGTGGTAGAACGGGTCGAGCAGATAGGGCCCGGCCTGGTATAGGCTGACGAAGAGAACGTGGTCCTTGGCATTGAAGGTGCTGTAAAGATCGATCGGCCGCTCCTTGCCACGATAGGCAAAGACGACCGCGTAGTCGAAGGTCATCAGCGTCGACATCAGTTGCCGATAGGCGGTGCCGACGGCCTCGTCCTCCAGCGGCGCGCCCGTCACCAGCGGCGCCATGACCTGAAAAAATCCTTCGAGATCGACGCTCAAACCGCTCCCCAGGCCGATGCTATTAGCTTCAAGGGTATACTCCTCACACAAGCTGATCTGCGTGGAAATACCTCTCTCGGGGTATATACCGGAAGGGCACGCGGTGACTAGGCTGCGTATCAATGACGGTGGAGTGCCAGGGCGGGAGATTCCTGGCGACATCCGAAACAAACCGCAGGGAACAGACGTGACATCCGCTTCGACGAACGACATCGAGTTCCGTTCGGTCGCCAAACGCTATGGCGCCGTGACGGCCGTTTCCGACATCAATCTGGAAGTGCCGCGCGGCGCCTTCATGGCGCTTCTCGGACCGTCCGGCTGCGGCAAGACTACGTGCCTGCGCATGATCGGCGGCTTCGAGCAGCCGAGCGAAGGCACGGTCTTCATCAGCGGCGAGCCGATGAACGGCGTCGCCGCCTACCGCCGACCGGTCAACATGGTGTTCCAGCACTATGCGCTGTTTCCCCATCTCGATGTCGAAGCCAACGTCTCCTACGGCCTGAGGCAGATGCGTCCGCGCATTGCCGGTGCAGAGATTTCGCGCCGCGCCCGGGAGGCGCTGGAGATGGTGCGGCTCGGCGGCTTCGGAAAACGCCGCATCCACGAAATGTCGGGCGGTCAGCAGCAGCGCGTCGCGCTTGCCCGCGCCATCGTCAACAAGCCGAAGGTGCTCTTGCTTGACGAGCCCTTGGCAGCCCTCGACAAGAAACTGCGCACCGCCATGCAGATCGAGCTGCAGACGCTGCAGCGCGAGCTCGGCATCACCTTCGTGCTCGTCACCCACGACCAGGAGGAAGCGCTGTCGATGAGCGATTTCGTCTGCGTCATGAATGCCGGCCGCATCGTTCAGGTCGGTCCGCCGCAGGAAATCTACGACCGGCCAGCAAGCCTCTTCGTCGCCGATTTCGTCGGCAAGACCAACCGCATCGATGCGACCGTCGACGGCGCCTCCTCGCTGGTCCTTGCCAATGGCGCCCGCTTTTCCGCCCCTGCCGTCAACGGCACCAGGGGCGCGGCAACCGTGGCACTCCGGCCCGAGGCGATCCGGCTGACGCGCAACGGCGCGGCGAACGCCGAGGCCCTGGCCGGCACCGTCACCCACCGGATCTTCCTGGGCTCAGCCGTCGAATACTCCGTCGCGGTCGACGGGCTCGGCGATTTTCTGGTCACTGCCGACCGCCGCACGCTCGGCGATACCGAGTTGGTCGAGCCCGGCGAAAAGGTCGGCCTCGCCTTCGATCCGAATGCGCTGCACGTCTTTCCAGCCTGAAATCTCCCGGTCTCACCGCCGGTTCTGCCACCTCGCATGAACGTCAAACGATAAAGGGAACAGCGTCATGAGCAAATGGTACAGAGAAAATGCCCCGATCACCGCAGATCATCTCGCCGACGAACTGATGCGCCTGAAGCGCGGCTCGGTCACCCGCCGTCACTTCCTCGGCGTCACGGGTCTCGGTCTTGCAACCGCCGTGCTCGCCCGTCAGCCGGGCCTCTTCAATTCCACCGCCTTTGCCGGCGATCTCGGCACGCAGATGTCGATCGCCACCTGGCCGAACTACCATGACCCGGCAACCTTCGAGGCTTTCCAGGCCGCAACCGGCGTCGCCGTCGAGGTCAACGTCTTCGGTTCCAACGAAGAGATGCTGGCCAAGCTCCAGGCCGGTGGTACCGGCTGGGATCTCTTCGTTCCCACCAACTACACGATCTCGACCTATGTGAAGCTCGGCCTCATCGACGAGCTCGATCTGTCGAAGCTTCCGAACTACGACGCCTCGACCGAGACGGCACGCTTCACCAACGAAGGTGTCGTCGACGGTAAGACCTATGCCGTGCCGAAGAACTGGGGCACGACCGGCATTGCGCTGAACTCTTCCAAGATCAAGACGCCCGTCACCAGCTGGAAGGACTTCTTCGAGATCGCCATGACCGAGGCCGACGGCCGCGCCATGGTGCACGACTACCAGCTCACCACCATCGGCAACGCGCTGGTCTCGCTCGGCTATTCCTTCAACTCGATCAAGCCGGACGAACTGGCCAAGGCCGAGGAACTGCTGATCAAGGTGAAGCCGCATCTCTACGCCATCAACAGCGACTACCAGCCGTCGATGCGCGCGACCGACGCCTGGATGACCATGTGCTGGACCAATGACGGCGCCCAGCTCAACCGCGACATGCCGGAAATCCAGTTCGTGCTCGGCAAGGACGGCGGCGAGATCTGGTCGGATTTCTACGCGATCCCGAAGAGTGCCGCCAACAAGGCCGCCGGCTATGCGCTGCTCAACTACCTGATGGCGCCGGAAAACGCCATGAAGGAGCACATCGCCAACGGAGCCCCGACCACCGACAGCCGCGTCCTGAAGCTGCTGCCGGCCGAGGTCACCGGCAACAAGATCGTCTATCCGGACGACGCATCCCTGACCCCGCTCGAATTCGGCGCCGCGGTCACCCTCACCGACCCCGGCCGCGCCGAACTGATGGCGCGGTTCAAGTCGGCTTGAGCCGGACTGTGACTGCCCCTCATCCGCCTGCCGGCACCTTCTCCCCGTTCTGACGGGGAGAAGGGACAAGCGGCGAGCTCCCCGTTCCCCTGTTTCTCTCGGAAGGGAGGGACCGAGCGAGCGCCACGAGTCCCCTTTCCCCCCGCAGGGGAGAAGGTGGCCGGCAGGCCGGATGAGGGGCTTCCCCTCCGTGTACGAATGAGGGGCGTTCCCCTCGCCGCGCCTTGCAAGCCGAAAATACCAATGAAACCAAATGGATGAACTTCATGCCCGCGGCAACGAACACGAAGAGAAACCTGGTGACGGCGGCGCTGGTGGCGCCGGCGGCGGCCTGGCTGATGATCTTCCTCGTGCTGCCCTTCATCGCCATGCTGGTCTTCGCCTTTGGCGAACGTGCACCGGAAGGCGGCTATCAGGCGGCCTTCACCTTTGCCCAATTCGCCAACCTGCCGACCCGTGCGGCGGCCTTCTGGAACACGCTCGTTCTCGCTCCGGTCGGTGCCCTCGCCTGCCTGCTGATCGCCTATCCGGTCGCCTATTATCTCGCGGTCAAGGCCAACCCGCGCTACCGGCTGATCCTGGTGTCGCTCGTCGTCGTGCCCTTCTGGACCAGCCTGCTCGTGCGCACCTATGCCTGGATGTACATCCTCGGCTCGCGCGGCATCCCGAACCTTTTATCGATGATCGGCATCGAGGACGTCAGGATGCTGAACACCCCGGGCGCCGTGCTTCTCGGCATTGTCTATGGCTACCTGCCGCTGATGATCATGCCGATCTACGTGAGCCTCGAAAAACTCGATCGCCGCCTGCTCGAAGCCTCGGCCGATCTCGGCGCCAAACCAGTCTCGACCTTCTTCGGCGTCACCCTGCCCCTGTCACTGCCGGGCGTCATGACCGGTGTGGCGCTGGTGACGATCCTGCTGCTTGGCGAATACCTCATCCCGCAGCTGCTCGGCGGCGGCAAGGTGTTCTTCATTGGCAATGCGCTGGTCGATCTCTTCCTGCAATCGCGAAACTGGCCGTTCGGCTCGGCGATCGCCGTCACGCTGGTTGCCGTCGTGGTCGTGGTGCTGATGGTGGCGATGCGCATTGCCTTCCGCGTTGCCGGCACAAGACAGGTGGATCTCGTCTGATGCGCGCCTTCATCTCCTCCGTCTATCTCTTCCTCTACGCGCCGATCGCGCTGGTCGTGCTGTTCTCCTTCAACGCCGGGCGCAACGCCAGCGAGTTCACCGGTTTCTCGACCGCCTGGTACGGCAAGGCGCTTGGCAACACCTTCCTGATCTCGGCCCTCCAGAACAGCCTGCTGATCGCCTTTACCAGCGCCACGCTTGCCGCGATCTTCGGCACCATGGCCGCCCTTGGCATGGAACGTCTGGCGCCGCGCAACCGGGCGATCTTCGATGCGCTGTTCGCAGCGGCAATCGTCGTTCCCGGCGTCGTCATCGGCATTGCGACGCTGGTGGCACTCGTCGCCGTCTTTTCCTTCGTCAATCCGGCGCTCGCAACCATCTGGCCGGGCGAGCAGCCGCCGCAGCTCGGCCTCGGTTATGGCTCGATCATCGCCGCCCACGGGCTGTTCTCGATGGCGCTGGTGACGATGATCGTGAAGGCCCGCATCGCCAGCCTCGGCCGCGACATCGTCGAGGCCTCGGGCGATCTCTATGCGACGCCGCTCACCACCTTCCGGCTGATCGTGCTGCCGCAGATCCTGCCCTCGATCCTTGCGGGCTTTCTACTGGCCTTCACCTTCTCCTTCGACGATTTCATCATCGCCTTCTTCGTCGCGGGCTCGAAGACCACGCTGCCGATCTACGTCTTCGCCTCGATCCGCCGCGGCGTGACGCCCGAGATCAACGCGATCGCGACGCTGGTGCTCGTCGCCTCGCTGCTTTTGATCCTGACCGCCCGTATCCTGATGCGGGAAAAGAAAACAAAATCCGGGGAGTGAAACCATGATCCTGAAAGACCGGGTCGCGATCGTGACCGGAGCCGGCTCCGGGATCGGTCAGGCGGGTGCCGCCATCATGGCGCGCGAAGGCGCCCATGTCGTCGTCGTTGACCGCAGCCTTGCAGCAGCGACAACCGCCGTCGAAGCGATCGCCGAAAAGGGCGGCAGCGCCGAAGCGCTGGCGATCGACGTGACAGATGACGCAGCGCTTTCCGATGGCATCGCCGACATCCTCTATCGTCACGGCCGCATCGATATCCTGCACAACCACGCGGGCGCCCAGGTCGCGGGTGACCTGGAGGACGTCGAGGTCGCAGGCTTTGACCGCTCCTGGAACCTCAATGTGCGTGCCCATTTCATGGCCGCACGCCTCGTCGTGCCAGCGATGCGTGCCGCCGGGCGCGGCGTCATCGTCAATACCTCGTCATCGTCCGGTGTGCTCTACGACCGCGAGATGATTGCCTATACGACGACCAAACACGCCGTCATCGCCATGACCAAACAGATGGCCGGCGACTACGCCCGCCACGGCATCCGCGTCAACGCGCTCTGCCCCGGCTGGGTCGACACCCCCTTCAACGAGCCCTTCATCGCCCAGATGGGCGGCCGCGGCGCGATCGAATCCTATATCCGCGAAAAAGTGCCACTCGGCCGCTGGGCCAGCGTCGAGGAGATCGCCGAGTCGATCCTCTTCCTCGTCTCCGACCGCTCCTCTTACATGACCGGCCAGATCCTGGTGGTCGATGGCGGCGAGACGGTGGTGTAGCAAACCGCTAGGACGGAACGATGCCCCGACAGGCCCACGCAACCGCCGCGAACGACCGCGGCCCATCCGGCTGGCCCGACTGGTAGGCAGCCTTGACCGCCGCATCGGTCTTCGCCCGCTGCGCGGCATCGAGCGCGCCGATATATTTGCCGAGCGGCCCCTCGCCCGCCGAGATCGGCTGCCAGAAGTCGTCAAACGACCGATAGTCCATCCGGATCGTCAGCGACGTCTGCTCGACCTGTTCGAGGCCATTGGCGGCAAAGCTCTGCATCATCTCGCCTGGCCGCATCATCGGCTGGAAGCAATAGCGGCTGCGCACCTGTTCGGCATTGCCATCGAGCATGGCCGCCACATCGAGCACCATGCGCATGCCCGGCATGCCGCCGTAATGATCCCAGACGACGGCCGCAACCACGCCGCCCGGCCTGGTGACCCGGCGCATCTCCGCAACCGCCTTTCCCGCCTCCGGCACGAAATGCAGCACCAGCATCGCCAGTGCCCGGTCGAAGGAGGCGTCGGCAAAGGGCAGTGCACAGGCGTCGGCCTGCTGGACCTTGATCCTGGGATCGGTGCTGCCCTTGATCGTCGCCTCGACGAAGACGGGCGAAAAATCGATCGCGACGATTTCGCCGAGATCAGCCGCACGTGGCAGGGCAAAGGTCAGGCTGCCGGTGCCGCAACCGACGTCCAGGACCCGCTCGCCATCGGCAAGCCCTGCGAAATCGATGAACAGCGGCGCCAGCTGCCGGCTCCAGCGGCCCATCAACTGTTCATAGCCATCCGCACTCTGCACATTGAAGCTCGACGTCATGATCGCCTCCGGGCAGCAAAGGCGGCATATTAGCGCTTGGCGGACGGGCTACCAAGGCATTCGCGTCGAGAGGAGGCCCGGAGCGCGCCTCCTCTCCATCGCCTCTGTGCTTGCCACAGAGATGCGGAGGCCTTCCATTCTCACGCCAGCCCTACACCGTCACATGCCCGATGCCCTTGGCCGCGATCTCCTCGAAGCTCTCGTCATAGCCGGCATCGGCGTAACGGATCACGCCGAGCGAGGTGTCGTTGGTGAGCGCATGGTCGAGCCGTTCGTCGGCCTCGACCGTGCCATCGGCGACGACCGTGACGCCGCAGCTGGTCATGTAGCCGGCATAACCACCGCCGCCGGAATGCACGACGACGAGGTCGGCCATCGACGAGCAGAGCAGCATGGCGTCGAGGAGCGGCCAATCGGCGATCGCGTCCGACCCGTCCTTCATCCGCTCGGTCATGATATTGGGGTGCGCCATGGCGCCCGCATCGAGATGGTCACGCGAGAATGCGATCGGGCCCTTGAGCTCGCCCGAGGCCACCAGTTCGTTGACGCGCCGTGCCAGGGCCGTGCGTTCGCCATGGCCGAGCCAGGCGATGCGCGCCGGCAGGCCCTCGAACGGGATATGCTCGCGTGCGAGCCGGATCCAGTTGGTAATGATCTTCTTGTCCGGGAACATGTCGAGCAGCAGATCGTCGATGCGGGCGATATCGCTTTCCTCTCCCGACAGCGCCATCCAGCGAAACGGCCCGATGGCGCGGGCAAAGAGCGGCCGCAGATAGGCCTCGGTGAAGATCGGGATGTCGAAGGCGTTGGCCACACCACCCTCGCGCGCCTGGGTGCGGATGAGGTTGCCGTTGTCGAAGACCTCCGAGCCCTTTTTCTGGAAATCGAGCATAGCCTTCACGTGCTCGACGATCGAGGCGCGGCTTGCCGCCATCAGCTGCCCCTGGCCGTCGTCACGCAACGACTTCACCTGATCGAGGCTCATGCCCTTCGGAACATAGCCGTAGACGAGATCATGGGCCGAGGTCTGGTCGGTCACCACGTCAGGCACGATGCCGCGCCGGGCAATCTCCGGATAGATCTCGGCCGCATTGCCGACAAGACCGACGGAAAGCGCCCGCTTGTCCTTCACCGCCGCATCGATCATCGCAAGTGCCGCATCGAGATCGGGTGCGATCTCCTGCAGATAGCCGATCTCCCGGCGCTTCTTCGCCCGCTCGGCGTCGATATCGACGCAGAGGATGGCCGCCCCCGCCATGCGGCCGGCCAGCGGCTGCGCCCCGCCCATGCCGCCGAGGCCCGCCGTCAGCACGAAGCGGCCGGAGAGATCTCCTCCGAAGCGGCGCTCGGCAATGCGCATGAAGATCTCATAGGTGCCCTGGATGACGCCCTGGCTGCCGATATATTGCCAGGCGCCGGCCGTCAGCCCGCCCCAGCAGATCAGCCCTTTCCGCTGCAACTCGTAGAACACCTCAGCCTTCGCCCATTGTCCCACGATGTTGCAGTTGGCCATGATGACCAGTGGCGCCTTGGCGTGGGTCTTGAGCAAGCCCACCGGCTTGCCCGACTGGACGATCAGCGTCTGGTCCTCGTCCATCTCGGTGAGCGTCTTGACGATGGCGCGGTGCGCCGGCCAGTTGCGCGCCGCCTTGCCAAGCGCGGCATAGACGACGAGATTGTCCGGATCCTCGCCGACCGAGAGCACGTTTTCGAGCAACCGCAACAGCGCCTCCTGCCGCCAGCCCTTGGCGCGCAGTTCCAGCCCGCCGGGGATCGGAAAACCAGGGTGACGGGGATTGGCCTTGGGCATGGTGTCGTTCCTTGTTGTTGTCTCGGCGGGGTGCCCCGCTTTTGTCACGAATGGCGGGAAATTGCGGCCTCCGCTCATTCACTGCGGCGGGAGGTCGCTGCCCGTCTCGTTCATCCTGGCGGGAACTCCCCGCTCCCTCGCATTTGTGGCGCGCCGCAGGTCGCCGCCCCTTACGTTTGCGGCATCGGTTGGCGGCGGCCCCTCACCCTAGCCCTCTCCCCGCTTGCGGGGAGAGGGGACGCGTTGAGCGCGCTGCGCCGGCCGGTACCATCATGCCATTTCCCCGTCCCGCATTGGGCGAATGAATGGCCCGGCGCTTGTCAACACGCTCCGCCGATAGCCGCCGATCTCGTCCCCTTTCCCCGCCTGCGGGGAGAGGGTTAGGGTGAGGGGCAAATCACCGACCCCGTTGCCGAGGAGCGGACCCGCCTCTCAGATCTCATTTCGGCGGCAACGTCTCCACGAACGCGACCGCCCCATCCAGCAGTCTCTTGCGCAGACCATCGTCGCCGTAAGCCTCCGCCCCGGCCCGCACCCAGCCATGCATTGCCCGCCCGTTCATCACCATCAGCTCGATATCGGGCAGATCAAGCGCCCAGCCGTCATTGCCCTTGCCGAGCCGGACGAGCAGCGAGCCCTCGCGGGCGCCAAGAAGCAGGTTGCCGTGAAGCAGATAGGCCCAGCCACCGAACATTGCCTTCTCCGAAAGCCCGGCGCGATCGCCGAGTTCTTCGCGGATCAGCTCTTCCAGTCCGGCATCGCGCGCCATCACCCGCTCCCGTCAGGTCCGGCCGGAAAGCGCGTAGCGGGCAAGCTCGATACCCATCGCCTTTTCGACCGAGGGATAGACCGTCGGGTCGAGCACGCTTGAGGACAGCGGGATCACCGTCTTCGGCACATGGAGCACGAAGATCCTCATGCCCACCTGCAGCTGCCCGACGCTCAAGGGCTCGCCTTCGGGCGACAGCGTGGTGACGACGTCGGGGAAGGTCGCAAGCCGCGTGCCTTCCGCAGAGTCAACCGCCATATATTCGTTCATCACGTGAAGAACCTTAGAGTCAGCGCCCTTCCCCAGCGTCACCGTGCCGATGTCAAACGCCTCCTTGGTGTAGACCACCGACTTTTCGGTGATCGTGCCTTCGGCAAGGATCGCACCATTGGTCGCCTTGACGATCGCATCGATGACGGCGCTGCCGCCCTTGGCTTCGGCGGCGATAATCGCCTCGCCCAAAGCCAGCGCCAGCGAAATGCCGCCGAGTGCTGCATTGTCCCGGACATAGGACGCGCGCACCGGATTGCGGCAGGACGCGATGAAGCCACCGGACATGTCGGACGCGGTGCGCAGGACCGGCGAGACCTTGGCTGTGGCGCCCCGTACCACCAGCTCGATGTAGCGGTTCTCCTCGCGATTTCCCCCGACCGCCGTCTGGATCATCGGTTCGGGCGAACCGGCAAGGCCGATCGAGCCCATGTCGCCCGTCGGATGGGCTCTGATATCGCCGACCGCGTCCACCACCTTGGTGCCGAGGATCGCCGAGGGCAGCCAACCATTGAGCGTCGAGGACTTGCCGTTCTGGCCGATGATCAGACCCGAGAGTTTCTCGCCAAGTGCCTCCTGCAAGAGCTGCACCGCCTTGACATAGTCGACGCCGCGCATCTCCCAGGACGTGGTCGAGGCCGGCGCCCCGATCGCCGCTGCCGTCGCCACCCAGTCGTTGGCGTCGAGCTCGTCGATCGACACCAGCTCGGGCTTGCCGATCGAGACCGCGGCATAGCCGAGCATGCGGCCATGGTCGGCCCAGCCGCCGCCACCGGCGGCATAGACGGAGCCGCCCTTGACCGCCGCCTCGACGTCCTTTTCCTTCAGTATCCGGCCCATCTCACATCTTCTCCTGCAATTTTCTGTCGAGCCTCTTCACCGCGTCGAAAAGCGCGGCGGTGCCGAGCGCGATATCGTCGTTTTCAGCCCATTCCTCCGGCGCATGCGAGCGCCCGCCGAGGCAGGGAATGAAGATCATCGCCGACCGGGTGATGCGCGCCATCCAGGCGGTGTCGTGGCCGGCGCCGGACGCCATGCGCCGGTGCCGGGCACCGATCGCGTCACAGCTTTCCTCCAGCGTCGACAGAAGCAGCGCGTCGCCCGGCGTCGGATGGTTGTCGGAAATCACATTGGCGGGCGCGATCGTCACCCCCGACGCCTCGACAAGGCCCTCGCAGAGCGACCCGAGCGTCGCGAGGAACCGCTCCATCTGCGGCCGCAGCTCGGCGCGCGCGTCGATCAGCAACCGTACGCGCGACGGAACCACATTGGCGGCATTCGGCTCGATCGAAAACTCGCCGACCGTCGCGGTAAAGTGCCCGTCACCCCTGGAAAACTCCGTCGCCAGCCGCTCGATTTCGAGCACCAGATGCGAGGCTGCGACCAGCGCATCGCGCCGGTGCCCCATCGGCGTCGTTCCGGCATGATCCGCCCGGCCTTCGACGACAATCTCGATGCGGGTGATGCCGGAAATCGCCGTGACCACGCCGACGTCGAGCCGACCCGTTTCCAGCACTGGCCCCTGCTCGATGTGTAGCTCCAGAAACGCCTTGATGTCGGAGCGCTTCGAGCCCGACAGCCGCGACGGATCCCCGCCGACCTCGACAATGCCCTGGCGCAGGCTCAACTCGCCCTGCACACGACTCAGCCACCCGTCCGGCAGCACGCCCGCCATGCCGCGGCTGCCGACGCAGGAGACGCCGAAGATCGACACTTCCTCGGCCAGAAAGTCGACGATCTCCAGATCATGGTCGAGTTCGATGCCGTTGTCGGTGAGTGCCCGCGCCACTTCGAGTGCCGCGGCCACGCCGGCAATGCCGTCGAAACGGCCGCCATCCGGCACCGTGTCGGAGTGCGAGCCGAGCATGATCGTGCCGAGCGCCGACTTCTTCCCCTTGCGCCGCCCGATCAGGTTACCGGCCGCATCAATCCGGGTCTCGAGCCCGGCTGCGCGAAACCGCCGGTCGAGAAAGGCGCGGCCCTCGAGAAAGAGCGGCGTGAAGGCGCGGCGCGTATAGGGCCGGTCCGGCTCGGTGATCCCGGCGAGACCGTTGACAATGCCGGCGATGCGGCTGGCATTGACGGGCAGGTTCGCGGGGACCTTGTTTTGTGCAGTCTCGCTCATCACGTCTCCTGCAGGGTCAAGGTCGGCAACGGCCGGACAAATTGGCCGACACCGGGTTCGGCCAGAACCTGCCGGCCATCGAAGGCGATCCGGCCCCGCAGATAAGTCGCAGAAACCCGCCAGGGCAGCCTGATGCCGTTATAGGGCGACCAGCCGACGACGTTGTGACCACTTTCCGCGGCGTCATAGGTGTAGGGCTCGGGCGTCATGACGATGATGTCGGCATCCTTGCCCGCTTCCAGCGCGCCCTTCTGATGGTCGAGGCGGAAATGCCGGGCCGGGTTCAGCGTCATCAGCTCGGCCGCGCGCGTCAGCGAAATGCCACGCTCCAGCGCCCCCTTGACGAAGAGCGGCACCATGACCTCGAGCCCCGGCACGCCGGATGAATTGGCCAGCATGTCCGGATTGGTCTTGCGGTCTTCCGACCAGCTGACATGGTCGGTCGAAACCATCGTCACCGTGCCGTCGGCCACGTGCCGCCAGAGCTTCTCCACCTCGGCGCGCGGCCTAATCGGCGGGTTGATCTTGGCCTTGCCGCCAAGACGGCGGACGTCGTTTTCCTCGTCGAGCGTCAGGTAGTGGATGCAGCACTCAATCGACGCCCTATGTCCTTGGGAGCGGTAGGCGGCGGCGATCTCGTAGCCGCGACCGAGCGAACAATGCACCACATGCGCCGGGCAGCCGGTGGCAGCACCGGTCTCGTAGATCTGGTTCGTGGCAAGAAGTTCGGTGAGCGGCGGGCGCGAAAGGCCATGGGCGCGATAGTCGGTGATCCCCTGCGCCTTCACCTTGTCGATCGCGGCGCGCACCGCCTCGTCGTCCTCGTTGTGCACGCCGGCGGAAAGCCCGGTTGGCGCGATCGCGCGGAAGCAGTCTTCAAGCAGAGCGGCCGGAATGCGCGGGAAGCGTTTCGGATCCGTGCCGAAGGTGGAGAACTTGAAGGCGGCGACACCCGCCTCCACCATCTCGCCGATGCGCACCGGCCCTTCCTCGGGATCAATGGTGCCATAGAGCGCGAAATCGACGCGCGCCTGCGGCCCTGCATGGTCGATCTTGCGGCGAAGCGCCTCGGCCGAGCAGACGAGATTGCCCTCGTCATAGGGCATGTCGACGATGGTGGTGACGCCGCCGGCGGCTGCCGACCGCGTCGACCAGATGAAATCCTCCTGGTTCTTCTGCGACAGCGAATGCACCTGCGCATCGACAGCACCGGGCAAGATCAGCGCGTCACCCAGTTCGTGCCGCTCGCGCGCCGCCGGTGCCGCCCCCTGCCCGACATGCACCACCTTGCCGTCGCGGACCGCGACATGGCCGCCCTCGACGATCCGGTGCGGCAGAACAACGGTGCCTTTCAGAACGAGATCGAAATCGGACATGCTGCTCTCCCGGTTGGGTCGTTCCCTGGTTATTTGCCGAGCGCGAAGAAGTCGTCGAACTCCGGCATCGGTGCGGTCGCGACGAAGGAGCGCAAAAGGTCGTGGCAGGTAAAGGCATCCTGCAGCGCCTCGATCTCCTTGGAGAGCGGCCGGTCCTTGAGGTAGATAGGGCTCACCGAGCGGGTCTGGTCATAGGCGCGCTTGACGATCCCCTGGGGCTGGTCGCCGACGAGGTCGATGGCCTGGGCCGAGAGCATCGCCTCGATGGCGGCAAGCTGGCGAAGGTCCCGCACCTGCGTTTCCATGCGCTCGACGATGAGCGGCAGGAACGTCGCCTCTTCCTCGAGGCCACCGGCAACCACGATCGACTGGGCCGAGAGCGGCACGGCAAGCGACTGCACGCGCATGTAGAGCTCGACCGCGAGCTTCATCAGCGGCCCGAGCCCGGTCGCCACTTCCCCGGGCGCCACGAGGTTGACCGAGAGATTGCGCCGTCCGCCGTTGGACAAAAGGATGCAGCGGTTCAAGACATTGCGCGCCGCATGGGAAAAGGCGATCTGCGCCGCCTCGATGTAGAGCGTCGTCGTCAGCGGCAGCGATGCGCCGGAGGAATGCACCTGGCCGCCGATGACAACAGGATTGTCGTCGGAGAGATAGGTCGCCTCGACCAGCCGCCCGGCCGCCACCAGCAACGTGTCGACGACGGCCCCGAACACCTGCGCGGTCATGCGCAGGCTGAGCGGATCATGGATCGCCGTCGGCACCGGCCAGTCGGCAACGCCGGACTGGCCGTAGAGCCAGGACCCGACCAGCGCCTCGCCGCGGGTCGAGAGTGTTGCCGCCACCCGCCAGGGATCGGCGGACGCGCCGAGCGCCAGCGACGACATCACGCCGGTGACAAGCAGAACGCGGATCGCCGAGGCCGCCTCGCGCAGCACGTCAGCGGCGGCGGCAAAGGCTATGGCGTTGACGCTGAGCGCCGCGAGCGCGTCACGCGGCTGCATGACGAAGGGCTTCAGGCCGGCTTCCGACAGCGCGGTCTCCGCGGTGACGAGACGTCCCTGATAATAGGCCTCGCCGACGCCCGTCAGCACCGAGGCGATCTGCCCCATCAGGCCGATATCGGCGCAGCCCATCGAGCCGTGACGGCGCACCGCCGGTATGATGTCGGCTTCAAGCAGCGACAGGAACGCTCGGATCAGCTCCGGGCTGCAGCCGGTGTGGCCGCGCATCGCCGTGTTGACGCGGATGGCAATCGCCATGCGCACGATCGCCGGCGCAAAGAATTCACCGGTGCCGAAATGGTGGGCCCTGACCAGCGCATTGTTGAATTCGGCAAGATCGTCGGCGGTCCATAGCCGGTCCTTCATCGAGCCGACGCCGGTGTTGGAGCCGTAGACCGGCAGCCCCATGGCGATGCGATCGGCAATCACCTTGTGGGCGGCGGCCACCCGCTCCATGCCGCCGTCATCTGCCACCGGCCGGACCCTTCCCGCCCCGATATCCTCGAGCGTTGCGAAATCCAGCGGTTTCCCGCAGAGAACGGTGGTTTTGAACTGATGCAGCATGCCTATAAATACCCTTCCGCGCGGAACCTGCCTCGGTTTCGAAACGGTGCGCGGATGCTCGAAATTCTCGCAACCGTCGCTCGCAGATAGCCGGCCGCTGAATGCATGCTATGCGCTTATCGCACATGCATGCTATATCCCAATTCCGGAACAAGTGATGCCAAATACGGGACGCACCGCGCCGAAGTTCCGGTCTGCGAGGATCTGTGAATGGACATGGCAACCATCGCGCTGGTCGATGCGGTGCTTCGCGAGGGTGGCATTCGCCGCGCCGCCGCGCTTTGCGGGCGCGCGCCCTCGAGCGTCAGCGCCGCCGTAAAGCGCTTCGAGCAGGCGATCTCCATGCCGCTGTTCCGGCGCGAAGAAACCGCACTCGTGCTGACGCTCGAAGCCCATGCGCGTGCGGCCGACGTAAGGCAGGCGACCACGAAGATCGCCGGCATCCTTGCCGCGGCCGGCAACGAGGCGAACGCGCCCGCGCCGCCGGTCGGCCTGGTCGCCCTTGATCGCTTCGTGCGCGTCACCCGCTCCGGCAGTATCCGCGCCACAGCAAAGGCACTCGGGCTCGGCCAGCCGCAGCTGACGCGGCAAATGGCGGACCTCGAACGTCATCTCGGCAGCCGTTTGTTCGAGCGCTCCCATGGCGGCATTCTTTGCACGGCGACCGGGGAGCGCATCATTCCGCTGGCCGAGGCGCTGCTCGACACCTGGGCACGACTGACCCACGCCTCGGCCGACCGCTTTCGCCGCGATGTCGCCACCTGGCGGCTCGGCGCCGTCATGCCGCTTGGCCCTGAAAGCGAAATCGCCCGCATGCTGGCGGCTTTGACGGCGAACTGGCACCGCGCCCGCCCGCGCCAGCCCCTGTTCATTTCCAGCACGACGGCGGACGAGCTGCTGGCCGGCCTCAGGAGCCGGCGCTTCGATGCCGCCCTGCTCGATGTCGCCGAAATCCCCGCCGATTGCGACGGGCGGCTGGTTTCGCAAACGCCGCTTGCGCTCGCCGGTCCCGCCTCCGTTCTGTCGGCATCCCCTGCCGATCTGCCGCGGCTGCTCGCGACCTGCCCGATCGCGGTGCCGAGCGTGCGAAGCGGTCTTCGCCGCGAGGCCGCGCGGTTCCTCGACGACACGCTTGATGAGGCCGCACGCCGCCGCATCACGCTCGTCGAGGTCGACTCGATCCCCGTCATCATCAACCTCGTCGCCCAGCACGGCTACCTCTCGGTGCTGCCGGAAACCTCGCTCGCCCGCATGCACAGCCCGCCAGCGATGATCCGGCTCGGGCCGGGCTACCGGCAATCCCTGACCCTCGTCTGGCCGCGCGGCGCGCTTTCGGGCGAAATCGGCGACCTGATGATCTCGATGATGCGGGCGAGCGCGCAGGCGTGATGCTGGGCGGCAATACAGTGCGGGGAGCAAATCCTCGCGACCAGGACCCTCCCTTCCCTCATTCCTGTGCTCGTCACAGGAATCCAGTCGACGCGCGTCCGCGCGTCGGAAAGACCCTTTTCAGCCCAAGCACTTGGGCTGATCCCGCAGTTCCAACGGAACTGCTAGAGATTCCTGTGACGAGCCCAGGAATGACGCAGGAGAGAGGGTGTCGCGGAGCAAGACAAGTTCGGTGACCGGCGTGCCAGCATCGGAATCACTTCCTGATCGTCCGCCGCCAAACACCTGAAACAACTCTGGAAATCGCCACCTGATTCAAAACGTGAAGTTCGTCGACCTCAACTCTTCAGCTTCAGCCGCCGGCGCGTTTCGCTCGGGCTTTCGCGATAATGCGCCCGGTAGCTGCGCGAAAAAGAGGACGACGAATTGAAGCCCGAGATCGCCGCGATATCGGCAAACTCCAGACGTGTCTCGATCACCTTGCGCCGCGCCGCGTTGAGGCGTAGCGCCAGATAGTGCTCGTGCGGGGCGACTCCCATCGTGTCGCGAAAGAGGTCCTGCAGATGGCGCGTGCTCACACCGATGCGGCGGGCGAGCCGCGAGAGCGTCAGCGGCGCCTCCACCGTGTCCTCCATCAGTTTCACGGCGGCGCCGACGCGCGGATCGAGGATGCGCATGTTGCCGATCGCCGGCATCTGCAGGAGGTCGCCGCGGGTGCGCTCCTGCTCGTAGATGAAGAGCCGCGACACTTCGAGCGCCAGCGAATAGCCGTGGGCGCGGCGGATCAGCTCCAGCATCAGGTCCAGCGTCGGCAGCGAACCGCCTGTGGTGATGCGCTTGCCGTCGATGACGAAGCGTTCGCGCACCATCGTCACCTGCGGATAAGCCGTGGTGAAATCCTCGAAATCCTCCCAGTGGGTGGTGGCCTTGAAATTGTCGAGCAGGCTGGTCTCGGCCAGCAGCCATGATCCCGATTCGATCCCCGCCATCAGTTCGCGGTGCCGGGCCGTCTGCGACAAGAGCATCTTCAGTTGCGAGGTGGCGCTGCGCTCCCAGTTGTAGCTGGAGAGGATGAAGAGCGGCGATGTCTCGCGCTGCGGCCGGAAGGCGCCGGAGACGGGAATGGGAATGCCGCTCTTCGTCTCGATCGGCTCGCCATCGGGGCTAAAGATCGTCCAGTCGTAAAGCGGCCGCCCGGCGATGCGATTGGCGGCACGCATCGGCTCGATGACCGAGGCAACGAGGATCAGATTGGTCTCCGGCAGCACCAGGATATCGACGTGCTGCACCTGCGAAACGTTCTGATCCATGGCCAAACTTCTCCACGCCTTCGCCGATAATGTATAGGATGCAGCCGATAATGCAAAGCAGCAGCGACCTTCTTGGCTCGTAATGAGCTCAATAAAAGGGAGACAGCAATGCCGCTCAGCATGAACCGCGAGGTATTCATCACCTGTGCCGTCACCGGCTCGGGGGACACCGTTTCAAAGTCCGGCCACGTTCCGATCACGCCGAAACAGATCGCCGAAGCGGCGGTCGAGGCGGCCAAGGCCGGTGCGGCCGTGATCCACTGCCACGTTCGCGATCCGGAGACCGGCGCGCCGTCCCGCAGGCTCGATCTCTACCGGGAAGTGACCGATCGCATCCGTTCCGCCGATATCGATATCGTCCTGAACCTGACGGCCGGCATGGGCGGCGACCTGGTGTTCGGCAATGTCGAAAAGCCCCTGCCCGTCAACGAGAAAGGCACCGACATGGCCGGCGCCACCGAGCGCGTCGCCCACGTGGCCGAATGTCTGCCGGAGATCTGCACGCTCGACTGCGGCACAATGAACTTCTCGCTCGGCGACTATGTCATGACCAACACGCCGTCGATGCTGCGCGAAATGGCGCGTCAGATGACCGCCCTTGGCGTGCGCCCGGAAATCGAAGCCTTCGACACCGGCCACCTCTGGTTTGCCAAGCAGCTGGTCGAGGAAGGCCTGATCGAGGATCCGGTGCTGATCCAGCTCTGCATGGGCATTCCGTGGGGCGCGCCCGACGACCTCAACACCTTCATGGCGATGGTCAACAACGTGCCTGCCAACTGGACCTTCTCGGCCTTCTCGATCGGCCGCAACGCGCTTGCCTATCCGGCCGCAGCCATCCTTGCCGGCGGCAATGTCCGCGTCGGTCTTGAAGACAACCTCTATATCGGCAAGGGCCAGCTCGCCACCAATGGCCAGCTCGTCGAAAAGGCCGTCGGCGTCATCGAGGGCATGGGCGCCAAGATCATCGGGCCGAAGGAGGTCCGCGAGAAACTGAAGCTGACGAAGCGCTGAACTGATCGAGGGGAGCGCCCCTTATCCTCTCGGTGAGGGGAATCGCCCCTCATCCGCCTGCCGGCACTTTCTCCCCGCAAGACGGGGAGAAGGCAGCAAGCCGAAGGCGCTCAGTCCCCTCTCCCCGCCTGCGGGGAGAGGGTTAGTCCTCGGGTTAAACCCGAGGAGGGGGACAGTTTGTATTTTAGAAGTCGAGGTGAGGAATGACCGAAATCAAGAAAGCAGCCTGTGTCGGCGGTGGCGTCATCGGCGGCGCCTGGGTGGCGCGCTTCGCGCTCGCCGGCATCGACGTAAGAATCTTCGACCCGCATCCGGAAGCTGAACGCATCATCGGCGAAGTCATGGCCAATGCCGAGCGCGCCTATGCGATGCTCACCATGGCGCCGCTGCCGCCGAAGGGCAAGCTCACCTTCTGCAAGAGCATCGAGGAAGCGGTCGAAGGGGCTGACTGGATTCAGGAAAGCGTGCCGGAACGGCTGGAGCTGAAGCGCGGCGTCATCACCAAGATCGACGCCGCCGCGAGGCCGGATGCGCTGATCGGCTCGTCCACCTCGGGTCTCCTGCCTTCCGATCTCCAGTCCGAGATGCACCACCCCGAGCGCATGTTCGTGGCGCACCCCTATAACCCCGTCTACCTCCTGCCGCTGGTCGAACTCGTCGGCGGCAAGAAGACGAGCAAAGCGACGATCGAGCGCGCCATGCTGGGCGTCGAGCAGATCGGCATGAAGGGCGTCGTCATCGCCAAGGAGATCGAGGCCTTCGTCGGCGACCGCCTGCTCGAGGCGCTCTGGCGCGAGGCGCTCTGGCTGATCCAGGACGACATCTGCGACACAGAAACGCTCGACAATGTCATGCGCTATTCCTTCGGCATGCGCTGGGCGCAGATGGGTCTGTTCGAGACCTATCGCATCGCCGGCGGCGAAGCGGGCATGCGCCACTTCCTTGCCCAGTTCGGCCCGTGCCTGAAATGGCCCTGGACCAAGTTCACCGATGTCGTCGACCTCGACGACGCGCTGGTCGAAAAGATCGGCGCCCAGTCGGACGCGCAGGCCGCCGGCCGCTCGATCCGCGAGCTGGAACGCATCCGCGATGAAAACCTCGTCGGCATCATGCATGCGCTGAAATCCGGCAATGGCGGCGAAGGCTGGGGGGCCGGCAAGCTGCTCGCCGATTTCGAGGCCAAGCTCTGGGCCAACGCGAAGAAGCCGGAGGCAGACCTCGGCGACGTCAAGCCGCTGCGCATCGTCGACACCAAGGTCAGTGCCGCCTGGGTCGACTACAACGGCCACATGACCGAGCACCGTTATCTGCAGGTGTTCGGCGACACCACCGACGGCCTGCTGCGCCTGATCGGCGTCGATCTCGACTATGTGCGCGATGGCCACAGCTACTACACCGTCGAGACCCACATCCGGAACCTCGGCGAGGCCAAGCTCGGCGATGCGCTCTATTCGACCTGCCAGGTGCTGTCGTCCGACGAGAAGCGCCTGCACATTTTCTCGGCGATCTACAACGCTTCGACCAACGAGGCCGTCGCGACCGCCGAGCAGATGGCGCTGCATGTCGACAGCAAGGCCGGCAAGGCAGTGCCCGCACCCGAGCACGTGCTGAGCAAGCTTGCCGCCATCGCCGAAGCGCATGCGCAACTGCCGGCGCCGGAAGGTGTGGGCCGCCACGTCGGCCAGAAGCGTTGAGGACTGTTCCTTTCGTTCGGGAGGGATTTCTCGCGGGAATGTTCCGGGCAACGGCTGCCCCTCATCCCGCTGCCGCGACCTTCTCCCCGTGAACGGGGAGAAGGGACATGCCGCAACCGCTCGTTTCTCTGTAGCCGAGCGGCAAACGCGTCCCCGCCTGCGGGGAGAGGGTTAGTCCTCGGGTTAAACCCGAGGAGAGGGGCAGACGACCCGCATGCCGCGACCGGTGGGGAGATCGGTCGCAGGCAGGCAGATAATTGCGAGGGAGAACAAGATGAATTTCGCACTGACCGAAGAACAGCAGATGATCGTCGATACGGTCAGGAGCTTCGTTGAAACAGAAATCTATCCGCATGAGGACGAGGTCGAGCGCACCGGCATCGTGCCGCGCGAGCTTGGCCAGGACATCGCCCGCAAGTGCAAGGAAATCGGTTTCTTCGGCTGCAACTTCCCCGAGGAAGTCGGCGGCGCCGGCCTCGATCACACCTCCTTCACGCTGGTCGAGCGCGAGCTTGGCCGCGGCTCCATGGGCCTTACCGTCTTCTTCGGCCGCCCCTCGGGCATCCTGATGGCCTGCAATGACGAGCAGCGCGAAAAATACCTGCTGCCGGCGGTCAAGGGCGACAAGTTCGACGCGCTCGCCATGACCGAGCCGGACGCCGGCTCGGACGTCCGCGGCATGAAGTGCTTTGCCCGCAAGGATGGCGACGACTGGATCGTCAACGGCACCAAGCATTTCATCAGCCATGCCGACATCGCCGATTTCGTCATCGTCTTCATAGCAACGGGCGAAGAGGACACGCCGCGCGGGCCGAAGAAGAAGATCACCTGCTTCCTCGTCGACCGCGGCACGCCGGGCTTCGAGATCCGCAAGGGCTACAACTCCGTTTCCCATCGCGGCTACAACAACTGCATCCTGACCTTCGACGACTGCCGCCTGCCCTCGTCCCAGATCCTCGGCGAAGTGCACAAGGGTTTCGACGTCGCCAATGACTGGCTGTTTGCCACGCGCCTGACGGTGGCGGCGACCTCGGTCGGCCGCGCCCGCCGCGCCTTCGACTATGCGTTGAACTATGCAGCCGATCGCAAGCAGTTCGGCAAGCCGATCGGCGCCAACCAGGGCGTCTCCTTCAAGCTCGCCGACATGATCACCGAGATCGACGCGGCCGACCTGCTGACGCTGTCGGCTGCATGGCGGCTCGACAATGGCCTGCCGTCCAACCGCGAGATCGCCTCGGCCAAGGTCTTTGCCACCGAGATGCTTGCCCGCGTCACCGACGAGGCGATCCAGATCTTCGGCGGCATGGGCCTGATGGACGACCTGCCGCTCGCCCGCTTCTGGCGCGACGCCCGCGTCGAGCGCATCTGGGACGGCACGTCGGAAATCCAGCGCCACATCATCAGCCGCGACCTGCTTCGGCCGCTGGGAGCGTGATCGGCCGATGACCCGCTCCCTCGACCGCCTGATCCGCCCGCGCTCCATCGCCGTCTTCGGCGGCAAGGAAGCCCGGCGCGTCATCGAACAATGCGACAAGATGGGTTTTACCGGCGAGATCTGGCCGGTGCACCCGCGCGAGGCCGAGATCTTCGGTCGCAAGTGCTACCGCTCCGTCACCGAACTGCCCGCAGCGCCGGATGCCTCCTTCGTTGGCGTCAACCGGCAGCTGACGATCGACATCATCCGTGATCTCGCCTCGCGTGGTGCGGGCGGTGCGGTCTGCTACGCCTCGGGTTTCCGCGAGGCGGCAAGCGAGCTTGACGACGGCAACGACATGCAGGAGTCGCTGGTCGCGGCTGCCGGCGACATGCCGATCGTCGGGCCCAATTGCTATGGCTTCATCAACATGCTCGATGGCGCCCTGCTCTGGCCGGACCAGCACGGCATGCTGCGCGTGGAAAAGGGCGTTGCCATCCTCACCCAATCCTCCAACATCGCCTGCAACATCTCGATGCAGACGCGCGGCCTGCCGCTCGCCTACATCATGACCGCCGGCAACCAGGCCCAGACGGGTCTGTCCGACATCGCCTGCGCCGTGCTCGAAGACCCGCGCGTCTCCGCCGTCGGCCTGCATATCGAAGGCTTCGACAGCGCAGCCGCCCTCGAGCGGCTGGCGACGCGGGCACGCGAACTCGGCAAGCCGGTCGTCACGCTGAAAGTCGGCAAGTCGGAGGCCGCGCAGCTGGCGACCGTGTCACACACCGCGTCGCTTGCCGGCAACGACCGTGTCTCCTCGGCGCTGCTTGCCCGCCTCGGAATCGGCCGGGTCGATACGCTGCCGGCGCTTCTCGAAACGCTGAAGCTCCTGCATGTGGCAGGCCCGCTCGCTAGCCGCGACATCTCCTCGATGAGCTGCTCCGGCGGCGAGGCCTCGCTGATGGCGGATGCCGGCGAGCGCTATCGGGTGAACTACCGACCCTTACGCGACGAACAGAAGAAGCCGCTGAAGGACGCGCTTGGCGAGATGGTGACGATCGCCAACCCGCTCGACTACCACACCTTCGTCTGGGGCAACCGCGAGAAGCAGACCACCGCATTTACCGCCATGATGAAGGGCGGCTACGCGATCAATCTGCTCGTGCTCGATTTCCCCCGCCTCGACCGCTGCGACCCGGCCGACTGGGAAACCACCTGCCATGCGGTGATCGATGCGGCACGGGCGACCGACGCCCGCGCCGGCATCGTCGCAAGCCTTGGCGAAAACATGCCGGAGGCAACCGCCCTCTTCCTGATGAAGGCCGGTGTCGTGCCCTTCTTCGGCATCGAGGAGGCCCTGGCAGCGATCGAGACGGCCGCCGATATCGGCGCAGCCTGGGCCAAGGCCGCCTCGCCTCGCTTGCTCGACGGCGGCAGCAGCGCCGCCGGCGAACCCATCACGCTCAGCGAACATGAGGCCAAGGTGGAGCTTGCCGCCGCAGGCCTGACCGTGCCGAAAGGCAAGACCGCCACAACCGCCGAAGAGGCCGCCGCTGCGGCAGAGGCGCTCGGTTTCCCGGTCGTGCTCAAGGGTCTCGGCGTTGCCCACAAGACCGAGGCCGGGGCAGTCAAACTCAACCTTGCGAGCAGCGAAGACGTCCTGGCGGCGGCGAAAGCCATGGCCGGTGTCGCCTCGGGCTATCTCGTCGAAAAGATGGTGGCCAAACCGGTCGCCGAACTGATCATCGGCGCGATGCGTGATCCCGTCGCCGGCCCGGTTCTGACCATTGGCGCCGGCGGCATCCTGGTGGAACTGATCGATGATTCCGCCATCCTGACGCTGCCGACGACACCGGAAGCGATCCGTGAGGCGATCGGCGGACTGAAGATCCGCAAGCTGCTCGATGGCTATCGCGGCGGTTCGCCTGCTGATTTCGGCGCATTGACCGAGGCTGTCGCCGCAGCGGCATCCTATGTCGTTGCAAACGCTTCGAAAATCGAAGAACTCGATATCAATCCCTTGATGGTGTTGCCGCAGGGCCAAGGAGCCGTTGCCGCAGACGCCCTCATCCGCCGGAGGAACTGATGACCGGACCGATCCTCACCCGCCGCGAAGGCGGCATTCTCGAAGTCACGATCGACCGGCCGAAGGCCAATGCCATCGACCTGAAGACCAGCCGGGTGATGGGCGAGATCTTCCGCGACTTCCGCGACGACGACAGCTTGCGTGTCGCGATCATCACCGGCGCCGGCGAAAAATTCTTCTGTCCGGGATGGGACCTGAAGGCCGCTGCCGACGGTGACGCGGTCGACGGCGACTATGGCGTCGGCGGTTTTGGCGGCATGCAGGAATTGCGCGACCTCAACAAGCCGATCATCGCCGCGGTCAACGGCATCTGCTGCGGCGGCGGCCTCGAAATCGCGCTTTCGACGGACCTCATTCTGGCGGCCGAACACGCCACCTTCGCCCTGCCCGAAATCCGCTCCGGCACCGTCGCCGACGCCGCCTCGATCAAGCTGCCGAAGCGCATCCCCTATCACATCGCCATGGACATGCTCTTGACCGGTCGCTGGCTCGACGTACAGGAGGCGCACCGCTGGGGCTTCGTCAACGAGATCCTGCCGGCAAACAAGCTGATGGAGCGCGCCTGGGAGCTCGCCCGCCTGCTCGAAAGCGGCCCGCCGCTGGTCTATGCCGCGATCAAGGAAGTGGTGCGCGCCGCCGAGGGCGAGGCCTTCCAGACGACCATGAACAAGATCACCCAGCGGCAGTTCAAGACCGTCGACATCCTCTATTCGAGCGAAGACCAGCTGGAGGGCGCGCGCGCCTTCGCCGAGAAACGCGATCCCGTGTGGAAGGGTCGCTAGAGCGGGACAAGAGCGCGCGGTTTTCCGCCCGCACCCCGCCTTGATGAACACCCGCCAACCCTTGGCGGCGCAGGCAACAGAGCCGGACGACCGGCATCGGGACGTGACGAGACGCGCGGGCAACGCTGCGCGCCATAAAACACGCATACATAAGCCTAGCTTATGGAAATAAATTGTAATTTAGGGCGTTACAAGAAGAGTTCCAGCGATTACGCTTATCGATCTGAACGAAGGACGCCCCGGTTCCAAGGAAGGAGACACGACACCCGGAAGAACAGAAAGAGGCCGTCCGGCCCAGTCCGAAGCCATCGATACAATGGCTGCACGCAGCAATCTCTAACAACCACAACGAACGGCGAATGCCGACACAGAAGGGAACAGGGGAATGAGCGATTACAAGGATTACCTCACACGACAGGTCATGCTCGGCAAGATGAACCGCCGCGAGTTCTTAGGCCGCGCGGCTGCAGCCGGTATTCTCGCCTCGACGGCAGGCACGCTGTTTGCCACCAGCGCTCAGGCCCAGGAGCCGAAGCGCGGCGGCCATCTGAAACTCGGCCTTGAAGGTGCGGCCGCGACCGACTCCAAGGACCCGGCGAAAGCCCTCTCGCAATTCATGTTCGTCGTCGGCCGCAACTGGGGCGACATGCTGGTCGAAAGCCACCCGACCACAGGCGCGCCGGTGCCGGCATTGGCCGAATCCTGGGAGCCGTCGGCGGACGCCTCGACCTGGACCTTCACCATCCGCAAGGGCGTGAAGTTCCATGACGGCAAGGAGCTGACCCTCGATGACGTCATCAAGACGCTGCAGCGCCACACCGACGAGAAGTCGGAATCCGGCGCGCTCGGCGTGATGAAGTCGATCAAGGAAATCAAGGCCGACGGCGACAAGCTGGTGCTCACGCTGACGGAAGGCAATGCCGACCTGCCGCTGCTTCTGACCGACTATCACCTCATCATCCAGCCGGGCGGCGGCATCGACGCGCCCGACGCCATGATCGGCACCGGCCCCTTCAAGGTGACGAGCTTCGAGGCCGGCGTTCGCGCCACCTTCGAGCGCAATGCCGACGACTGGCGCACCGACCGCGGTTATGTCGATTCGGTCGAACTGATCGCCATGAACGATGCGACCGCCCGCATCGCAGCGCTGTCCTCGGGCCAGGTGCACTACATCAACCGCGTCGATCCGAAGACCGTCAACCTTCTGAAGAAGGCCCCAACGGTCGAGATCCTGAACACGTCCGGCCGTGGCCACTACGTGTTCATCATGCATTGCAACACAGCGCCCTTCGACAACAACGACCTGCGCATGGCGCTGAAATATGCGATGGACCGCGAGACCATGGTCCAGCGCATCCTCGGCGGCTTCGGCAAGGTCGGCAACGACTTTCCGATCAACGACACCTATGCTCTCTTCCCCGAGGGTATCGAGCAGCGTGCCTATGACCCGGACAAGGCGGCCTTCCACTACAAGAAGTCCGGCCACAGCGGTCCGGTGCTTCTGCGCACCTCCGACGTCGCCTTCCCCGGTGCCGTCGATGCGGCCGTTCTCTACCAGGAGAGTGCCAAGAAGGCGGGCATCGAGATCGAGGTCAAGCGCGAGCCCGGCGACGGTTACTGGACCAATGTGTGGAACGTCCAGCCCTTCTCCACCTCCTACTGGGGCGGCCGCCCGACCCAGGACCAGATGTACTCGACGGCCTACCACTCCGGCGCCGACTGGAACGACACCCGCTTCCTGCGCCCGGACTTCGACAAGATCCTGCTCGAGGCCCGCGCCGAGCTCGACGAAGCCAAGCGCAAGGACATGTACCGCACCATGGCGATGATGGTGCGCGACGAAGGCGGCCTGATCCTGCCGATGTTCAACGACTTCGTGAACGCCTCCACCAAGCAGGTGAAGGGCTACGTGCACGATATCGGCAACGACATGTCGAACGGCTACGTCGCGACCCGGGTCTGGCTGGACGCATGATGATGGAAAGCGGACCGCTCACTGGTCCGGTTCCGACGGATGGAACCGCGGGTGCAACACACCCGCGGTCTGCCGAACTTTCCGGAGTACCAGCAAAACCCAACCCTGCTTCCGATGGCCAGATCGGCGGCACCTTCTGGCGGCGCTTCACCTTCCGCCGCCCTCTCGCGGCGCTGATCCTGCAGCGCCTCGGCTTAAGCGTCGGGCTTCTCTTTGCCGTGTCGCTGATGATCTTTGGCGGCATCGAGGCGCTGCCGGGCGACTTCGCCACCACCTATCTCGGCCAGTCGGCAACGCCGCAGGCAGTTGAAAACATCCGCAAGGATCTCGGCCTCGACAAGCCCTGGACCGAACGTTACCTCTCCTGGCTCGGCGGCGCCGTTCAAGGCGATTTCGGCACCTCCTGGGCCAGCAAGAATTCGGTCGGCGAACAGATCAGCAAGCGCCTCGGCAACTCGCTGTTCCTCGCCTTCTTCGCGGCGCTGGTCTCCGTGCCGCTCGCCGTCGGCCTCGGCATGCTGGCGGTGCAGTTCCGCAACCGGCTGCCCGACAAAATCATCAACGTCGTCTCGCTCGCGGCGATTTCTCTGCCGGAATTCTTCGTCGGCTACCTGCTGATCATGTTCTTCGCGGTCAAATACGGCATCGCGACCTTCCCCGCGACCGTCTATGACAGCATGAGTTTCACCGAACGGCTCTCGGCGATCGCCCTTCCGGTCGCAACGCTGGTTCTCGTCGTGCTCGCCCACATGATGCGCATGACAAGGGCGGCGATCCTCAACGTCATGTCGTCGGCCTATGTCGAGACGGCGGAGCTGAAGGGCCTCAGCATGTTCCGCATCATCGCGCGCCATGCGGCTCCCAACGCGGTGGCACCGGTTATCAACGTCATCGCGCTGAACCTTGCCTATCTCGTCGTCGGCGTCGTCGTCGTCGAAGTGGTGTTCGTCTATCCCGGCATGGGCCAATACATGGTGGATGCGGTGACCGTGCGCGACATGCCGGTCGTTCAGGCCTGCGGCCTGATCTTTGCCGCCTTCTACATCTTCCTCAACATGGCGGCCGACATTCTCGCGATCATCGCCAACCCGAGACTGAGGCATCCGCGATGAACCTGAGATCCATCCCCTTGAGCGCCTGGATCGGCATCGCCGGCATTGCGATTGCGATCTTCTGCGCCGTCTTCGCCCCCGTCATCGCTCCCTTCGGGGAACGCGACGTCGTCGGCGACATCTGGCTTCCGGCCGGTGGCGACTTCCTGCTCGGCACCGACAATCTCGGCCGCGACCTGCTGTCGCGTCTGGTCTATGGCGCCCGCACCACCATCTTCGTGGCGCTGGCGGCAACCGTGCTCTCCTTTTCGCTGGGCATGCTCTTGAGCTTCACGGCCGCCGTCGTCGGCGGCTTCACCGATCAGCTTTTCTCCCGCTTCAACGACCTGATGATGGCGATCCCGACGCTGATTTTCGCCCTCGTCGTGCTTGCCGTTCTGCCGCAGCATCTGTGGATCCTGATCCTGGTGATGGCGGTGCTCGACAGTACCCGCGTCTTCCGCATCGGCCGCGCCGTGGCGCTCGATGTCGCGGTCATGGAGTTCGTCGAAGCGGCTCGGCTGCGCGGCGAAGGATCGCTCTGGATCATCTTCCGCGAGATCCTGCCGAACACGCTGTCGCCGCTCTTGGCCGAATTCGGCCTGCGCTTCGCCTTCTCGATCCTGTTCCTCTCCACCCTCTCCTTCCTCGGCCTCGGCATCCAGCCGCCGTCAGCCGACTGGGGCGGCATGGTCAAGGACAACAAGGACGGCATCATCTTCGGCATCTCGGCAGCGCTGATCCCGGGGGCCGCGATCGCGACGCTCGCGATCTGCGTCAACCTCGTGGTCGACTGGCTGATGAAGAGAACCTCCAGCCTCAAGGGAGGACGCGGCGATGCCTGAGATGCTCTCCGTCAAGAACCTCAAGATCGAAGCGACCAGCTACCCGCCGGGCGAACCGCCCAAGGTCGTCACCCTCGTCGAGGGCGTGTCCTTCGACGTTCAGAAGGGCAAGGTGCTCGGCCTCATCGGCGAGTCCGGCGCCGGCAAGTCGACGATCGGGCTTTCGGCGCTCGCTTACGGCCGCGGCGGCGTGCGCATCACCGGCGGTCAGGTCCTGCTCGACGGCAAGGATATCCTGACGCTCGACCGGAACGGCATCCGCTCGATCCGCGGCGCCCGCGTCTGCTACGTCGCGCAATCGGCGGCCGCCGCCTTCAACCCGGCGCACCGGCTCGGTGACCAGGTGATCGAGGCGTCGCTTCGCCACGGCATCATGAGCCGTGACGAGGCAAAGAAGCGGGCGCTCTATCTCTTCCGGGTGCTGGGCCTGCCCAATCCGGAAACCTTCGGCGAGCGCTACCCGCATCAGGTCTCCGGCGGCCAGCTTCAGCGCGCCATGACCGCCATGGCGCTCTGCCCCAACCCCGAGCTGATCGTCTTCGACGAGCCGACGACCGCGCTCGACGTGACGACCCAGATCGACGTGCTTGCCGCGATCAAGCACGCGATCGAGGAGACGCATACGGCAGCGCTCTACATCACCCATGATCTCGCCGTCGTCGCCCAGATCTCCGACGACATCATGGTGCTGCGCCACGGCAAGACCGTGGAATACGGCGCTACGCAGCAGATCATCGAGGCGCCGCGGGAGGATTACACCCGTGCACTTGTCAGCGTCCGCCAGACCAAGCGCAACGAGGCGGCCGACCAGACCGGGACGCAGCTGAAGATCGAGCATGTCAGCGCCGGCTATGCCAACGGCTTCAAGGTGCTGCACGATGTCTCGATGCACCTGCCGAAGGGCCAGACGCTGGCGATCGTCGGCGAAAGCGGCTCGGGCAAGTCAACCCTTGCCCGCGTCATCACCGGCCTGCTTCCGCCGACCGAGGGACGCATCTCGTTTGAGGGCAAGGAACTGCCGCGGGCCTTGAAGGGCCGCAGCAATGACGAGCTCCGCCGCATCCAGATGATCTACCAGATGGCCGATACGGCGATGAACCCGCGCCAGACGGTGCGCGAGATCGTCGGCCGACCGCTCTCCTTCTACTTCGGCATGCACGGCCAGAAGAAGACGGAGCGGATCAAGGAACTGCTCGACCAGATCGAGATGGGCAGCCGCTTCCTCGATCGCTATCCGGCCGAACTTTCCGGCGGGCAGAAGCAGCGGGTGGCGATCGCCCGGGCACTCGCAGCCAAGCCCGAGCTGATCCTCTGTGACGAGCCGACCTCAGCCCTTGATCCCTTGGTGGCCGAAGGCATCCTGAATCTGCTTTTGAAGCTTCAGGAAGAAACCGCTGTTTCCTATGTGTTTATCACCCACGACATCGCCATCGTGCGGGCGATCGCCGACAGCGTCGCGGTCATGCATCGCGGCCGCCTCGTGCGCTTCGGGCCGAAGTCGAAGGTGCTGTCACCGCCCTTCGACGACTATACCGACCTGCTGCTGAAGTCGGTTCCGGAAATGGAGATCGGCTGGCTCGAACGGGTGCTACAGACCCGACGCATGGAAAGCGCCGGCAACTGAGGCAGGCGCTCGATGGACGGGCATGAAGGAAAGCCGATCGCCGCTGCGGCGGTCGGCTTTCCTGCCCCCGATGCCTGGCAACAACGGATTATCAAACCCACCGCGTCACGACACGGCGAGCAACTGCGCCGTCGTCAATGCTCCCAGAAATGCTTGTGGACTTCCTTGTCGACCTGTTTCTCCGTCAGGCCGATGTCGTCGATCAGTTCCGGCGCGTCGGTGGCCATATGGGCAAGCTGGTCGCGATAGTGCTGGCGATCGTCCCACATGGCAAAGAGGCGTCTTGGGTGAAACCACCGGGAGACGCGGCCTTCACCGGGCTCAGCCGTGTGCTCTACGTCATCGGATACGGCGTGGTAGAATTCGGACATGCCTGACAGAAGCTTGCTCATGGTCGTCCTCATCTTTTGCTGGGGCCTTACCGGGCTTTGGATGCCAGCCGAAACTCTAACCTCATAGGACTATGCCGCCATCGCACATGTGCGGTGTTTTGCCTCCAGCATTTGTAGTATTTTGCAGGAGCCGCAGCAGAACCGAACCGGTGAAACGACACGGAGGCAGGCATGACCCGCATCCTGACGCGTCGCTTCGCGCCTGCGGTCCTGTCGGCCCGTGAGCGGGCGGTCGCCGAACGCTTTGCTGCTGGCCTCACCTATCGCCAGATCGGAGAGGCGCTGTGCATCGCGCCGTCGACGGTGCGTAGCCACCTCGCGGCGATCTATGGCAAGCTCGGCGTTCGCAGCAAGATCGAGCTCGCCCATATGTTCGGAACGCCAGACGAAACGCTGCCGGCGGGCACTGCCGCGGAGCAAGGGCCACCGGTCCTGGCCCTGTTCCCCATCGAAAGCCTGAACGAGGAGCAGCGCTGGCACCGCTTTGCCGATGGACTGTCGTCTGATATCTGCGTCGACCTCGCCCGCTATGCGGACCTGCCCGTTATCGCCTTCCAGACGATGAAACTGCTTGGCAGCCGGCCGGAGAACTTCGACGACCACGTTCGGGCCGCCGGCGCCACCCATGCGGTGACTGGGCAGATACGCGCTGACGACCGACAGGTCCGGTTGACGATCCAGCTCTCGGACACGAGTTCGGGCCTCACCCTGTGGAGCGAACGCTATGACCGGCCGCAGGACGATCTGCTCGCGTTGCAGGACAGCCTGACCGAAAGCGTCGTCAACGCACTTGCCGAATGCCTTGCTCTCGGGGGAGCTTTTCGGCGCTGGGACGCGGTTCTCAAAAATCGCTCAATCCGCTGATGTCGCAACCGCCGCGACTGGCGGTGCCGTCACTGCTGGCGGCAGTCGACGTCGCCCACACGTTGAGCCGCCTCGCCCTCGAACGTCACCGTCGCCTCGCCCTTGGCCGAACAATCCCCCTTGGCGCCGCTGCCGGCGCGAAAATGCACGACCGGCTGGCCCTCGATCATGATGCTCGGCACCACCTCGTAAAGCTCCGGCGGGCAGTTGGCGACATCGGAAAGCCGAAGCGCCGGTTGGCCGCCGATCATCACGCTGGTGGCACCGGAAAGCGCGCAGGACGGGATCGGCACGCGTGTCTCCTCGGCCCTCACCTCAGCTATGTCGAATGCCATGCAAAGACAGGCAATAGCTACTGATGCAGATTTCATGATCCCCTCCTACGTCCGTCCCCCCGCCCGCAAATCTATCGCACGACCGAGACCCCGCCTCAATATTCGCCCGGAACCGTCAGCGGCTCGGCATCAGGCGTTTCGAGAAAATTGCGCACCGTCTGCGGCATCTGCCGCGAGCCGAAGGAAAGCACGCCACAGCGCGAAAGCATCTGGCGCAGATCCGGCTGGGGCCCGAGCGAACGCCAGATCATCCGGGATGCGTAAGGCAGGTTCTCCTTGCGCCAGGAGACCCCCATGGTGGTGCCGCGCAGGTAAACGCGCTGATGCACCTCGAACGGCAAGAGGATCGTCTGCGCCAGCATCGGCTCGCGCCCGATGCTGCGTTCGGTAACGAAGATGCGGTTTCGCCAGAAGGTGACGAGGCCGACATATTTCGAGAACTGCTGGATTTCGTTGACGGGATCGCGGATGCGCTCGATCGATTTCACCCGAAACGAGCCTCCCTCCTCGTAGATCCTGGCCGAGGAGCAGACGACCAGCCCCGGCCATGAAAGCGACACGTGGTAGGTTTGGTAGTAGCCGATATGGCGCCTGAGCCCCGCGACATCGCCGGGAAAACCTTCGAGCAACAGCCCCGCATCCGAGCGGTCGCGGTCCGGCCGCGTCATTCGCGCCTCGAATTGTTTCGCCGGCAGTGCGAAATCTTCCGCCGCAAGCCCGAAAAAGCGGGCGATACGCGCGACATTGTGCGCCGAAGGCTTGGCCTCGCCGCCGATATAGCGGTTGAACTGCTGCCTGTTGATGCCGATCTCGCGGCAGATCTGCGAGATCGACCGCCTGGTCGCGCAGGCGAATCTGAGGTTGGCGGCAAAGATTTCGATGTCCTGCAATGCTTCTTCCCCGAACACGCCGATGATGCCGCCGCCTGCTGAAATGCTGAAACCGGAACAACTCCCGGTCGCCGCGGACCGCATCCATTGAGGTAGCGTAAAATCGCGTAAAAAAGCGTCAAGTCGCGAAATTGTGCGTGCCTATGCAGCCGCTAGGTTTTCCCGATAAACATCGCACCAGAGGGAAACCTAGAAATGACCGAATTCACGAAGCGCCCCGACGGCCTGCTTGTCCCCGCGAACAGTGGCCCGGCAGGCATCAGCCGACGCGGCTTCCTGGCCGGTACTGCGGCGCTTGGCTTGGCCGCCGGCCTCGGCGGCACGCTTGCGGCAAGCGACGCGCGGGCTCAAGAACCGAAGCGCGGCGGCCATCTGAAGCTCGGTCTCAAGGGCGGCGCCACCACCGATTCGCTCGACCCGGCCACCTATAGCGGCTCGGTCCTGTTCGTCATCGGTCATCTCTGGGGCGACACGCTGGTCGAGTCCGACCCGAAGACCGGCGCGCCGCTTCCCGCACTTGCCGAATCCTGGGAGCCTTCAGCGGACGCATCCGAGTGGACCTTCAAGATCCGCAGCGATGTCAGCTTCCACGACGGCAGCAAGCTCACCGTCGCCGACGTCGTCGCCACCCTGAAGCGCCATGCGGACGAAGGCTCGAAGTCCGGCGCGCTCGGGCTGATGCGCTCGATCAAGACCATCGAGGAAAAGGGCGGCGCGCTCGTGCTCACCTTGACCGAGGGTAATGCCGACCTGCCGCTGCTTCTGACCGACTATCACCTGATCATCCAGCCGAAGGGCGGTGTCGACAATCCCGCCTCCCCCATCGGCACCGGCCCCTACAAGCTTGCGGGTTACGAAGCGGGCCTGCGTGCCACCTTCGAAAAGAACGCCGACGACTGGCGCTCCGACCGCGGCTTCGTCGACAATGTCGAGATCATCGTCATGAACGACACGACGGCGCGCATCGCAGCCCTCTCCTCCGGCCAGGTGCATTTCATCAACAACATCGACCCGAAGACCGTGCCGCTCCTGAAGCGGGCGCCGCGCGTCGAGATCCTCAGGACCGCCGGCAAGGGCTTCTACAGCTTCCTGATGCATTGCGACACCGCCCCCTTCGACAACAACGACCTGAGGCTGGCGCTGAAATACGCCGTCGACCGCCAGGCGATCCTCGATCGGGTGCTCGGCGGCTTCGGCACGCTCGGCAACGACTATCCGGTCAACGGCAACTATGCCCTGGCCCCTGATGGCATCGAGCAGCGCGCCTATGATCCTGACAAGGCCGCCTTCCACTACAAGAAGTCCGGTCACGACCGGCCGATCCTCTTGCGCACGTCCGACGCCGCCTTCCCGGGTGCGGCCGACGCCGCCGTGCTCTTCCAGGAAAGCGCCAAGAAGGCGGGCATCGAACTCGAGGTGCGCCGCGAGCCGGAGGACGGCTACTGGACCAATGTCTGGAACGTGCAGCCCTTCTGCGCCTCCTATTGGGGCGGCCGCCCGACGCAGGATTCGCGCTATTCGACGTCGTATCTCTCGACCGCCGAGTGGAACGACACGCGCTTCAAGCGCGAGGACTTCGACAAGCTCTTGCTTCAGGCGCGCTCCGAGCTCGACGATGCCAAGCGCAAGGAGATGTACCACACCATGGCAATGACGGTGCGCGACGAAGGCGGCCTGATCCTGCCAGTCTTCAACGACTACGTGAACGCGGCCTCGGCCTCGCTCAAGGGCTTCGTCGACGACATCGGCAACGATCTCTCCAACGGCTATGTCGGCAGCCGCGTCTGGTTCGACAACTGATACCGGCAGCCGTGCATAGCGTTGCAAAAGCAAAGAGATAGAGCGTAAAACGACATGTCCGAACGAGAATTCACCCTGATCGAGAACGAATGGATCCGGCTGAAGGACGGCACTCAGCTTGCCGCCCGCATCTGGATGCCGGACGGAGCCAACATCGAGCCGGTGCCGGCCGTGCTCGAATACCTGCCCTACCGCAAGCAGGGCGGCACCAGCCTGCGCGACGAATCCACCTACCCGGTCTTTGCGGCCGCCGGCATTGCCGGCGTGCGCGTCGACATCAGAGGCTCCGGCGAAAGCGAGGGCGTCATCGACGGCGAATACACGCCGCGCGAACTCTCCGACGGCTGCGAGATCATCGAGTGGATCGCTGCCCAGCCCTGGTCGAACGGCAAGGTCGGCATGATGGGCATCTCCTGGGGCGGCTTCAACTGCCTGCAGGTCGCGGCCTTGAAGCCGCCGGCGCTGAAAGCCGTCATCTCGATCGCCTCGACGGTCGACCGCTACAACGACGACATCCACTACAAGAACGGCTGCCACCTCTCCGCCCAGCTCTCCTGGGCGGCGACCATGCTGGCCTACCAGTCGCGCTCGCCGGATCCCGATATCGTCGGCGATCGCTGGAAGGCGATGTGGATGGAGCGGCTGGAAAACGAGCCCTATTTCATGGAGGAGTGGCTCGAGCACCAGCGCCGCGACGCCTTCTGGCAGCATGGATCGATCGCCGAGGATTTCGAAGGCTTCGACGTCCCCGCGCTCGTCATTGCCGGCTGGGCCGACGGTTACCGCAACACGCCCCTGAAGGCCGTCGAGGGCCTCGGCGGCAAGGCAAAGGCGATGATCGGCCCCTGGGTGCACAAATATCCCCACTTCGCCTTCCCCAAGCCCCGCGCCGATTTTCACGGCGAGGCCATCCGCTGGTGGAACCGCTGGCTGCGCGACGAGAAGAACGGCGCGGAGGAAGGCCCGCAGGTGCGCGCCTATATTCTCGACGGCCCGCGCCCGTCGCTTCGGCGCGACAGCGATCCCGGCCGCTGGGTGGCAAAGGACGCATGGACCTCACCGGAAATGCAGCTTTTCGGCATTTCCCATGACGGACGGCTGACACCTTCGGCCGGCGGCACCGGTATCGGCGAGATTTACCTGAAGTCGCCGCTCGATACCGGCACGGCGTCCGGCGAGTATTTCACACTGAAGCCCGACGCCGAAATGGCCGGCGACCAGCGCATCGACGATGCCGGCTCGCTCGTCTTCGAAACGGCGCCACTGCTTGCACCCGCCGACTATCTTGGCCAGCCGGTGCTGACGGTCGACGTCACCTGCCAGGCGCCAAACGCCAATCTCGCCGTCCGTCTTGTCGACGTTCACCCTGATGGTACCGCCACCCGCGTCGCCTTCGGCGTGCTCAACCTTTCGCATCGCGATGGCAATGCCAGCCCGAAGGCAATGGAGCCCGGCCGCAAGACGCGCGTCGCCCTTGTGCTCGACGCCTGCGGCTATCGCTTCCGCGCGGGAAACCGCATCCGCGTGTCGCTGTCTACGTCCTACTGGCCGCTGATCCTGCCGCAGCCGACCGATCCGGGCCTTTCGATCGACACATCAAGCCTGTCGCTCGCCCTGCCGCAGCTTGGCGCCCACCGCGAGATCGCAGTACCCGAGCCGGAAAACCCCGATCCGCTGCCGAAGTACCGGGAACTGAAGCGCGGCAGCACCAGCCGCACCGTCGAGCGCGACATGACCCACGGCATGACCCACTATCGGATCTACGAGGACACCGGTCTTTCCGAGCATCCAGATACCGGACTTGCCACCCAGGACATCCGAGACGAAACCTGGTCGATCGCACCTGACGATCCGCTGTCGATGATCGGCACCTCGACCTGGACCTGCATCGCCAGGCGCGAGGGCTGGTCCGTACGCACGGTCTCCACCGCGACTTTGCGCTGCACAGCAGGCGAGTGGGTCACCGAGGCCGAAGTCGCCGCCTATGAAGGCGAAACACGGATTTTCGAAAAGCACTTCAGGAAGCGCGTTCCCCGCGACTTCATGTGAGGCATGCCAGGAGCGGGCGAGCCGTTGGCCACGGCCACGCCCGGTCCGGCAGCGCTCTCTTGACTTCATCATTGAGCCATTGTACCAATCGGTAAAGAGTTTACTGATTGGTACAATCATGCGCCATTTCTTCTCGCGTCACCAGCCTCCCGTTCATATCGCCCGCGGCCTCATGGCCGGCACCGGCGGCCTTGTCGCCATCGCCACCCTCGGCGCGCTCACCAATCTTGCCGGCCATCCGATGCTGATGGCGCCGTTCGGGGCAAGCTGCGTGCTGATCTTCTCGGTCGCGGCAAGCCCGCTTTCACAGCCGGCCAATGTCGTCGGCGGCCATTTCATAGCCACCCTCGTCGGCCTCCTGCTGCGGATGGTGTTTCCCAACGAATGGTGGGCGGCAGCAATCGCCGTCGGGGCCGCCATCGCGCTGATGGCAGCGCTGCGCGTCACCCATCCGCCGGCGGGGGCTGATCCGCTCGTCGTCTTTGCCACCGATCCGGGCTTTGAGTTCCTGCTCTTCCCCGTGCTGACCGGCTCACTGGTGCTTGTCGCGGTCGGCGCACTTTTCCATCGCTTCGCCAAAGTCGAATATCCGCTCGTGAGGAAGCCCGCATGAGCCGCCATGTCGCTGAACGTAAGGACGTTGTCGCCATGCTCGCGGAGATCTTTCGCGAACACGGCTATGACGGCACCAGCCTCAGCCTGATCACCGAAAAGACGGGCCTCGGCAAAGGCAGCCTCTACCACTTCTTCCCTCGCGGAAAGGAGGAGATGGCCGAGGCCGTGCTTGCCGATATCGACGCCTGGTTCCGCACCCACATCTTCGACATCCTGCGCAGTTCTGAAGACCCGGATGAGGCGCTGGAGGCGATGTTTTCGGGCGTCGACAGCTACTTCCGCCAGGGCCGCAGGCTCTGCCTGATGGGCGTGATCGCCGCCAGCGGCGCCCACGACCGTTTCGCCCGCGAGATCAACGGCTATTTCACCGGCTGGCGCACCGATCTGGCCGCGACGCTCGTCCGCGCCGGCGCCCCGGAGTTGGAGTCGACCGCGCTTGCCGAAGAAGTCGTCGGCGGCATCCAGGGCGCGCTGATCCTGGCGCGCAGCCTTGACGACCCCGGCGCCTTCGGCCGGGTGCTTTCCCGCCTCCGGGCGCGCTGCCTGAACGCGCCAGCCGGATAACGCGCCCGGAAGGCGCTGCCGCCCCCTCGCCCTTATCCTGCCAGACTGACAAAAATCAGGTCGAGGCCCCGGGTGCGCCTTGACAGAACCCGTCGGCCGCAGATATTAACCGGCAAGTTAAATAACTTTCAGGTTAAAGACTGGGCGCATTGGGGCGCCCGGAGGAGGAGGCATTGATGCAAGCGGCGACAGCAAACGCGACGCGCAAGGATATCAGCCTGGAAATCGTCCGCGATTTCGACGCGCCGGTGAGCCTTGTCTTCAAGGTCTGGTCGACGCCCGAGCATGCGTTGCGCTGGTGGGGGCCAAAGGACTTCACCCCCCATTCGCTCTCCATGGACTTTCGCCCCGGCGGCGCCTGGCGCGCCTGCATCCGCTCGCCGGAAGGACGCGACTACTGGATGGGGGGCGTCTACCGCGAGGTGCGCGAGCCGGAACGGCTGGTCTTCACCTTTGCCTGGGACGAAGAGGGCGAGCCCGGCACCGACACGCTGGTCACCGTCTCCTTCGCCGACATCGGCGGCAGGACGCGGCTAACCTTCCATCAAACACCGTTCGAGACCGTCGAAGAGCGCGACTCGCACCAGGAAGGCTGGGGCGAGTGCCTCGACCGGCTCGGGGATTATGTCGAACATGTCTGAGATTGCTAACGTCGAGAATGCGCATGCGCCTGGCCCGAAGGCGACCCGGCGCGAATGGATCGGGCTTGCCGTGCTGGCCCTGCCCTGCATGCTTTACTCCATGGACCTGACGGTGCTGAACCTTGCGGTGCCGCAACTTGCCGAAGAGCTCAAACCGTCTGCATCCCAGCTTCTGTGGATCATCGACGTTTACGGCTTCATGGTCGCGGGCTCCTTGATCACCATGGGCACGCTCGGTGACCGCATCGGCCGCCGGCGCCTCCTCATGATCGGCTCGGTCGCCTTCGGCATCGCCTCGATCTTCGCCGCCTTCGCCTGGAATGCCGAGACGCTGATCCTTGCGCGCGCCATCCTTGGCATCGCAGCCGCAACACTTGCGCCCTCCACCCTCTCGCTCATCCGCAACATGTTCCTCGACGACCGGCAGCGCACCTTTGCGATCGGCGTCTGGATCGCCAGTTTCTCGGCCGGCGGCGCCATCGGCCCTGTGGTCGGCGGGCTGATGCTGTCGCAGTTCTGGTGGGGCTCGGTGTTCCTGCTGGCCGTGCCGGTCATGGTGCTGATCCTCATCCTCGGCCCGATCCTGCTGCCCGAGTTCCGCGATCCCGATGCTGGCCGGCTTGACCTCATCAGCGCCGCCCAGTCGATTGCGGCCGTCCTGTCGGTGATCTACGGCATGAAGCGCATCGCCGAGGACGGGCTGGACATGAGCGCGCTTATCTTCATCCTCGCCGGCATCGTCGTCGCAATCCTCTTTGCCCGTCGCCAGCTCCGTCTCGCCGACCCGCTGATCGACCTGTCGCTCTTCAGGAAGCCTGCCTTCAGCGCCGCACTTGGCGTCAACATCCTCGGCCTGTTCGTCGGCTTCGGCGCCTTCCTGTTCGTGGCGCAATATCTGCAGCTGGTGCTCGGCCTTTCGCCCTTCGTCGCTGGGCTCTGGTCGGTGCCGACGGGTGTGGCGATGGTCGTCGCCTCGATGACGGTGCCGATGCTCGCCACCCGTTTTGCCGCCTCCAACCTGATTGCAGCGGGCTTCGTGCTGACGGCGATCGGCTTTGCCATCTGCACCCAGGTCGGCACGACGAGCAGTCCTCTGCTCGTCACCACCGGGCTCGTGGTGCTCTGCCTCGGTTTTGCCCCGGTCGGCACGCTGACCACAGACCTGATCGTCGGCTCGGCCCCGCCGGAGCGCGCCGGTGCAGCCTCCGCCATTTCGGAGACCAGCTTCGAGTTCGGCGGCGCGCTCGGCATTGCCGTCCTCGGCAGCCTGCTGACGGCAGCCTATCGCGCCCGCATGGATGAGCTGACGATGAGCGGCCTGCCGGAAGAAAGGATCGAGGCGGCACGCCAGACACTCGGCGGCGCTGTTGCCATCGCCGCCGAGCTGCCACCAGCCGAAGCCGAGCGGCTGCTGACCGCGGCGCGCGACGTCTTCACCCAGTCCTTCACCTTCACGGCGACGATCTGCGTCTTCTTGTCGTTGCTGACGGCCGTCATCGCCTTCCTGCTTCTGCGCAAGGCGAGCGACGATAGTGACGGCAGCGCCCCGGCCGTCGTCGATCAGCCGGCGCCGACTGGAACGGCCGGCTAAGGCCGTCCCTGGAAAACTGAGAGGCGGTTTTCCGACGGCAACCGCGTCATCGCCCATGAGCAACTGGCGCCAGACGCCGGAGTGGAAACGGCAACATCACCACCTCTCATCGAGCGCCGGCTCATTGGCCGACGATCGATGAGACGCGAGCAGACCAAAGGGAGGAAACCGATGAAGAAGCTCTATCGCGGCAGCTGCCACTGCGGCGCCGTCACCTTCGAGTGCCAGCTCGATCTTGCCGAGGGCATCCGCCGCTGCAATTGTTCCTTCTGCGCCAAGACGCGCATGCAGAAGGCCTTTGCGCTGCGCGAGGAATTCGAAATCACCGCGGGACAAGACAGGCTGACGAGCTATCGCGCCGACAATTCCAGCTGGATCGTCGGCGACGTCGATCATTATTTCTGCAGCCGTTGCGGCGTCAGGCCTTTCACGCGCGGCTACCACAAGGACTTCATCGGCCACTTCTACGCCGTCAACGTCGCCTGCCTCGATGGCGTCAGCGACGCGGAACTGGCCGAAGCCCCCATCATCTACGAGAACGGCCGGGCCGACGCCCATTTCAATCCGCCGGAAGACACGCGCTTCATGTAGGCGCCGCCCGCCCCCGGGAAATCAGGCGACCGTCAGCGCGCGCAGGGCTGAAAGCGCCCGCTCGGCATCGGCCTCCGGCACGAAGACATGGTCGTGATAATAGGCCGCGATCACATTGGCGCTGATGCCCTCGCGCGTCAGCGCTGCCGACACCGCCGCCGTCAGACCGATGGCCTCGAGCGCCGAATGCACGCTGAGCGTGATACGCCGCAGCAGCGGGCCATAGTCAAGTCCCGCCTCGTCGGCGGCATCGCGGGCAAGCACCAGCGTCAGCCCCTCATCCTCGCGATAGGTGGCGAGCGGTTCCAGCATCTGGTAGCGCGGCGCGTCGCGGTAGGAGACGGTGCAATAAACGTAGGTCTGCGGAAACAGAACCGGGTTCATCGCCGCCAGGAGTTTCGCGAGATCCGTTTCGCCGGCCATGTCCTGTCCCATCGCTTCGTACTGCACTTGTCTGAAGTCCTAGCGGATCGTCACGTTGGCGTGAAGCACGCGATCGCGATTTGACCGTTGTCATTCCCATGAAAACATGAGGTGATCGACAATCCGGCGTGGAACGCCGGCGGCGGGAGGAAACCATGGTACAAGGCAAGCCGGCATATTCCCTGGGCAAAACCCTCATCATCTCGGTCGCCGCCCTCGCCGCCATGCTGGCAACGGCGTCGGCTACCAGCGCTCAGGAACCGGCCGTTGTCATCCCGCCGCCCTCGCTCGACGAAAGGGCATCCGGGTCGACGGAGATCGCCGTCTTTGCCGGCGGCTGCTTCTGGGGCGTCCAGGGCGTCTTCCAGCATGTCAAAGGCGTGAAGAAGGCCGTCTCGGGTTATGCCGGTGGCACTGCGGCGACCGCCGATTACGAAACGGTGAGCGGCGGCAAGACCGGCCATGCGGAATCGGTTGAGGTGACCTACGATCCGCGCGAGGTGACCTACGGGCAGCTGCTGCAGGTCTTCTTCTCCGTCGCCCACAACCCGACCCAGCTCAACTACCAGGGGCCGGACCACGGCACCCAGTACCGCTCGGCGCTCTTTGCGGTTACGAACGAGCAGAAGAAGGTCGCCGACGCCTATATCGCGCAGCTCAGTAAATCGCGCGCCTTTCCGGCTGCGATCGTCACGCAGGTGTCGCCGTTCAAGGGCTTCTACGCCGCCGAGGACTATCATCAGGACTTTCTGACTCGAAACCCGACGCACCCCTACATCGTCTACAACGACCTGCCGAAGATCGAGAACCTTCGAGCGCTGTTCCCGGCAGCGTTCAGGGCAAATCCGGTGCTGGTGTTCAAGGCGAAGAGCTGACGCAATTCGAAGGACAGCTGCGCATCGGTTTGCGACGCGATCGCGTTGCGCCAAGCCGGGCCTCAGCGCGTTCCGACGATAACCGCCACGCCTTCCGCCAGCCGCTGAAACCCTTCGCGCGCGCCCTCGCTCATATGCCGCGCCCTGAGCCAGGCATGGATCATCTGCGGCTCCTCGCGGAAGGTGATGTTGACCCCAGCCGCAGCCAACCGCGCCGCGTAAATGCGGGCGTCATCGCGCAAGGGATCGAAGAAGGCGCCGGTGATGTAGCTCGGCGGCAGGCCGGAAAGATCCGTTTCCGCCAGCGGTGCGGCGAATGGATTGCCCATCGGCGCTTTCAGAATCTCTCGATAATAGCCGACATCAGCGGTTGTCAGCCCCGGCGCCTCGGCCATCTCGGCATAGGAACCCGAGACAAGGTCGCCGCCGAGACCGGGATAAATGAGCACCTGGCCGACGATGCCGGAAAGCCCTTCCGCCCGGGCCTTGAGCACGATGCCGGCCGTGAGATTGCCGCCGGCGCTGTCGCCGGTAACGACAACGGGACGACCATCGGACAGAAGTGCCTGAAGCACCGCATAACAATCGTCGAAGGCCGCGGGCCAGACGTGCTCGGGCGCCAGCCGGTAATCGACCGAGACCAGCTCAGCCTGAGCGAAATCCGCAAGCTCGGCGCAGATCGCGTCGTGGCTATCAAGAGAACCGACGACGAATCCGCCGCCGTGGATGTAGTAGATGCGCGTGTCTGTCGAAACCGTCGCCGGCCAATAGCGCCGGACCTTGATGCGGCCGTCGACAAGACTATCCTCGCGGCTAAGCCCGACCGGGCTCGGCACATCGAATTCGGCGCAGAGCGCGTCGTACCATTTTCGCTGCTGCTCGATCGAGGCATCGACCGCATCGGCGGGATAGAAGTCCTCGCAGCGGCGGTGAAAGGCAAGTATCCCCTCTTCCGTTGGCATCGGCCGCTTGGTCATCTGGTCCACGTCAATCCTCCCGCTGCTCCGCTCCGCTCGCAGCTTAGCATCGGCAATCCCGCTCCCTGTCCGAAAACCGACATAAGAGGAAAAAATCAGCGTCGATCCGCTTGCGTTTCGACGCTTGCCAGCCTCGCCCCGCACCTATTAACTCACCCCATGGCCTTCACATTTCGACAGCTACAGTATTTCGTCGCCGTTGCCGAACAGGGTTCGATCACCCGTGCGGCGCAGAACCTCTCGATCTCGCAATCATCGATCACCGAGGCCATCAAGGAGCTCGAAGGCGATCTCGGGGTCGAACTGTTTGACCGGCATCCGCGCGGCCTTTCGATCACCCACAACGGCCACCAGTTCCTGCGCCATGCCACCAAGATCCTCGCCAATGTCTCCGACGCCAGGCGCAGCTTTTCCGACAGCCGCGAGGAAACAGGCGGCAAGCTCAATCTCGGCGTCACTTCGCTCGTCGCCGGCTACGTGCTTTCCGATCTCTTGGCCCGCTACCGCCGCGCCTGCCCCGGCGTCGAGGTCAGCGCCATCGAGGACAACGGCTCCTATCTCGAGCACCTCCTGATCGGCGGCGAACTCGACGTCGCGGTCATGGTCATCTCCAACCTGCGCGACCGCATGGCGCTGCAGGCCGAAATCCTTGAAACCTCGCCCTACCGCCTCTGGCTGCCGATCGGTCATCCCTTGGTCAGCGCCGACATCATCTCCGTCAGCGATATCGCCAAGGAACCGCTGATCATGCTGACGGTAGACGAAATCGAGGAGAACACTGGCAAGCTTTTGACCGCACTCGGCGCCCGCCCGCATGTCGCCTTCCGCACGCGGTCTGTGGAAGCGGTGCGCAGCCTGGTCGCGACCGGTGCCGGCATTGCGCTTCTGCCCGATCTCGTCTACCGCCCCTGGTCGCTTGAAGGTGACCGCATCGAAAGCCGCGATGTTTCGGGTGCGCTCCCCGTCGTTCAGGTCGGTATGGTCTGGCGTAAGGGCTCCGGCCTGCCGCAATCGGCGCGCGATTTTGTCGGCATCGCCGAGGCGCTCAGAAGCGCCCGCCCGCGTTAACCACTTGACTTTGCTTGCTTTAACACGGAATTGGCGGCGCGATATCGGAAAAACCGAAAGCAACATTCTGTTTAATGAATTTGCGAATACGGTGAAACCAAGGCACGCTTCATTCTGGGAACGAAGCCGCAAAACGCGGCTCAAAACTGGGAGAATTCAGATGAAGCAGATGCTCAAATCCTGCACGGCATTGACCCTGTCGCTCGGCCTTGTCGCCCCGGCATTCGCGCAGGAGCCGCTGAAGGAACTTGGCAAGGGCGAAGGCGAACTGTCGATCGTCGCCTGGGCCGGCTACATCGAGCGCGGCGAGACCGACAAGAACTTCGACTGGGTCACGGAATTCGAGAAGTCGACCGGCTGCAAGGTTAGCGTCAAGACCGCCGCCACCTCGGACGAAATGGTGGCGCTGATGAACGAAGGCGGCTTCGACCTCGTCACCGCGTCTGGCGACGCCTCGTTGCGCCTGGTCGCCGGCAAGCGCGTCCAGCCTGTTAACACCGACCTCATCCCGAGCTGGAAATCCATCGACGAGCGCATGCAGAGTGCGCCGTGGCACACGGTCAACGGCGTGCACTACGGCACCCCTTACGTCTGGGGCCCGAACGTTCTGATGTACAACACCGAAGCCTTCAAGGGCGAAGCGCCGAAGAGCTGGAACGTCGTCTTCGAAGAAATGAACCTGCCCGACGGCAAGTCCAACAAGGGCCGCGTCCAGGCCTATGACGGCCCAATCCATGTGGCGGACGCTGCCAACTACCTGATGAAGCACAAGCCGGAACTCGGCATCAAGGACCCCTACGAGCTCAACGAAGACCAGTACAAGGCAGCCCTTGAACTGCTTCGCGGCCAGCGCAAGCTGGTCGGCCGTTACTGGCACGACGCGATGATCCAGATCGATGACTTCAAGAACGAAGGTGTCGTCGCCTCCGGCTCCTGGCCGTTCCAGGTCAACCTGATGGAAGCCGAAAAACTGCCGATCGCCTCGACCATTCCGGAAGAAGGCGTGACCGGGTGGGCTGATACCACCATGCTGCACGCCGATAGCCAGCATCCGAACTGCGCCTATATGTGGATGGAGCACTCGCTGTCGCCGAAGGTCCAGGGTGACGTTTCCGCCTGGTTCGGCGCCAACCCGTCGGTCGGCGCTGCCTGCAAGGGCAACGAACTTCTGACCGACGCCGGCTGCAAGACCAACGGCTACGAGGACTTCGAAAAGGTGAAGTTCTGGAAGACGCCGGTCAGCAAATGCGAAAGCCAGGGCGAATGCGTGCCCTATCACCGCTGGGTCTCCGACTACATCGGCGTGATCGGCGGCCGGTAAGCCGTCGCGACATATCGCAAGCATTTGCTCTCACCCTGACCCTCTCCCCACGCGGGGAGAGGGAACGCCCCCGGCCAATCCGCAGGGCGTGACCTTGAGGCAAGAGGCCCGCCGCACGTCCCCTTCGCCCCGCCTGCGGGGAGTAGGTGCCCGGCAGAGCGGATGAGGGGCCCCACCCTCACCGCGGGGATGAGGGGCCACACTTTCCGGAGTATTCCAATGACCACCGCCGTTCTCTTCGACAATGTTTCCCGCCACTTCGGCGCCGTGCGCGCCGTCGATGGCGTGAACCTCGAGATTGCCGAGGGCGAGTTCTTCGCCATGCTCGGCCCCTCGGGCTCGGGCAAGACCACCTGCCTGCGCCTGATGGCCGGCTTCGAGCAGCCGACCGGCGGCCATATCGAAATCTTCGGCGAAACCGCCGAGGGCGTGCCGCCCTATCGCCGCAGCGTCAACACCGTCTTCCAGGACTATGCGCTCTTCCCGCATCTCTCGATCCTCGACAACGTCGCCTACGGGCTGATGGTCAAGGGTGTGGGCCGCGAGGAGCGCCGCAAGGCGGCCGAGGACGCGCTCGCCATGGTCAAGCTGCCGGGCTACGGCACCCGCCACCCCGGACAGCTCTCCGGCGGCCAGCGCCAGCGCGTGGCGCTTGCCCGCGCGCTCGTCAACAAGCCGAAGGTGCTGCTGCTTGATGAACCTCTCGGCGCACTCGACCTGAAACTGCGCGAGCAGATGCAGGAGGAACTGAAGAGCCTGCAGAAATCGCTCGGCATCACCTTCGTCTTCGTCACCCACGATCAGGGCGAGGCGCTGTCGATGGCCGACCGCATCGCCGTCTTCAACGACGGCCGTATCCAGCAGCTCGGCCGCCCGGAAGACGTTTACAAACAACCAAAGACGCGCTTCGTCGCCGATTTCGTCGGCTCTTCGAACGTGCTGCCTCAAAAACTCTGCCAGCGTCTCGGCCTGAAGGCGCCGTCTGCCAGCCTGCGCCCCGAAGCGATCTCCATCTCCACGCCGTGGGATGGTGCGATCAGCCTTTCGGGTACCGTCGCTGCCCATAGTTTCCTCGGTGCGGTCAACCGTGTGGTCGTCGATGTCGATGGCGCCCGCGTAGCCGTCGCGAGCCCGGCCGCCCTCACCGTGCCGGCAGTCGGCACCCCCGTCACCATCAGCTTTGCCGCACACGAGCTGCACCCGATGGAGGACGCATGACCGCCTTTGCCGAACCCATTGCTCTGCCGGAGCGCCGCGGCCCCGCCGGCCGCCTGTCAGACTTTTTCTGGAAGCACCCGCATCTGCTTCTGACGATCATGCTCGCGCCGCCGCTGCTCTGGCTCGGCATCGTCTATCTCGGATCGCTCTTTGCGCTTCTGCTGCAGAGCTTCTTCTCGATCGACGATTTCTCAGGGCTGATCAATTACGAGTTCACGCTTTCGACCTATCGCCAGCTGTTAAGCGAGGCCAATCTCGACATCATCCTGCGCACCGTGCTGATGGCGGCGACCGTCACGCTTGCCTCGGCCGTCATCGCCTTCCCGATCGCCTATTACGCGGCGCGCTATGCGCAGGGAAAATGGAAGGTGCTGTTCTATCTCGGCGTCATGCTGCCGCTCTGGTCGAGCTATCTCGTCAAGATCTACGCCTGGAAGCTGATTCTGGCCAAGGAAGGCATCCTCACCTGGATCTTCGAGAAGCTGCATCTGCTCTGGCTGCTCGATGCCTGGCTGGCGCTGCCCGTCGTCGGCGGCAACTCGCTCTCGGTCAGCTACACCGGCACCTTCATCGTCTTCGTCTATGTCTGGCTGCCCTTCATGATCCTGCCGATCCAGGCAGCGCTCGAGCGCGTGCCGGGCAATCTGATCGAGGCGTCCTCGGATCTCGGCGGCACGCCGGCCCAGACCTTCCGCTACGTGCTCTTTCCGCTGGCCCTGCCTGGCATCGTCGCCGGCTCGATCTTCACCTTCTCGCTGACGCTCGGCGACTACATCATCCCGCAGATCGTCGGCTCCTCGCGCCTTTTCATCGGCCAGGCGGTCTACGCCCAGCAGGGCACGGCCGGCAACATTCCGCTCGCCGCCGCCTTCACCGTGGTCCCGATCGTCATCATGGGCGCCTATCTCTTCGTCGCCAAACGCATGGGGGCCTTCGATGCGCTCTGATCGCCTCAACCGCACGCCAATGGGCCTGAAGATCGCCGCCGCAGCCGGCCTCGCCTTCCTGCACCTGCCGATCCTGCTCATTTTCCTCTACGCCTTTACGACCGAGGAAAAGAGCTACCAGTTCCCGCCGCCGGGGCTGACGACGCAATGGCTCGCTGTCGCCTGGAACCGGCCGGACGTCTGGGCGGCGCTGACGCTGTCGGTCAAGGTCGCCTCGATCGCCACCGCGGTTGCCCTGGTGCTCGGCACGCTCTGTGCCGCCGCCGTCAGCCAGACGCGTTTCTTCGGCCGCGAGACGATCTCGCTGCTCGTCATCCTGCCGATTGCGCTTCCTGGCATCATTACCGGCATTGCGCTTCGCTCCGCCTTCTCGATGGCCGATATCCCCTTCTCGTTCTGGACCATCGTGCTCGGCCACGCGACCTTCTGCATTGTCGTCGTCTACAACAACGCAGTCGCCCGCTTCCGGCGGATTTCCGGCTCGCTGATCGAGGCGTCGATGGACCTCGGCGCCGACGGCTTCCAGACCTTCCGCTACATCATCCTGCCGAACATCGGCACCGCGCTTCTGGCCGGCGGCATGCTCGCCTTCGCGCTGTCCTTCGACGAGGTGATCGTCACCACCTTTACCGCCGGCCAGCAGTCGACGCTGCCGATCTGGATGCTCGAAGAGCTGATCCGCCCGCGCCAGCGGCCGGTGACCAACGTGGTCGCCATGGTCGTGGTGCTCGTCACCTTCCTGCCGATCCTCGGCGCCTACTACCTCACCCGCGACGGCGACCAGATCGCCGGTGCCGGCAAATAACTCGACTTTCAAGGGAGAACAGACATGGACACCCAACTGCTGATCGGATCGCGCTTCGAGGCCGGCACCGAGGCCGACGAACACATCCTGAACCCGCGGACGGGCGGCAAGATCGTCGACCTGCCGGAAGCCTCGCATGCCCAGGTCGAGGCGGCCGTGGATGCCGCCGAAAAGGCCTTCACCACCTGGTCGCAGACCACGCCTGCCGAGCGCTCCAACTATCTCCTGAAGATCGCCGACGCGATCGAGAAGGATGCCGACGGCTTTGCAGCGCTTGAAGCGCTCAACTGCGGCAAGCCGATCAATGCGGTCAAGAACGACGAACTGCCGGCGATCGTCGACTGCTGGCGCTTCTTTGCCGGCGCCGTGCGCAACCTGCATGCCCCGACGGCCGGCGAATACCTGCCGGGCCACACCTCGATGATCCGCCGCGATCCGGTCGGCATCGTCGGCTCGATCGCACCCTGGAACTACCCGCTGATGATGATGGCCTGGAAGCTGGCACCGGCGATCGCCGGCGGCAATACCGTCGTCTTCAAGCCCTCCGAACAGACGCCGCTGACAGCGCTGAAGCTTGCGCGCGTGCTCGCCGATATCCTGCCGGAAGGCGTGGTCAACGTCGTATCCGGCCGTGGCGAGACGGTCGGCAACGCGCTGATCAACCATCCGAAGATCTCGATGGTCTCGATCACCGGCGACATCGCCACCGGCAAGAAGGTGCTGGCCGCTGCCGCCAAGACCGTGAAGCGCACCCATCTCGAACTCGGCGGCAAGGCCCCTGTCATCGTCTATGACGACGCCGACCTCGAAGCGGTCGTCAACGGCATCCGCACCTTCGGCTACTACAATGCCGGCCAGGACTGCACCGCCGCCTGCCGCATCTATGCCGAAGCCGGCATCTACGAAAAGCTGGTCGCCGACCTCACCTCGGCCGTCTCGACCATCCGCTACAATCTCGCCGACGACACCGAAAACGAGATCGGCCCGCTGATCTCGCGCCGCCAGCGCGACCGCGTCGCCAGCTTCGTCGAGCGCGCCGCCGACCAGAAGCACATCGAGATCACCACCGGCGGCAGCGCCGGCAGTGCTGACGGCTTCTACTTCCAGCCGACCGTGGTCGCCGGCCCCACCCAGGAAGACGAGATCGTGCGCCGCGAAGTCTTCGGTCCGGTCGTTTCTGTCACCCGCTTCACCGGCAAGGATGATGCGATCGCCTGGGCAAACGACAGCGACTATGGCCTCGCCTCCTCCGTCTGGACCAAGGACATTTCCCGGGCGATGAAGGCCGCCTCCCGCCTGCAATACGGCTGCACCTGGATCAACACCCACTTCATGCTGACCAACGAGATGCCGCATGGCGGCGTCAAGCAGTCAGGCTACGGCAAGGACATGTCGGTCTATGCGCTCGAGGACTACACCGCCGTTCGCCACATCATGATCAACCACGGCTGAGGCTCACCGCCCCGGACGCGGAGAATGCATGCAAACGAAACAAACGGGAGGAGTTTGCGATGTACCGTCGTCAATTGCTTGTTGCCGCTGGGGCCTTCGGCCTCAGCGCGCTTGTGCTCTCGCCCGCGGCCTTTGCCGCGGAAACGGCCCCCGATGTGGTCGCCGCCTATGTCGCGGCATGGAATGCCCATGACTCTGGCAAGGCCGCATCCTACTTTGCCGATGACGTCACCTATTACGATGCGTCCGTCGGCAAGCCGGTAACCGGCAAGGATGCCGCCAAGACCGGCGTCATCGACAATTTCCTGAATGCCGTTCCCGATGCCGTCTGGACCATGAAGGGCGACCCGATCGCAGCCGGCGACAAGGTATCGTTCGAATGGGAATTCTCCGGCACCAATTCAGGTGCCTGGGCCGACGGAACGGCGGCGACCAACAAAAGCTTCAAGTTCACCGGCGCCTCGGTGTTCACGGTCAAGGACGGCAAGATCGCCGCTCAGAATGACTATTACGACGCCCTCGGCTTCTACAAGCAACTCGGGCTGATGTAACGGTCGCTCTTGGGCCCCTCGCGAACCGCAGGTCAAGGCCTGCGGTTCGTCTTTCTCTGCTCACAACTGACAAAACATGATCGCAAAAGTCATAAAATGACTTGCGCCAACGAAAATCATGAGTAACACGATCACCTTATGAGTTTCTGATCGCTCTGAAGGTGTGTCGCATGTTTGCAGGACGGCGTGCTGTCACCGCTGCATTTCCGCTGAAACAGATCCACTGCCCGGTGGCGCGATGACGGCTGCCGTATCCGAAGCGGTCGTCGAGACCGGCGGTCCCAAGGCGCTTTCGGCCGCCTTTGCCGGCACGCATGCCTGGTGCAACGAGAAGATGGTGCTCTCGGACAGTCTTTCCGATGCCATGGCCCTGCCTGACTTCTTCGCCTCCGGCGCCTTCGACCATGCGCTTGACATCTACACGGCAAAATCAGGCGCCAGCGACCGGCGTGCCGTCGCCTCCATGTGGTCGCTCTACTATTTTTCGAGCCTCACCATCCCCTATCTTGTCGCCCGCGTGCTCGATCACCAGGTGCTGCCTGTTGGATTCGAGGAGATGACGGTGGCGCTCGCCGAAGACGGCCTGCCCCGCACCTTCGGCGTCGCCCACGCCGGCGCCTGGCAGGACGTCGATGACGCCGATGTCTTTGCAACACTGGCGCCCTTGATGCGCGGCCATTTGCGCGAAGTGGTCGGTCACCTCAAATCCGTCGGCGGCATCGCCCCGAAGCTCGCCTGGAACAACGCGCTCGTCTATATCGACTACGCGCTGCGCGCCTCCGGCATCGAACCGCTGAACGCGCAGGCCGATGCGCTGATCGGCAGCAAGTCCCTGCCCGACGGCACGGCCAATCCCTTTTTCGATTGCCTTCGTCATGAAGAGGAAGACGGCGCCCGCGTCTGCCGCCGCAAGATCTGCTGCCTGCGCTACCTGTTGCCCGGCGTGCCGAGCTGCGGCAGCCTCTGCGCCCTTCCCAGCCAAAGGAACCAATAGGTTTTGTATTCTCGCCGTCCTTTCCCGGCCGCGCTGCGGCTGACGCTCATTCTCGTCACCGCGTTGCTCTTTGCCTTGTCCGCCCGCGCCGAAGGCAACTGGCCGATGACCGTCACCGATGCGGTTGGCCGCGAGGTGACGATCCCGGCCAAGCCCAAGGCGATCCTGCTTGGCAGCGGCTTCAATCTTGTCGCGCTGTCACTGATCCATCCCGATCCGGTCAGCCTGCTTGCCGGCTGGTCCGGCGACATGAAGGGCGACAATCCCGAGATCTACGAGAGCTTTCGCCGCAAGTTTCCTGATATCGCCGATGTGCCCCAGATCGATGACGGAACCGGCCCCGGCCTCTCCTTTGAAACGCTTTTGACGCTGAAGGCCGATCTGGCCATCCTCGCCAATTGGCAGGCCGACACCGAGCCTGGCAAGCGCGCCATCGACTACCTGACCGGCATCGGCGTGCCGGTCGTCGTGGTCGATTTCAACGACGACGCGCTGACGAGCACACCGCGCATGATGCGCCTGCTCGGCAGGATCTTCGAGCGCGAGGAACAGGCGGAAGCCTTCGCGCAGTTCTACGAGGAGAAACTGGCCCTCATCCGGTCGCGGGTCGCCGCCAGGCCCGAGCCGCGTCCGCTCGTGCTGATGGACGCCTTCCCCCAGGCCGACCGGTGCTGCTGGGCCTATGGCACCGGCGGCCTTGGCGAGTTCCTGACGATCGCCGGCGGCCGCAACATCGCCGAAGGCGCTTTGCCGCGGCCGGGCGGCACCATCAATGCCGAGGCAGTCATGGCCGCCAATCCGGACGTCTACATCGCCACCTCCTCGCCCGGCGGCAAGTACGGCACCCTGTCGATCGGCCCGGGCGTCGATGAAGAAGAGGCGCGCCAGACGCTTGCCCGCGCCGTCGACGCGCCCGCCCTGTCGGGCACCCGCGCCGTTCAGGACGGCCGTGTTCACGGGCTCTGGAACTTCTTCAATGCCATCCCGCTCAACATCGTTGCAGCAGAAGCTTTTGCCACCTGGATCCGGCCGGACATTTTCGGTGATCTCGACCCGAAGAAGAGCCTTGCCGAAATCAACGCGCGCTTCGCCGCAGTTCCTTTCGAAGGAACCTACTGGGTGGACCTGAAGCCCGCGCAGTAAGCCAAGGGTCCCTCAACTGCGGACGCGCCTCGGCCGGCGGCAGGTACGGACCATGCGCGCGGGCTGCGTGTTGTCAGTCAAAGGTCACCCCATATAAGGGTGGTTGTGGCCGTTGTCCTCCCCTGCGGGCAATGGCTGCCCTAAAGCTTTGAACGGCTGCATGATTTCCCTCTTGCGTCGGACCCGATTCAAGGAATGATGCGCTGAGGAGGATCTGGATGCTTTGGTTGATTGCGTTACCGCTGGGCCTTGTCATCGTGTATCTGGCAGCGCGCTTCAGCCGTTTCCGCCAATGGGCGGAACCGATTCTTTCGGTTGGCGTGGCGGTCGGCCTTCTCGTTGCCTTCATCATCTGGTTCAGCGATCGCGATGGGCCAAGACCGCCCGTGCCCGAGCCGGTGGAGACACAGCCGGCCGGCCTGACCGTGGATGATGTCGGCCTCGAAGGCCTGACCTTCGAACAGAGCCAGCCGCAGCGCAGCTTCCGCCTGCGCGGTACGGTTGCCAACAAGGGTTCCGCCCTGCTCGAATACTTCCGGCTCTCCGTGACGCTCGAAAACTGCCCGAACGGCACCTGCGAAAAGATTGGCGACGACACCGCGCTGATCCTCGCCCGCGTACCCGCCGGCCAGAACCGCGCCTTCGAGACCTTCCTCACCTTTCCGAATCGCGAGGGTGAGAGCCTGACTGCACCGAAATGGACCACTGCGGTGCTGGAGGTCCGCAGCGCAAACCGGTGAACGGCGGCGCTGCGGAAACATGACACAATTCCGACGGAAAACCGTTTCACAGTTTTTAAGGGATTGCTTTAGAACGCTTTGCGATTCGGCGATTCCATCGGAGAGCGGGATTACTAGGCGACGTCCGGACGGCGGAGGGCTTCAATGAAAGCAGCCGTCGTCGTGACTTCGGCGAATTCGGCACGCAAGGTCGCGACATGGGAACGATGGATCTCCCGCGCCGCGATCGTTGAGCCGTCTCCATCCGGCTGGTCGAAACAATCACAAGCATCCTCGACGAGGATCATGCGGTAACCGAAATTGGCGCCGACGCGCACCGAGGTGGAGACGCACATGTCAGTCGAGATGCCAAAGGTGACGACCGTATCCACCCCGAGACGGCGCAGCCTGAGGTCGAGATCGGTGCCGATGAAGGCGGCGTTGACGCTCTTGGTCACCAGCGGCTCGCCGGCATGCGGCTCGAAGCCGGGCCGGAATGCGTTGCCGGGCGCGCCGGCGCCAAGCGTCGAACCGGCCATGACGCTGTCATGGCGGACATGGATGACCGGCCGGCCCGCTGCCCGCCAGGCGGCAAGCAGGGCCAGGCCGTTGCGGTCGACGTCGGCATTCCAGCGGCGCGGCCAGGGGGCACTGTCAAAAGCCTGCTGCATGTCGATCGGCAGCAGCACGGCATTATCGGGCAGGACAGGTATTTTCATGGCGAAGCTCCTTCTTGATGAGAAGCAAGCTATCCGCCCAATCGTCCGGTTTCACTGGACAAGATGGTGTAAAGCCGGACAAATGTCCGGTCTGCGTACGAAAGGAGATGCAATTTGACGGATCTTGACGACAAGGATCGGCTGCTGCTGGCAGCACTTCGCCAGGATTCACGCCAGAGCCTGGTGGCGCTCGCCCGCCATGCCGGCCTTTCACGCAGCGGCGTGCACGAGCGCCTGAGACGGCTCGAAACCAAGGGCATCGTCGCCGGATACACGATCCGCCTGGGCGTCGAGGACAAGAACCCGGCGGTCAAGGCGCTGATCGCCATCGGCTTCCAGTCCGGCAAGAATTGCGATCACATCGTGCCGCACCTTTCCGCCATGCCACCGGTCGTCACCTGCTGGTCACTCGCCGGTGCCACCGACCTGATGGTGCTGGTCGAATGCGCTTCCAACGGCGATCTCGACACGATCCGCCGACAGATTTCACTGATCCCAGGGGTGGCCACGGTGCAGACGCATGTGGCGCTCAAGACACATTTCGACCGGAGGGACTAGCATCGGCAGGCGGCGCGACCTGCTCGCGCCGCTCCGTCCTGCAACGCTTCACTAAGGCCGGCTGATCTCGTCGAGATACCAGTTGATGTAGCGCAGCTCGTTGTGCTCCATCGGCGCGATCGGGCCAGGCACGAAATAGTGCGAGCGCACGCCACGCGACGTGTGCTCGATAATCGCCTTGTCTTCCTCGGTCGTTACCTTCCACAGCCAGGTCAGCCGGTCGAGATCGTAGTCCCGCCCCTCTTCGGCATTGGCATCCACCAGCCAGATCAGTTCCATCTCCGAGGTCTCTGCCGTCTTCGGGATGAAGCGGTAGATCATGCCATGATCGGGATAGCAGACGAGGAAGGTGGTGCCACCGAGGTGAATGGAGGTGACGCCGCCGTCGAAATCGGAAAAGCGCCCCATCAGGGTGCTGAGCGCCTGCCCGTCCTTGCTGCCTGTCTTCGCACCGTCATAGAGCGGATAGCGGAAGGCGTGCACCGCCTCCTTGCCGGCCGCCGACGTCTGCCAGTGGTTGCCGGAGCCGACCTCGATGCCGAGTTCGCAGGTGCGCGCCTCCATCCGGGCGTTCAACTCCTCGATCATGTGCAGCGGCTGTTCCAGCGCGTGCGTCTGCGAATACTCCGGATGCGCCGGGCCACAGTGGTAACACTCGACATAGTTCTCGACCGCAAGCTTCCAGTTGGCATCGACCGGATAGGTCTGGCGATGGGCGATCTTCGCCGAGCCCCAGCCATATTGGCCGCAGGTCGCGTGCAGCAGGTGTTCGACATCGGAAAAATCGAGTGGCTCGTCGGCAAACGAGATGAAGATCAGGCCTTCGACGACGCGCACGTGCAGCTTCTTCAGCCCGTGATCCTCGCGCCTGAAATCTTTCGGCATCAGCCGCGCGGCCTTGAGCGCCCCGTCATTGCCATAGGTCCAGGCGTGATAGGGGCAGACGAAGGCCCGGGCATTGCCCTTGTCCTTGGTGCAGACTTCGGCGCCGCGATGGCGGCAGACATTGAGCATCGCATGGATCTCGCCGCTTGCCGTTCGGGTGACGATCACCTGCTCCGAGGCCATGCGAAACACCTCGAAGTCATTGGCGTTCGGGATCGCACTTTCATGCGCGACGCAATGCCAGTGACGGCGGAAGATCCGCTCCAGGTCGCGCTCATAGATCGCCTGATCCAGATAGAAGGCGCGGACAAGCCCATGGCCGGGGCGATGGGCGGCAACCAGCTGGTCGATGCGGTCGCCTGTGACAGTGGTCGTCTTGAGCTCCGAAACGAGCATGGGCTGAACTCCAACTATGGACCGGAAGGACCGCGTTCCGGCGCGCGTGTATTCAAATTTCATCGGGGCCGGATGGCTCTCGTTTCGTAGCGAGATCCGCCCCTCTCCTCGGGTCAAACCCGAGGACTGACCCTCTCCCCGCGCGCGGGGAGAGGGGAAAGCGGCCGTTTGCGCGAGGGCATCCCACCCGTTAGGTCAGCAGCGCCAACATCGGGCACTCTTCCCTCGCTGTGCCTCATCGATTGCAGTGCACAGCCTGCCTTCCCTCCGCCTCACCTTTGAGACACCGCAGTCACCACACGTCTCCTTCTCTCAGTCAGAACGGGGAGAAGGTGGCCGGCAGGCCGGATGAGGGGCGCCGCTCTCGCCATGTGAACGAGGGCACCCCCAGCACTTGCGTCTCCATCCCCAGCGCGCACCATCGCCCGCGGACTTCGGTTGAAACCTCCACCCGGCGCATTTCCTCGCAGTCTTCAGGGGACGAGCGACCAGACCTGGCCGCCCGTTGCCTCGCCCCCAAAACCGGGACGAGCGAAACTCAGCAGAAGATCTGGAACTTCTCCCGAATCATCCGGTCGATCTCCGGCGCGATCACCGAGGGTGCCGCTTCCGAAAGAATCCGGTTCTTCTTCTCGATCGCCTTGACCACCAGGTCGGGGCGGCCGATCTCGACCCATTCCTTCGGGCTCGTCCGGTCGGCCACGGCCGGATAGATGTACTCCGTCTGCATCAGCCCCAGCGTCTGCGGGTGGCCGAGATAGTGGCCGGGGCCCTCGAGGCAGACCGAGCGCATGGTGTCGAGCGAGACCGAATCCTCGGTCACGTCGATGCCGCGGATGCAGCGCTGCACTTGCCCCAGGAGATCGTCGCCGAGCACCAGCGATTCCAGGCAGAAGCCGAGCAGCGAGGCATGCATGCCGACGGCCTCATAGACCATGTTGAGGCCCGAAAGCCCGGCCATAACGTTGGAGATCGCCTGTTCCCAGCCGGCCTGCATGTCCGGCAGTTTCGCATCCGCAATACCGGCGGCCGCCCCGCCCGGCAGGCGGTAGAACTGATGCATCTGCGCACAGCCGGCGGTCAGGAGTGCCTGCTCGCCGGAGCCGCCGGACATCGCCCCAGTCCTCAGATCCGAAACGAAGGGCCAGGTGCCAAACACCGCCGGGTGCCCCGGCGACATGGCGTTGACGTAGACGACGCCCGCGAGGCACTCGGCAACCGCCTGGACGATCGCGGTTGCGAGCGGCGCCGGTGCTGTCGCACCCGCCTGGCCCGCCGAAAGCAGCAGGATCGGCATCCCCGCGCGGATGCACTTTTCCATGGTGATGCAGCTTTCCTCGGCAAATTTCATCGGCGGCACGACGAAGCAGTTCGAGTTGGAAACGAAGGGCCGCGCCCGCCACTTGTCCTCGCCACCGGCGATCATGTGGATGAGATCGAAGCAGCCGTCGACATGCGAGGGATCGGAAAAGCTGGTGCCGACATGTTTGGTCGTGCCGGCGCAGCAGGCATAGAGCGTGTTGATATCCATCAGGAAGTTGTCGGCGACGTCGCGGCAGACCATGGCGCGCTGGAAGAAGTGCACATTGTCGAGATGGTGCACGAGCTGGGCGGCGTTCAAGAGGTCCTTCGCGGTCGATTCGCGATATTCGCGCTTCTCGACATCGACGACATGCACCGCGGCACCGGCCGTGCCGAAATAGACGCGGGTGCCGGAGAGCTCCAGATCCTGTTTCGGATCACGGGCGTAAAGCGTGATGTCGCGCGCGGCGATCGCAAGCATGTCCTCCACCAGCGCCCGGGGAAACCGGATGCGTCCGTCATCGCCGAGGATGGCGCCGGCGCCGGTCATGATCTCGATGCCGGACTTCGGTGCGTTGGCAAGGCCGATCTGCTCCAGCGCATCGAGTGCCGCCTCGTGGATGCGCCGCACCCCGGCTTCGGTCAGCGGCTTATATTGCCCGCCGGAAAGACCAGGGCGCACCGGCCGGATGTTTTCGGCAAGGGGTGCCGCGCGCAGCGCCACACGCGCCGCCCGCCCCCCGGACCGTCTCGAAGCCGCAACTGCGCAATCGTCAGCCATCATCATCTCCCAATGGGGCGCGTGCCCCTGATCCTCGCGGTGGGGCGCCACCCCGCATCCCGCGGTGAGGGCGTTGCCCCTCATCCGCCTGCCGGCACCTTCTCCCCGTTTTGACGGGGAGAAGGGACTTGCTGCTTCCTCTCGTTCCCCTCCACACCGTTCATCAGGGAGAGGATCTCCGTATGCCCGCGTACTTTCTCTGCCCTTTGCCCGCACGCTGAGGGCGCTGCCCCTCATCCGCCTGCCGGCACCTTCTCCCCGTTCTGACGGGGAGAAGGACGTGTTGCACCCGCTCGTCCCTTTCTCAGCGCTCGCGGAAAGGGGCTAGCGCTTCGTCTCGATGCCACCTCGCCCAGTTTTGGACTGGACGCCCGCCGCGGGGCGAACGCGAGCGCTACCCTACATCCGCACCCGCTCGGCCCGCGGGTCGTACATCGGCTTCAGCGACGCCTCGGCCTTCACCCGTCTCCCGGCGATCTCGATCTCGAAGTTTGAGCCGAGCACGTCGTCGGCACTCTCACCCTCCGACGGCACGTAGCCGAGGCCGATGGCGCCGCCGAGGTGGTGGCCGTAATTGCCCGACGTGATCGTGCCGACGATCTTGCCGTCGCGCACGATCGCCTCATTGTGGAAGAGCAGCGGCTCAGGATCTGCGAGACGGAACTGCACCAGCCGGCGCGACAGACCGCGATTGTGCTTGGCAAGCACCGCCTCGCGGCCGATGAAGTCACCCTTGTCGGCTTTGACCGCAAAGCCGAGCCCGGCTTCGAGCACATGGTCCTCGTCGGTGATGTCGTGGCCGAAATGGCGGAAGGCCTTTTCGATGCGGCAGCTGTCGAGCGTGTGAATGCCGCAGAGCTTGAGGCCAAGCCCCTCGCCCGCCGCCTCCAGCGCCTCGAACACATGCGCCGTCTGGTCGGTCGAAACGTAGAGCTCCCAGCCGAGCTCGCCGACATAGGTGACGCGGTGGGCACGGGCGAGGCCCATGCCGACCTCGATCTCGCGCGCCGTGCCGAAGGGATGCGCCGCGTTGGAGAAATCGTTGGGGCTCACCTTCTGCATCAGGTCCCGCGCCTTCGGCCCCATGACGCAGAGCACGCTTTCACCGGCGCTGACATCGGTGATCACGACGAACTCATCGGTCAGATGCTTGCGCAGCCAGGCAAGATCGCGCTGCAACGTGGCGCCGGGCACGACCAGCAGGAAGGCGGTTTCCGAAAGGCGCGTGACCGTCAGGTCACTCTCGATGCCGCCGCGGGCATTCAGCATCTGGGTGTAGACGATACGGCCAGGCTCGACATTCATCTCGTTGGCGCAGAGCTTCTGCAGGAAGGAGAGCGCGTCGCGCCCTTCGACCCGGATCTTGCCGAAGGAGGTCATGTCGAACAGGCCGACGCCGTTGCGCACAGCCAGATGCTCGGCCTTCTGGTTCTCGAACCAGTTCTGCCGCTTCCAGGAATAGCGGTATTCGCGCTCCTGTCCTTCGTTCGCAAACCAGTTGGCGCGCTCCCAACCGGCGACTTCGCCGAAGACAGCGCCGCGGGCCTTGAGGTGCTCATGCAACGGCGAGCGGCGTACGCCGCGGGCCGTCGCCATCTGGCGGTAAGGGAAATGGTCGGCATAAAGCAGGCCGAGCGTTTCCGAGACGCGATCCTTCAAGTATGCGCGGTTCTTCTGGAATGGCTGTGCCCGGCGGATATCCACCTCCCAGAGATCGAAGGGCGGCTCGCCGTCGTTCATCCATTGGGCGAGCGCCATGCCGGCGCCGCCGGAGGAAACGATGCCGATCGAGTTGTAGCCGGCCGCCACCCAATAGCCCTTCACCTCGGGCGCCTCGCCGAGATAGTAGCGGTCGTCGGGCGTAAAGCTCTCCGGGCCGTTGAAGAAGGTGTGGATGCCAGCCGTTTCCAGCATCGGCATGCGGTTGACCGCCATCTCCAGGATCGGCGCGAAGTGGTCGAAATCGTCGGGCAGTTGGTCGAAGCAGAAGTCCTCGCGGATGCCGTCCATGCCCCAGGGCTTGGCCTTGAGCTCGAAGGCCCCGATCAACATCTTGCCGGCATCTTCCTTGTAGTAGGTGCACTCATCAGGCACGCGCAGCACCGGCAGGCGCTTGAGCTCCGGGATCGCCTCGGTGACGATGTAGAAATGCTCGCAGGCATGCAGCGGCACGGTGACGCCGGCCTGCCTTGCGAACTCCCTGCCCCACATGCCGGCGCAGTTGACGACATGATCGGTCTCGATCGTGTAGCTCTCACCGTTCTGCTCGCAGGTGACGCCCGTCACCCGGCCGTCCTTCTTCAGCACCGACGTCACCTTGACGCCTTCGAGGATCGTCGCGGCGTTCTGCCGCGCACCCTTGGCAAGCGCCATGGCGATGTTGGCCGGGTCGCACTGGCCGTCGAGCGGCAGATGCACCGCGGCCTTCACATCCGAGGTGTTGAGGTGCGGATACATCGCCTTCACCTCATCGGGCGTGATCTCGCGCACGTCGACATTGAAGGCGCGTGCCAACGAGGCCTGCCGGTAGATCTCCTCCTTGCGCTCGTCGGTGAGCGCCACGGTGATCGAGCCGTTCTGGCGCATGCCGGTGGAAATGCCGGTCTCAGCCTCGAGCTTGACGTAGAGGTCGGCCGAATACTTCGCCAGCCGCGTCATGTTCTGCGAGGCGCGCAGCTGGCCGATGAGGCCGGCGGCATGCCAGGTGGTGCCGGAGGTGAGCTGTTTACGCTCAAGCAGCACCACGTCGGTCCAGCCGAGCTTGGCGAGATGATAGGCGACCGAACAGCCGGACACGCCGCCGCCAATAATGACCGCGCGGGCTTTCGAGGGAATGGGCTTGCTCATGCGCGCAGTCTTTCATTGGAGGGATCCCAGAGCGGCTGGTCCGCCTCGACCGTCGCCTTGAAGCGGTCGCCGAAGATCTCGACCTCGATTACCTGGCCGGGCACGGCAAGATCAGCCCTGAGCATGCCGAGCGCGATCGACTTGCCGACGCGGTGGCCCCAGTTGCCCGAGGTCGTTTCGCCGACCACTTGGCCGCCGGACCAGAGCGTCGACATGTAGGGCGCGTCGCAGCCGTCGGCGGCGACCGTCAGCGTCACGAAGCGCTTGGAGACGCCCTGCTGCTTCTCTCGTTCCAGTGCTGCCTTGCCCTTGAAGCCGGGCTTTGCCCAGTCGACGAAGCGTTCGAGCCCGCCCTGCAGGATGGTGTAGTCGGTCGAAAGATCGCCCTTCCAGGCGCGATAGCCCTTCTCGATGCGCAGGCTGTCGAGTGCCTCCATGCCGAAGGGTTTGAGCCCATGTTTCTGTCCTGCCGCCCACACGGCGTCGAAGATGACGGCCGTGTCCTCCACCTTGGTGTGGACTTCCCAGCCGAGTTCGCCGGCAAAGGAGACGCGCACGAGCTGGCAATAGCGTCCGGCGATCTGAGCGGTCTGGTGCGTGAGCCAACCCTTGGAAAGATCAGCCTCGCTGACCTCAGAAAGGATCGCCCGCGACTTGGGCCCGGTGAGGATCTGGCAGGAGAAGGACGTCGTCACGTCGTCGATGGTGAAGGCGGCATTGTCAGGCAGATGCTTGCGCAGCCATTCAAGATCATGCCACTGCGCGGTTGCAGCCGTGATCAGGAAGAAGAAGTCTTCATCCAGCATCATGACAGACATTTCGGTGACGATCCGGCCCTTGTCGTCGGCGAAATAGGCAAGGCCGATGCGGCCGGGCTTCGGCACGCGGCCGGTGATGAGGCTGGACAGCCATTCGGTGGCACCTTCGCCCTTCACCCGGAAGCGCGAGAAGCCCGGCAGGTCGAGAATGCCGGCAGCATCGCGCACGGCGAGGCACTCCTCCCTGATGCGCTCTGCCCAAGGGCCCTCGCGGCCCCAGGTCTGTGTTGCTTCCTCGGAGGTGTCGTCGCCGGGTTTGGCGTACCACATGGCGCGCTCCCAGCCGTTGTAGGGCTTGAACTGGGCGCCGAGTGCTGAGATCCGGTCATGGATCGGCGACAGCTTCTTGCCCCGCCCGGCCGGCCAGTAGTGCTTGGGGAAGTGCATCGCATATTCGTGGCCGTAGATCTCCATGCCCTTGGCGATGCAGTAATCCTGGTCGGTGTAATCGGTGTAGCGGCGCGGGTCGCAGGACCACATGTCCCACTCGGTCTGCCCCTCGGTGATCCATTCGGCGAGCACCTTGCCGGCACCGCCCGCCTGGCAGATGCCGAAGGTGAAGACGCAGGCCTCGAATGCATTCGGCACGCCCGGCATCGGGCCGATCAGCGGATTGCCGTCGGGCGCATAGGGGATCGGGCCGTTGATGATCCGCGACAGACCGGCGGTGCCGAGGATCGGCACGCGCTCGACCGCATCGTTGAGATACCATTCGAGCCGGTCGAGATCATCGGGGAAGAGCTGGAACGAAAAGTCTTCCGGCATCGGATCGTCAGGCGTCGTCCAATGGGCGCGGCAGTTGCGCTCGTACGGCCCGAGGTTCATGCCGTTCTTCTCCTGGCGGAGATAGTAGGAACTGTCGACATCGCGTAAGAGCGGCAGCTTGTGTCCCGCCTCTTTGGACCAGGCGGCAAGCTCCGGGATCTCGTCGAACAGGATGTACTGATGGCTCATCACCATCATCGGCACGTCGCGGCCGAACATCTTGCCGACCTCGCGGGCATAGTAGCCGGCGGCGTTGACGACGTATTCGCAGCGGATCTCGCCCTGCGGCGTCGAGATCACCCACTCGTCGTTCTCGCGCCGCGCCCCGGTGACGGGACAGAAGCGGATGATCTTGGCGCCCATGTCGCGCGCACCCTTGGCGAGCGCCTGAGTCAGCTGCGCCGGGTCGATGTCGCCGTCATAGGGGTCGTAGAGCGCGCCGGTCAGCTCGTGGGTTTCGAGGAACGGATAGCGGGCGCGCATTTCGTCGGGCGAAAGAATGTCGAGATCCATGCCCTGGTAGCGGCCCATGCCGACGACGCGCTTGAACTCCTGCAGCCGCTCCTTCGAGTGGCCGAGCCGGATCGAGCCGGTGACGTGGTAATTCATCGGGTAATCGACGAGCGCGCCGAGGTCGCGGTAAAGCGACGCCGAATAGCGCTGCATGTTCATGATCGACCAGGAGGACGAAAAGGTCGGCACGTTGCCGGCCGCATGCCAGGTCGAGCCGGCCGTCAGCTCGTTCTTTTCCAGAAGCACGCAATCGGTCCACCCGGCCTTGGCCAAATGGTAGAGCGAGGAAGCACCGATCGCTCCCCCACCGATGATCACGACGCGTGCGTGCGACGGCAAATTCGACATCAATAGTTCCCTCGTTTTGGCGGAATTCTTGCCGGTGAAGAGCACCGTCATCAAGCGACGCAAACAGGCTTTATTGATCGACAAATTCGATTAGATTGTTGGTCGGCAAACAGGAGCGTGCGGCATGCAGGTGGAACTGATCGAAACCTTTCTCGACCTGATGGAAAGCCGCTCCTTCAACCGCACCGCCGAGCGGCTGAACATCACCCAGTCGACCGTCTCGCACCGGGTCAAAGCGCTCGAAGCGCAGTTCAACCGCAAGCTCTTTACCCGCAACAAGGGTGGCACCGTGCCGACGGCTGCCGGGCTTCGTTTCCTCGACTATGCGAAAGCCCTGCAAAACCAATGGCATGAGGCAACGCGCGCAGTCACAAATGCCGGGGCGCTGGAACGTTCCATGCGGCTTGGCATCCAGCACGATCTCGCTGAGGCTTTTGCCGGCGAATGGATGGCGGCGATCAGGCAGGATCTGCCGTCAACCGAGGTCTACATGGAGGCCGACTATTCCAACCAGATGAACCGCGATCTCGGTGCGGGGGACCTGGATCTCGCGATCCTCTACACCCCCCATTATCTGCCCGACCTTTACTATGAACGGATCGGTGATCTGCATTACGTGCTGGTGAGCACCGAAGCGCGCGAACTGGCGGGCATCCGCTCGGAGAACTATATCCGCTCAAGCTACTCGCCGACCTTCGACCGCGCCCACCGGCTCGCCCTGCCGCACCTTTCGGCCGCGCTGCTTTCGGCCGGCCAGAACATGGCGATCAGAAGGCTGCTCACAGCCCTTGGCGGCTCCGCCTATGTGACGGCGGCAACGGCCGAGCGGCTGATACATGAGGGATCTGCGTTTCGGGTGCAGGACGCGCCGGTTATCGCCCAGACCGTCTATGCCGCCACCAGCCTTCGCACCCGGCACGCCCACCAGCACCGCAAGATCATCGCCGCCATGGGCGCGCTGCTTTCGACATTGCCTGTCCCGGCGATGGTCAATAGCGGCCCTTGAGCAGCCCCTTCAGCCGCTCGGCATCGGCCTCCGTCACACCGGGCGGCGCCATCACCTGCATCCACGAATCGATATAGTGCTCCGGCGCATAGACATGGCCGTAGCCGATCGGTGAGGTGGTCGCGAGTGCCATGTCGGCAAGCAGCTGGAACATGGTGACGACAGGGAACCATCTGAGCGCCGAAGAGACGTCGGCCCCGCGCGGCGCCTTCATCCAGTCCGGCTCGCGGTAGAAGGCATGCGGATCGAAGAAGGTGATCGGGTCGCTCGCATATTGCAGATAGACGATGCGGACATTGCCCCATGTCGCGCCCGGAATGTTCAGCGCGTTTTCCTGGTTGGTGAAGCGGATCACCGAACCGTCGCGATAGAGCGGCCGCCACTCGGGCGAACCCGGATTGCGGTTGCGCGTAATCTGCAGCCATGTCCTGGTCGGGAACGGCGACCCAACCCAGAGAGCGCCCTGGAACGGATCGCTGATGATGTCGAAGGGATCGACCGAGCCTTGCGAGTTCATCGAACCGAGGCTGAGGCCGTAGAGATAGAGCTTCGGCCGCTTGTCCCTCGGCAAGGTCGTCCAGTGGCCGTAGACGGCGTTAAACAGCGCATCGGCAGTTTCGGCGCCATATTCCGGCTCGACCAAAAGCGACAGCCAGCTCGTCAGATAGGAATACTGCACCGCCACGCTCGCGACATCGCCCTTCAAGAGATACTCGAGCGAATCCATGCCCGGTGGGTCGATCCAGCCGGTGCCTGTCGGCACGACGATCAGAAGGTTCGTGCGCTCGAAGCCACCGACGCGCTTCAACTCCTCCAGCGCCAGCCTCGCCCGCTCCCTGGCGGTCTCGGCCGAATTCAGCCCGGCATAGACGCGCAAGGGCTCCTTTGCCTCAGCCCCGAAGAAGGCGCCGATGTCCTTCGCCGCCGGGCCGGAGGCGATGAATTGCCGGCCCTGGCGGCCAAGCTCGTCCCAGGTCATCAGCGACGCGCTGCTGCCGGTCTTCGTCGGATCGGTCGGCGGCGCGACATCCGGGTCTATCAGCGCGTCGAGCCGCTGGAAGGAGCTGTCGGCCGCATGCAGCGCAAAACGGAAGATGACGCCGTCGACGGCGGACCAGAACAGCGCGACGGCGGCAATGACGGCCGCGACCTTCGCCAGCGGCCGCGTCAGCACATGCTCGAAGCGTCGGGCAAGGAAGCGGATGGTCAGCCAGAACAGCCGCGCCAGGAGCACGACGGCGACGAACACGAGTGCCGCGATCAGCCCGAGCTTGAAAGGTTCGGCGCTTTCGACCGGATCGAGCCCCATGATCTGGCGCACCGTGTTCTGCCAGTAGGCGGTGCGCCAGAGGAAGGCGAGCGCAACCGCGGTGCAGCCGAGTGCGGCGAGAACCTTGACGATCAGGCCGGTGCGCCCGCGGATCTCGGGCAGATCGAGCAGCGACCAGAGCCAGCGCAACAGCACGCCGATCGCATAACCGGCACCAAGCGACAGGCCGGATATCGCCGCCTGCACCACATAGGGCCGCGGGATGAGGCTCGGTGTCAGCGACATCGCGAAGAAGAAGACACCAACAATCAGCCCGGTCGTCGAGAACGAGGCGAGCACGCCAGAGAGAAACCGCGGCACCGGCCACTTCGACTGGCGCAAATCCGTTTCCTGCAGATGATCCACGGGGCTTGCTCCTCTGGTCTCGATGGCGCGGCTCGCACCTATGTCTGCACTGTCGCCTTCCGGTTGCGGTGCGTCAACCATGGCCGAGCGAGAAGTTCCGGGCATTTTGGAACCACGAAATCATCTAAGGCTTTGAAAAGGCGATGGTCCGGATCAGACCCGCCGCTCCTTGATCGTGTTCATCACGAAACTCGTCTCGATCGACGCGACGCATTTCAGCCGCGCGATCTTCTCCTTGATGAAGCGCTCATAGTGCTCCAGCCCGGCGCTCATCACCTTCAGCACATAGTCGCGCGAGCCGGTCACCAGATGGCATTCGAGCACCTCGTCCCAGCCGCGAACGGCCTCTTCGAACATGACGATCTCGTCCTCGTGCTGGCGGCTGAGCCTGACGGTGGCGATCGCCGTCATCGTCCAGCCGTCTATCGACGGGTCGATCAGCGCCGTGTATCCGCGGATGACGCCAGTCTCTTCAAGCCGTCGCAGCCGGCGAAGGCACGGCGACGCCGAAAGCCCGACGCGCTCGGCAAGCTCGTTGTTGGTAAGCCGCGCGTCGGCCACCAGCTCCTTCAAAATCCTGCGATCCGTCTCGTCGGCAATTTTCTGCGCCATATCTTTTCAATCCAGCCAAATCTTTGCGCAACTCAAGGCGATCCGGCCGGAAATAGCAAGGATCGGTCCAAGCATCTGATATAATTTGCCTGTCAGTCGAGTCCGCTTCGCTTGAGGAGACAAGCCATGACCGCACCGCATCCCTCCAAGACCCACATCGGAAACCACAAGCTGCATCCGGAAACCCTGATGCTGAATTATGGCTACGATCCGGAACTGTCGGAGGGCGCGGTCAAGCCACCGGTCTTCCTGACCTCGACCTTCGTCTTTCGTTCGGCCGAAGAGGGCCGCGACTTCTTCGACTTCGTCTCCGGCCGGAAGGAACCACCGGCCGGCGTCGGCGCCGGCCTGGTCTATTCGCGCTTCAACCACCCGAACAGCGAGATCGTCGAGGATCGCCTTGCCGTCTATGAGCGCACCGAAAGCTGCGCGCTGTTTTCGTCGGGCATGTCGGCGATCGCGACCACGCTGCTTGCCTTCGTCAAGCCGGGTGATGCGGTGCTGCACAGCCAGCCGCTTTATGGCGGCACCGAAACGCTGCTTGCCCGGACCTTCCTCAATCTCGGTGTTGCCGCCGTCGGCTTCGCCGATGGCGTCAACGAGGCAGCCGTCAGCGCCGCTGCCGAAGAGGCGATGGCCAAGGGCCGGGTGTCGATGATCCTGATCGAGACCCCGGCGAACCCGACGAACAGCCTCGTCGATGTCGCGATGATCCGCCGTGTCGCCGATGCGATCGGCCGCAAGCAGGGCCACACGCCGATCATTGCCTGCGACAACACCCTGCTCGGCCCGGTCTTCCAGCGCCCGATCGAGCACGGCGCCGATATCTCGCTCTATTCGCTGACCAAGTATGTCGGCGGCCATTCCGACCTGATCGCCGGTGCAGCCCTTGGCTCCAAGGCGGTGATGAAGCAGGTGAAGGCGCTGCGCGGCGCGATCGGCACCCAGCTCGACCCGCATTCCTGCTGGATGCTCGGCCGTTCGCTGGAAACGCTGTCGGTGCGCATGCAGAAGGCCGACGACAATGCCCGCATCGTCGCCGAATTCCTGCGCGAGCACCCGAAGGTCGAGCGCATCCACTACCTGCCCTTCCATGGCGAGGACACGCCCGTCGGACGCGCCTTCAAGGCGCAATGCACCGGTGCCGGCTCTACCTTCTCCTTCGACATTGTGGGTGGCCAGGAGGCGGCTTTCCGCTTCCTCAACGCGCTGCAGATCTTCAAGCTCGCCGTCAGCCTCGGCGGCACGGAATCGCTTGCCAGCCACCCGGCGGCCATGACCCATTCCGGCGTGCCGATCGAGGTGCGCCATCGTATCGGCGTGCTGGAATCGACCATTCGCCTGTCGATCGGCATCGAGCATCCGGATGATCTGGTCGCCGACCTCGCCAATGCGCTGACGACCGCCTGAACAAGACAGCGCCCTGCCGCCGGTCACCGGTCGCTGGGCGTTTCCTCATCTTCTGAAATCCGCATTCCGGCCGGAGAATCGCTCCACACTTCTCCTGGAGTTGCTTTGTCTCGCAATTCCGGACGGAAAACCGCTTCGCACTTTTCCTGGAATTGCTTTAGTGCGAGAGAATGTTGACGACGTTGCCAAAAGGGTCGCGCATGAAGAAACGGCGTACGCCCCAGGGCTCGTTGGTGATCTCGTAGACGATCTCGGCGCCCGCCGCCCTGGCGCGCCCATAAATTAGATCCGCATCGTCGACCTCGATCGAGAGCAGCGGCACCGGCGTCCCCGATCCGCCTTCGCTGGCAACACTCACCTGCGGCATCGCGGCCTGTCCTTCGGCGGCAAAAGTCAGGATCCAGCCGTGGTCCATCACCACCTCGAGACCGAGCAGTTCGCCATAGAACGCACGCGCGGCTTGCGGGTCGGCAGCCTGAAGATTGGGGACGATACGTCTGACGGTCATCGGAACCTTCCTGTTTGGCAAGCGGCAGCGTAACTTGACTGCCAAGCGCGCCGCGACACGAACATAAACAACCTCATGCACGTTTTCGAGAAATTCTGCTCCTTAGCGTTGCGACATCGGAGAACGCGCATGCCCATCACCTTCGAGCGCGATAGCGTGTGCGCCGGTGACGACGTGCTGGCGCCAAACGCGAGAATTGTGACCTTTGGAGCAAGCCCGCGCCTGACTGATATCTTGAGCGAAAACGGGCCGCTGATTGACTATCTGCCCTGCGTGAACGCATCACGGACTCACTGGCTTGCATTGATTGACGACGAACGCGTCGCCACGATCAGCTTCACCTGTGAACCCTGCCGCTCGGTCGCTGTCACGCTGCTTGTTGATGATCGGCACGTCGAAGGCGGACGTCTCTATTTCAGGGCTGCCGGACAGGAGCGCGTCAGCTAGCCCGGGTGTTTGCTTCAGCCATCGCCACCTGCACCAGCGTCGCCGCCGCCTTGCCGGCCGCTTCCATGTAGCCCGCATCCCGGTGCAGGAGCACCACGGCGAAGCTGCCGTCGAGCAGCAACAGGATCTGCCTGGCCAGCATGGCGGGCTCTGTGGCACCGGCTGCGGCGAAAGTCTCGGCCATCCACGCCTCGAACTTCTTTTTGTGTGCCGCCCCGATGCGGATCGCCGGGTGGCCCGGCATCTTGGCAAGCTCGGCCGAAGTGCGCAGGAAGCCGCAGCCCTTCCATTTCGGATGGCGCGCCGCCCGCGCCAGAGCGACGAAGATCGCCTCGACCTTGACCGGCAGATCGCCCTCCGCATCGCCGAACCATGTCTGGAACAGTTTGAGGTTCGGCTGGTCGCGTCCCTCGAGATAGGCGGCGATCAGTTCGTCCTTGCTCTCGAAGTGGTAGTAGAGCGTGCGCTTCGTCACGCCCGCCTCTTCGGCCACCGCGTCGACGCTGACGGCGCGAATGCCTTCGGCGTAGAAGAGTTTTGCCGCAGCGGCGACGATCGTCTCCCGGGTCGATTTCTCTGTTTTCGCCATGCCAATGTATACCGCCTAGTGAATATACATGACACTCTCCCTCGCCTACCGTCTCCGTGTCAACACCTGCCGGAGAGCAACCATGTCCAACACCGTACTGATCGCGATTTCCGAGGGCATCGCCCTCCTCACGCTCAACCGCCCGGAGAAGCTCAATGCGCTGAACTACGCGCTGATCGACCGGCTCTTGAGCCTCCTCGACGCGATCGAGGTCAACGAGAAGGTCGGAGCCGTAGTCATCACCGGCGCGGGCGAGCGTGCCTTTTCCGCCGGCGGAGATATCCACGAATTCTCGCAAAGCGTTGCCCGGGGCGTGAACCCGGCGGTGCGCGATTTCGTTCGCCGCGGACAGCAATTGACGGCGCGGCTCGAAGCCTTCCCGAAGCCGGTGATCGCAGCCGTGAACGGCCTTGCCTATGGCGGCGGCTGTGAGGTCACCGAGGCCGTACATCTGGCTGTTGCCAGCGAACGGGCGCGTTTTGCCAAGCCCGAGATCAAGCTCGGCATGCCGCCGACCTTTGGCGGCACCCAACGCCTGCCACGGCTTGCCGGCCGCAAGCGGGCACTCGAACTGCTTCTGACGGGAGAGGATTTCTCGCCGGATCGCGCCAGGGAGATGGGGCTCGTCAACCACGTCGTTGCCCATGAAGAGCTGCTGCCGGCCGCCCTTGATCTGGCAAACCGGATCATGGGCTACTCCCCCCTCGCCGTCCGCTCGATCATCGCTGCGGTCACCCGCGGCCTCAACATGTCGATCGCCGAAGGGCTGCTCGTCGAAAGCGAACAGTTTGCCCAGATGGTGCCGACGGACGATCTTTCCGATGCGCTTGCCGCCTGGAAGGGACGGCATATCCACGACGATCCGCCGCGGGGCCGTGTTTTCTCGCGCTACTACTAAATTCAACCAAAAGGTTGACAATCCCTCCGGTCGGAGAGATATTCAACAACATGGTTGAATATCAAGCTGATCATCTCGATGCCGTGTTCCACGCGCTTTCGGATCCGACGCGCCGCGCCATGCTGCAGAACCTTTCGCAAGGCGAAAGACTGGTGGGCGAACTCGCGGCACCCTTCTCGATCTCGCTGGCCGCGGCATCGAAGCACATCAAGGTGCTGGAAGGAGCGGGGCTCGTGCGTCGCGAAGTGAAAGGCCGCACCCACGTGTGCCGTCTCGATGCCGCGCCGATGCATGCCGGCATGGAATGGATGCGCCACTACGAAGCCTTCTGGCGGACGCGCATCGACGCCCTCGAGGCACTGCTTCTCGCCGAAGACGCAACTGTTGAAAACGATCCGGAGGAAAAGCCATGACTTCGCGTTCCACAGCCTTTGCCAGTGCCGATTACGGCCGTGTCGTTGCACCCGATGCGGTGCGCATCGAGCGGCTGCTTCCCGGCCCGATCGAGCGGGTCTGGTCCTATCTGACCGAGGAAAACAAGCGCCGGCTCTGGATGGCATCGGGCACGATCGGCTCGACCGAGGGGGCTGCCGTCGAGCACGTCTTTCGCCATTCGGAACTGACGACGGCCGATGACCAGCCGCCACAGAAATACGCCAGCCACGCCGGGGAGGTGCGCAATCACGGCCACGTTCTCGCCTGGGAGCCGCCGCGCCTGCTCGCCTACAGCTGGAACGAAGAAACCGATACGCCGTCCGAGGTTCGCTTCGAACTCAGTGCCCGCGGCGACAAGGTGCTGCTCATCGTCACCCATACCCGCATCGCCAATCGCGGCATCATGACCAGCTTCTCCGCCGGCTGGCACGTGCATCTCGACATGCTGCGCGACCTCCTCGAAGGAGAAGAACCCGCCGCCTTCTGGAGCAAGTTCACAGCGCTCGAACAGGAATACGAGACACGCATTCCGAACCCCTGAACGAGGCTCACAAGAAGGAACGACGCGATGTTGCTCGAAGGCAAGACTGCTGTCGTCTATGGCGGCAGCGGCGCGATCGGTGGCGCCACCGCCCGCGCCTTTGCCCGCGAAGGGGCGCGGGTCTTTCTCGCCGGCCGCACGGCCGAGACGCTTGAACAGGTGGTGAAGGATATTGGCGAGGCCGGCGGCCGGGCGGACTTCGACCTCGTCGACGTTCTCGACCAGCCGGCCGTCGAACGCCACGCCCGCTCCGTCGTCGAGCGGGCCGGCGCGATAGATATCGCGCTGACCGCCGTCGGCTTCGTCCATGTGCAGGGGCCGCCGTTTGCCGAGCTGTCGCTTGAGGATTTCGAACGGCCGATTGCGGCCTACACCCGAGCCAACTTCATCACCGCCAAGGCGGTGGCGCCCCACATGGCCGCCAAAGGCAGGGGCGTTATCCTCACACTGTCAACGCCTGGCGCCCGCATCTCCGGCTCGGGTTTCCTCGGCTTCGGCACCACCTGCGGCGCCATCGAAGCCTTCTCGCGCCTGCTTGCCGGCGAGCTTGGCGGTCAGGGCATCCGCGTCGTCTGCCTGCGGCCCGACGCCATTCCCGAAGCATTGCCGGTCTCCCACGCACGTCGGGTGTTCGAAGGCTTTGCCCGGCGCTACGACACCACGATCGAAGCGATGCTGGAAACAAAGGCGACCACCGGCACCCTGCTCGGCCGCCTTCCGCGACTGGACGAAGTGGCCGATTACGCCGCTTTCGTCGCATCCGACCGGGCCGGCGCGATCACCGGCGCGATCGCCAACCTGACCTGCGGCTCACTGGTCGACTGAACCATCGGACCATTGTTGGGCCGGCGGGGCGCCATCGCCTCGCCGGCCTGTTTATCAGGCGCGGGCAAAACCGAGGATGAAGAGCGCCAGAGAACCGATCGATGCGAAGGTGCGCACGTGGTTCCACCAGACCCAGTCGGTCAGGTAGCGCTCACGCCAGAGATCGTTGGCCGCCTGCCCCGGTGCCGCGGCACCAAGCGCATCGTTCATCGGCACGTTGAAGACAATTGTCACAAGAAGCACGCCGACGACATAGACCAGACCGCCGGCGGCAAGCAACCACCGGCCCTCGCCGCCCGAGACGAAGGGGACGATCGCGAGCGCCAGGCCGAGGAGTGCCGTGCCCATGAAGGCGCTGAGGAAGATCGGGTTCTGGATCACGACATTGATCGCGTTCATCGCGGCGATCCCCTGCTCCGGCGGTAGCCGCGACAGGGCCTGCATGATGCAGACCGAGAAGATGAAGAACAGCCCGGCCATCAGGCCGGAACCGATCGCGGCGGCAAACGCCAAAGCGGGGATCAGCGGGATCATGCGGCAAGACTCCATACACCGGTTGCTGCGGTCTCCCGGGCATAGGCTGCAAAGTCGCGCGGACGCCGCCCAAGCACCTGCTCTACATCGGACGTCACACTGGAATTGCGCCCGTCGAGCACAGAGGTGAAGAGATAGCGGATGAGTTCGACATAGTCATCAGGCACGCCGTCGGCCTGAAGCTGTGCCGCGAAATCCGCAACCGGGATGGCCTGATAGGAGATCGGGCGGTTGGCCGCCGCGGCGATTTCGGCCACGGCGTCAGCAAAGGTCATCAACCGTGCACCCGTCAGCGAATAGACCTTGCCGACATGGCGATCGTCGAGAAGGGCTTCAACCGCCACGTCGGCAATATCATCGCAGCTGATGAACGGCTCGGTGACCGTATCCACCGGCAAAAAGACCGAACCGCTGAGAACGCCCTCGGCGAGAAAGCCTTCGTTGAAGTTCTCGAAGAACCAGCTCCCCCGAATGATCGTCCAGTCGGCACCGGAAGCCTGCAATTCGCGCTCGGCCGCTTCCGCCTCATCCTCGCCGCGCCCCGACAGAAGCACCAGCCGCTTGATGCCCGAAGCAACCGCAAGGGCGGAAAATCGCCGGATGACTTCGACCGCACCCGGCACCGCCAGATCTGGCTGGTAGCAGACGTAGATGCGATCGACATTTTCAAGCGCGGGCGCCCAGGTCACCTCATCAGTCCAGTCGAAGGAAGGCGATGCCGAACGGGTGCCGATGCGCACCGCAACACCACGCACTGCGAGACGTTCGGCCACCCGCCGCCCCGTCTTGCCGGTGCCACCCAAAACCAGTGTGAGTTTGTCAGTCATCGCTTCCTCCTGAGGCTGATCTACAAACATGAGTATCCCTCACATTTGCAAATGTGATAAATCCTCGTATTTTAGGAGTCAAGCTAAAATGTGAGCATCACTCATGATTTCAGATACAAGTCCGTCCGCAATCCCCGCCGAAGACGAACCCGCCCTGCGCCGGACGCCCAGCCAGAAACGCAGCCGCGAGCGCGTCGAACAGATCCTCTCCTGCGCGACAGCCCTCATTCAGGAAAAGGGCAGCGACGCCATGCGCATGAGCGAAGTCGCTGAAAAGGCTGGGATTTCTATTGGCTCTCTTTACCAGTACTTCCCCGACAAGGCGGCAATCGTGCGCACCCTGGCAGAGCGCTACAATGCAGTTTGCAACGCGTGCATCGCCGCCGAACTGGCCAAGGTCACCTCGCTTCCAGAACTGCGCGAGGCCTTCTGCATCCTGTTCGACATCTACTACGATATGTTCCTCGCCGAGCCCGTGATGCGCGACATCTGGTCGGCAATGCAGGCCGACAAGGCGCTGCGCGAGATCGACCTTCTACAAGGCCGGGCCGGCGGCAAGCTTCTTGCCGACGTGTGGGCCCGATTTGCGCCCGAAACGCCTCGTGAGGAAATCGACAGCGCCGCCTTTCTGATCATGCATCTCGGCGACTGCACCATGCGGCTTGCAGTCTCGGTCGACCGGCCGGAAGGCGACCGCATCGTCGATGCCTACAAGCAGATGATTCTCCGCGATTTTGTCGCTGACGAAGCGGTGGGCGGCGCAGGCTCAATTGACATCTCCGTGACACGCTCCTAATCATCAGGGATCGATTGGTTCCCGGAATACGAACGTGTTTCGGGAGTAAACGGGAACGTGACGGATGGACCCATACTGGGCATTCAAATCACGGCCGACCCCGCGACTGTAGAACGGCGTCGATCTGCCATTTCGGAGCGATCCGGAAGAAGCCACTGGAAGAGACCGCGAGAGGGCGGCCGAACTGGGAAGGCGAGGCAGGTCGAGGGCATCGAGCCCAGCGCCGCGAGCCAGGAAACCTGCCACTCGATGCGGGCATAGGGCCCAAACCGGGAATTTCCCGATGCCATCACGGAGGTTGTCATGGCTACGTCTACCATTTCGAGCACCCCGCTCTCCCTCAGCGATCGTCTGACCGCTGGTATCATCGCGCTTTTCATCGGCGCTTTCCTCGTCTTCGGCGCCGGCCTTGCCAATTCGGCCGTGCTGCACGACACCGCGCACGACACCCGCCACTCCTACGGCTTCCCCTGCCACTAAGACGATGTTTCGGAACGTCACCAACGTTCCACGTCGACAAAGCGGACCTGAGCGCATCCGGCCTTTGCCGGATGTCCGTGCTTGTGCGTCCCGGCGTGCCCGGCGCGCAAGGACCGTCCGCATGGCAGAGACCATGGAAAGGCTGACAAACCACGCCGCAGCGCGTGGCTTTTGCCGTTATCGAGGGATTTCAAGATGATTGTCAGAACGCTTCTGGCCGCGATCGTGGCTGGATTGATTGCCGGTGTCTTCATGACCGGCGCCCAGGAACTCCGGGTCACGCCGCTGATCCTGCATGCGGAAGAATTCGAAGGCGAGGCTCCGGCCGCAACCGAACAGCCGGCCGGCCAGCCGGGCACGACCGCGCCCGCTGCCGAAGGCCAGCAGCATTCCTCGCTCAAGGCCGTCTCGCCGCTGGGCGCCCTCATCGACGCCCTGTCGCCGATCACGCCGGCTTACGCCCATGAGGGCGAGCATGAGGAAGAAGGCGGCATCATGTTCGGCATGAGCCGCTTCTCCGGCACGCTCATTGCCAATCTCGTCACCGGCTCCGGCTTCGGCCTTCTGCTTGCCGGCGTCAGCCTGGTGATCGGCTATCCGATCACGCTCAGGAACGGCGCGCTCTGGGGCGCCTGCGGCTGGCTCGCCGTGCACATGCTGCCGGCGATCGGCCTGCCGCCGGAACTGCCGGGCTTCCCGGCCGCCGAACTCGGCGACCGCCAGACCTGGTGGCTGCTGACCGTGGCGCTTTCTGCCGTCGGTCTCTACCTCGTGGTCTTGCGCGAAGAGATCGTGTCGAAGGTCGCCGGCCTCGTTCTCATCGCTGCACCGCATGTCTACGGCGCGCCGCAGCCTGCCGATATCACCAGCAACGTTCCGGCCGTGCTTGGCGCCGAGTTTGCCGTTGCTGCGCTCGCCACCACGCTCGCTTTCTGGATCGTGCTCGGCGTCGTCTCCGGCTTCATCAACGAGCGCTTCGTCAGGGCGCATTGAGCGCTCTGCATCCTGCGATGAAACAAAGAGGCGGCGGGGTTCAGGCCCCGCCGTTTTGCATGAGATGCGCCACCAGCCGGGCGCGGCGCGCCTCCGGCTGAAGAAGAACACAGGTGTCGCAGAAACTGCCGCCCTCGGTGCGGAAATAAAGACAGCAGCCACAGCGCATTCGGTATTGGCGTGACAACCGCTCGCCGCTTGCCGGATCGACAGCAGCGATCTCCTCGTAGCAAAGCTCTTCGGAATAGAGCGGCGACCCCTGCCGCTTGACGATCGCCAGGGCCGCGCCCATGCCGCGTGCCTCGTCGCCGATCGCCCGGCCGATTTCCAGAAACGCACCGGCAAGCGCATCTGATGCCAGCCGCCATTGCGCCCCGGACGAAAGGCCGGTGCGCCGTTTCAGTGCAGCGATCACCGGCTTCAGATGCGCCGTGAAACCACGTTCGAAGCTGCCGATGCCTTCCGCCGGCACGAAGCGGTCGAGACGAAAATGAAAGCGCTTGCCGGCAACCTCCCGCCCTCCGCTCGATCGTGTCCAATCTTCGAATCGAAGCCCGGACACCTCCGCAGTCAGCCCGCTGCCGAGATAAAAAGCACCCAAGGCCATGCTCAGGTCATTGCTGTAGAAGGCGATCAGATGCGCCGCCCGGATCGGGTCGGTCATGTCGGTCGCAAAACGATCCTGATAGGCAAGGCCCGTCTCGATACCGGCCCCGCTCTGCGCCCAGAAAGTGGCTGGCGAAACGAACCGGCCATCCATCGATCCGAGGGAGACGCCGGCGTCGGGGAACTGCGCGCGCAAGCGTTCGGCCACAGCCAGCGCCTGCTGTGGATGCGCCTGCGCAGCCTCGGTTGTCCGCTGGCGATCTCCCAAACTCATTCTGTCTCCAACCATCCGCCGGTAAAACCCGCTCGCCTCAACCCGTTGCGGATCGCGGGCACGCGGCGCGTGAGCTCCCAGACGAAGCCGCTTCGCCAGTTTTCGATCATCATGACGACGAGGCCCTGGTCAAGGCCGACGACACGCTCATCGACCCAGCCCGCTGGCCCTTCGCCCGCCAGGCTCGGGTTGAAGCCGCCGGGAAAGCGCCCCTCTTTCAGCAAACCGGGATAGCCGGCCTCGATATGCTCAAGGGCTGAAAGACAGGCGTCGGGGTCGAAAGGCAGGCAGGCAAGCGCTGCCCAGGGCACGAGCGTGCCGTCATCGATGCCAAAGGGGGTGCCTCGGTTGGCATAGCCGTAAAGCCGCTGCCGGCGCCCGTCTCTGAGGCGCTCGCTGCCGCGTGGCGCATGGCAGGCGCTGAGGCCCCAGAGGTGGGCGCCATAGCCGGAAAAACCGCCGGGGTTCAGCTGCGCATGCGCACGCTGCAGCCCTATGGCGCGTCGGGTGTTGTCGAAATAGTCCGTGCCCCTCTCCCGCATGGGCCGGTCGGCGGGTACGCGAAGATCGAGCCATGCCTGCGGGAAAAGATGGACAAAGAGCGATGCAGCGTGGAGGTGAGGTTCTCCGCAGGCCAATATCCAGTCATACGCTTCGGTGAAGGCTGCGTAGTGCTGCGGTTCGATCGCATGCTCTGGTGCCCCGAGCGCCAGCACATAGAGCAGCAGCGCCTCGCTATAGCCCTGCCAGCGAAGTTTCAGGAACCGGCCGGGAGGACGCCAGCCCATCGTCATAGTCCCGCTTCGATGCAACGCCCAGCGCCAGTCGACCCGCGCATAGAGACTATCGGCGAGCCCGCGAATGTCGCCTTCCTCCGCGCCCTCCCCATCGAAGTAGGCGCCAGCCGTCAGCACGCCTGCCATCAGCAGCGCCGTATCGATGGTCGAAAGCTCGCTTTGCCACGTGCGCTCGCCCGTGCGCATGTCGAGGAAGTGATAGTAGAACCCACGATAGCCGGTCGCCCGCGGCTCCCTGCTCTGCCGGCTGTCGGCAAGAAAGCGCAGCAGCTTCAGCACCCGCCGGGCCGCATCGGCACGCGAGATCCAGCCCTGTTCGACGCCGACAGGATAACAGGAAAGCCCGAAACCGGTTGCCGCAATGCTCGATGGAGCCCCCGGCAGCGACGTGTCGGCGATTAGCCCGGTGGTCGGATCGGCATGGCAGAGGAAGTACCCGAAGGCCGCCTGCTGCAAGCTATCGATCTGACATGTCTCTGCATTTTCTATTGGATGTCGCATTCCGCCTTTCCAGATGCCCTGCCGCATGAGCCGGAATTCGCTGCGGGCACCGGCAAAATCACTCTTTGTTGAAGGCGAACGACACCCAAATGGTCGCCGAAAGCCAATCCTGTGTTACATTCTCTTCATATGTGACCGCGCGCAATGACTGGTTGAAGCGATGTTGAGCGTGTTGGCGTTGATCCTCTCATTGAGTGGTGGCCCGAGCCCATCGACCGCCGCGTCGACGGATGTCGACGTCGAATTGATCCTGGCCGTCGACATGTCCGGCTCGATGGATCTGGACGAGGCGCGCATCCAGCGCGCCGGCTACGTCGAGGCGCTGCGCCACCGCGACTTTCTCGATGCGGTCGAAAGCGGCCTGCTCGGCAAGATCGCCATCGGCTATTTCGAATGGGCGGGCACGGTTAACGAATCCTCCGTCGTCGCCTGGCGCGTCATCTCCACGGCCGCCGACGCCGACGCCTTTGCCAAGCTGATCGAGGAGCGCCCGGTCGGCACCCGCCGTGGCACATCGATCTCCAACGCCATCACCTATGGCACCGCGCTCATCGATTCGAACGCCTTTACCGGCAGCCGCCGCGTCATCGATGTCTCCGGCGACGGTCCCAACAATATCGGACCTCCGGTCCTTCCGGCCCGCGACACGGCTATTGCCCGCGGCATCACCATCAACGGCCTTGCCATCCTCATCCGGCCGTCGGTCTCAACCGGCCCGCTCGACCAGTATTATGCCGAGTGCGTGATCGGTGGTCCGGGCTCTTTCGTGCTGCCGGTGCACGAACCGGAGGATTTTTCCGTCGCGATCCGCCAGAAACTGATTCTCGAAGTCAGCGGCCTGCCGCCGCCGCCGAGCGTCCGTCTTGCCGACGCCTTCCCGGCCTCTGACTGCCTGATCGGCGAGAAGCTGCGCCCGGGTTTCCTGGACCGTGTCTATCCCGAGCTTGACAAGTGACCCTGCAATCGCCGCCCGGTTGTCGCCGCGTATCTTAAGCTCTTTCAATTGCTGCATGTTTTTGTATTTGAAGGGTCTTCTGCTCGTGGAAACCTGCCGCTGTCGATGCGCAACCCATGCGCGTCAAATTGTCGTTTCCCTTGCGCCCGCCCAAAGGTAAGATGCCCTATTGCTTCGCGGATCGATTCATGTCCCTGACCACCACGCCTCCATCGGCCGACATGGCCACAGACCCGACCACCGACACCGGCAGCCAGCATATTCGCGATACGTTGCGAGATGCGATCGTCGAGCGGCGGCTTGCCCCCGGCACCAAATTGTCGGAAAGCGATGTCGGCGAACTCTTCAATGTCAGCCGCACGCTGGTGCGCGCCGCCCTGCAGGCGCTCTCCTATGAGGGTCTTGTCAGCGTCGAGAAGAACCGCGGCGCCTTCGTCGCCCATCCCTCGATCGAAGAGGCCCGCCAGATCTTTGCCACCCGCCGGCTGATCGAGCCCGGGGTCGTCAGGTCGGCGGCAGCCTACATTGGCAAGGTGGAGATTGCCGAACTGCGGCGCATGCTGGCGGCCGAACGGCAGCTGACCGCGCAGCGCGGGCAATCGGCCCGCCGCGCCGAGATCAAGGCGTCAGGTGATTTCCACCTGGCGCTCGCCGATCTCTCGGGCAACACCATCCTGCGCCGCTTCATGGACGAGCTCGTCGCCCGCTCGTCGCTGGTGATCGCGCTCTACGGCCAATCGACCGTTTCGAGCTGTGGCCACAACGAACATGACGAGATCGTCAATGCGCTGGAGCGCGGCGACATCGACACGGCCGCGAAACTGATGGTCCATCATATCGACCACATCGAAGCCGATCTCGACCTTCGTGTTCACAAATCGACCGACCTCAAGGCCGCTCTCGAGCTGTAGAAACCGGCCTTTCAGATCGGCCCGTCAAAAAATCGACCCCCGCGACGGAACCATCGGCGCGCTGACACGTTCGACCCTCGCTCGAAAAGACTGCGAACGAGGAATGCAAATGAGCGAAAAACTCTTCCCCACGCCCATCCCCTTGAGGCTATCGGCAAAACGGCAGACCGTGGTCAGAACGGTTTTCGAAGCTGTGGAACTGCTGCGGCAATGGCCGGCTCGCCGGGGACGGGAATATCGCGCAGCACTCAGACGCTGCCTGGACGCGCTCGACGGACTGACAAGTGTCGATAGAGCCAGCCGTTGTTTTGCGGCCGCTGCCCGTGAGGCGGGCCTGTTGCTGGCCTGAGACCAGGCCTCAAAACCGCGCCATCACGATGCGCCGACGATCTCATCGGCGCATCGCCCCGGATGAGGTTTGCTTACCTGGTCAGCGCCGCCGCCTCGTCGGCCTGACGGTCGGTGAGCGCCTTCAATGCGTCCCTGTCGAGCCGCCAGTCCGGCGAGCCATAGCCGAGCGGCCATTTGTAGGGCTCCTTGTCGTTGAAGAACACGACGGCAGTCAAAAGCGGAAAGGCGCGGCGATAGGTCTGCTGGTCGAAGATTTCCTGATACCAGGCGCGCTTGTAGTCGGCCGGTCCCGAAACCCCGAGCTCGGCGACAAGGATAGGTTTACCGAACCTCGAGACCCGCTGGTACTTCTCCCGGAGCGCCTCGCCGAACCGGCGCTCGCGCCCCCAGTAGTCGACATCCATCTTCTGCAGGCCCCAGACGGGAATGCCGACCGCGTCGACGACATCGTCACCCGGATAGTAGCCGCCAAGATTGCGGTGGCCCTTCGGCGACCAGACATAGCGCGCATCAGGCGCGAGCTCGCGGCACTTGGTGACGAAATAGCGATAGGCCTTCTTGTAGCCTTCGGTGTCGCGACGCGCCCAGGGATAGCGGCCGTCCGGGTCCTCCATCTCATGGCCCCAGCGCACATAGACCGGACCGTCGAAATCGGCGGCACGGCTGCAGATGTCACGGATCTCGCGGTCGAAACGGCCCTTGCCGATATCGGCAAACAGCCGGTCACCGCCGGCGCGCCAGTCGGCCGCATGGGTGTAGGGCTCGACCGACAGCATCAGCGCCCGCCCCTGCCGCGCAGCCGTAGCGATCTTGCGCTTCAGCATCGCCCGATCCGGCTTCTGCCAGTAGACGAAGACATGTTCGATCTTAAGCGCATCGCTATCGGCAACGGCATCATGCGGATCATAGACGCCGATCGCGACGTCGCCTTCCTGCGGCGCCCGCCCCGTCGGGGTGACCGCTGCAGGCGCTATCGCGCCGGTGGTGAGTTCCCGGTCGAGCCCGTCGGCCGGATCGTCGGCGCGCGCGCAGGTCGCTCCGGCAACGGACAGAAATGCCAGCGCGCCCGCGGCTAGGGCAGATCTCAAAACCTTCGTCGACAACGACACTCTCCGGCGGGCGGCCTCGCGGCGCCCTCATTGATACCAGGCACCCAACGCGTGCCCCTCTTGCGCTGGTGCCCCGGATCGACGCGACCATGGACATGGGCCGTCCGGGCCATCGCAATCACGTTCGTCGACCAGTGCAATGGCGGTCAGAAGGTCACCGCCCGATAGACCGGGGATCGCCACCGCCCCCAAACGCACCTCCAGACGGCGCACCGCCCGGAATGTTACAAATGCAAGAACTTAAGATAGATCCGCTGGAGCGTGCCCCTCCGACCGGATTGACCCGAGGCGGACAGGTACTCCGACCTAGAAGCGCCAGAACGTCCTTTGTGCGTTCCGATGAACGCAACGGCACTCTAGAGCGAGGCTCTCAGAAAGCAGTGCGACGTGCGGCCGAAGCCGCTCGGCGAACAAATGTAGGGAGCGCGACCGAGATAGCCGGTCGTGCGCTTCCGGGTCGGTTGCGGCTCGACGAGCTTGTCATCGGCCTCCGCGACCTTGATCAATTGCTTCTCTTCCTTGCGCACCTTGACCGACGGGCTCGCATAGGCGCTGGAATGCCTCGATGCGAACAGCGGACTTTCACTGACAACCGTCGACGAGCAGCCGGCGGAAAACAGCAGGAGGCTAAGAATTGAACTTGTCGGTACGAGAAACTTGAAACCCGAAACGGCGGTGCGGCTCGCGCCGGCACATGCGGTTTTGCGCATAGGCGTCCTTTCGAATTGGCGGCTTACGCCGCCCGCGGCTCCCTTTGGGGTAAATGACGCCGAACTGCAACCCCTCTTTTCATTATCCGCCGCTTAAATTAACAATTTCTTTCTTAGATTGTTCTTGCAGCAGTTGTGCCTGTTATCCTTGAAGTCTGCAGCAGCCACGATCATCGCCCCGTGCGACCAGCCGTCGCCACAGCCTGCGACAAACCCGAAGACCCAAGAAACAACGCAAGAAAACCAAACGCTTGCCGTACTCGCCCGAGACCACCGACGATCACCATGCGCCGGGCACGATGGCCCGACCACGACGGGGGGATAGTATATGCAAGAAAGGCGAGCCCCGCCAAACGTAAGGACAAAGTTTCGCAACGACACCGAACCGGCAGCGCCTCTACCGGCAGCACGCACCCGCATCCATGCCGCGAAGCGTCGCAAACGTCCATGCCGCCCGCATTCCCCATTTCTGGCCACTAGGCATTTACAGATCGTTGACGTCTGACGGCCACCTTGGTCGAAGGCGCAACATGTTTGAGCGTATGCGCCCACTCTAAAACTGCCCGCCTCGGCGGGCACTTTTTTGATCGTAGCGTCCATCGAGAGAGGCTTGGACGCGTACAACTCCCAGCTTGACCAGACTCCAACAAGGATACGGGAACTTGGTTACAATGGCCGATTCTGGCGTGACCGAAAACTCTGAGTTTTGCTCAGGCTAGTTCTCGCAAGGCAGGATTGGTGCATCGCATTCGCTGCTCCGACGCGCGCCGTCTCGCGAAACCAGCTGCAGCGGTCGCCCAGGTCCGCTCGATCCCGTTGCAAAGATGGCGCGACGACAGATAGACACCCGCGGATCTGACGAACGGCGACGACCATCGGCGGAAGCAGAACTGGACGGATGGTCGGCCTGGGGAACTCTGAAAACTCCATCAACTCAGGTATTTAGAAAAACGTGGGGCAAAAAATCCACGCCGGAAGTCGATTTGCTTTTTATGGAGATTGTCCCAGCGCGGCGATCCTTGCGACGAATTTTGCCCGCATCTTGATGGGTCAACAAATTACCCCGGGGCCAGAGAAAGCAAGGGTCCCGATATCTGTCGACTTCGGGCCTCGGTGCGCCGCCGTTCACGATCCTTGCATGAGGTTACGGGCAATGTGCAGCAGCGCTGCATCGCTGCCGTCCGACCCCTTTGTCGGTTTTCCCGCCTCCAGCAAGCAGACGTTCATGACCGCCAGAATGTCCTCATCGGATTGGATCACTCCTGCCGCGTCAAAGTCTCGTCGAATTATCGCAAGAATGTTGCTGCGTTCGACGTCCAGCGCCGCCATCGCAAGACCATCCGAGTAGGTCTTGGCATTTTCGCCAGCAAGCGCCAGTTTCTCCGCCGCCCAGAAACCAACCAGCTTGTTGCGACGTACCATTCGCACCATGTCCACGCCCAGACCAGCCATCGACATTCTCCATTGCTGCCTGATCGGACATTGTAGCAAAAACTACGAGGAAGGGTTTGGGATTATCCGACGTTGGCGGAACACATCTTACGCTATATCGCGTAGCCACAAAATCGCTGGAAAGTGTCCCAAACCGGCGTGCATATCAAATGTGGGCCGAAAACAGCCAGTAAACCTAGCAAATCCAATGCTCAGAGGGGATTGGTGGGCCCGGAGGGACTCGAACCCCCAACCAAGCGGTTATGAGCCGCCGGCTCTAACCATTGAGCTACAGGCCCACTCTGGATCTGCATGTGTCCTCAAATCGTAACGATCCGCGGATAAACAGGCAGCAACTCTAAGTGCTTTGGCGACCTTTGCACGTGTGAACGACGTGTGGCACCGTAGCGATCCAGGTGCGCGAACCAATGGCAGTTCGCGAATGGGATTGGCTCTATCCGAAAACCTTTTTGCGGACAAGCCATTGCCGCAATGCTCACACAATCGCCGGCCAAGAAGACGCCAGGGACGGAACAACCGGAGAGACATAGACCATGATTTCCACACGCACTGCCCGCACGCTTTCGATCGCCGCCTTCGCCGCCGCTTTTGCCGGTGTTGCTGCCGCTCAGGCGCAGGAGACGGACAAGGACAAGGCAACCATCGTCGTTGCCGGCGAAGGCCGCGCGACGGTCGCCCCTGACATGGCGGTCCTGCAACTGAGCGTCGTCAAGGACGCCAAGACCGCCCGCGAGGCGCTCGACGCCAACAACAAGACCATGGCTGAAGTGCTGAAGGCGCTGAAGGACGGCGGCATTGCCGATCGCGACCTGCAGACGAGCGGCTTTATGCTGAACCCGCAATACAACTACCCAACCAACACCGACGGCGGCAACCGCGCACCGGAACTGATCGGCTACCAGGTAACGAACGGCGTCAGCGTCCGCGTTCGCGACCTTGCCAAGCTCGGCGAAGTCGTCGACAAGTCGGTCACGCTCGGCGTCAACCAGGGCGGCGGCATCACGTTCACCAACGACAAGCCGGAAGCGGTCATCACCGAAGCACGCAAGGCCGCCGTTGCCGATGCCGTTGAAAAGGCCAAGGTGCTTGCCGAAGCTGCCGGCGTCTCGCTCGGCAAGATCGTCAACATCTCCGAACAGGGCTTCCGCCCCGAGCCAGTACCGATGATGCGTGCCGGCATGGCCAAGGAATATGCCGCCGATGCCGTTCCGGTCGCAACCGGCGAGAACAGCTACAATGTTACGGTCAATGTGACCTTCGAGATCAAGCAGTAAGGTTTGCAAGGCCCGCCGCGTACGCGGGCTCTTCGACAGTCGAAGCCCCCGGCCCCGAGGCGGAGCCGGGGGCTTTTTTGTTTGGGCGGCGGTGACTGCTTTGACCTGCTCCCCCGACTGCCTGTTCCCTTGCTCATGGCCGGCGAGGATCAAAACACGCGGCAATTCAAAGGGCCACAGCGACCTTCGCCCGTCTGAAGGCGCGCGGCGCTGTAAGCCAGTCCATGACCATGCGCCGCCCGATCGCCAGATCCGGTCCGAAAGCGAACCGCGAGCGAATCGCCGCGCCCTCCGCGCCGTCGCACGGCATGCCGTTGCATCGCTCCCCTCGCCATCCCTGCCCTTGAGGCGAGGATCCAACCACAAGCGTGGATCCTCGGGTCGAGCCCGAGGATGACGGTGAACGAGGGGCCGTGTTCTTAGGGCGATGACAGGAGAGGTCCTGACCTGGCTCGTCAATCGTACGAAAGCCTGTCGCGCACTTGCGGCCGGCGCCGTCGACTAAGTCACCTTGCCGCGCCGCAGTCTGCGCACACGCACACCTAAGCCGCCTCAATGGACAGGCGCCGCCCAACAAAAAGCCCCCCATGCCCTGAGGGCATGAGGGGCATTCTTCCGCCGGCCGGGGGAGACAAGGCGGAAGATCTCATGGCGACGGTCTGCGTTTGAAAGCAGGCCGTCGCACGGTATCGGGAACTACCAGCGGCCGATCTGCGGGCAACCGCGGGCGTTGGCGAACACGATCGTCTGACGGTAGCCGTGGCGACGGCCTTCGACGACGACGCGGCGCGGCGTCACGTCGGCGACATAGGCGCGGCGCAGACCGCGGTCACGGGCCTTGTCGACAGCGATCCACGGGGCGCAGCGGCCGCGGCGATCGCGATCCCAGTGGCGGTCACGGCCGCGACCCCAGTCGCGTTCGTCGCCGTAGGCGCCGTCATAGTCGCGATACTGCACGTCGATGCCGGGGCCCACACCAAATTCGATCGTGTCGGCGGAGGCGGTCGAGGCTGCACCGAGCAGGCCGGTCAGTCCGATGACGGCGGCGGCAGCAGCGTTGAAAAAGCGGTTCGTCATGGCATCTCTCCAAGCTTGAAGGGTTCAAAGGGCAATCACCGTCCCAAGCGATTGATTGAAGGATAGGTTCCTGAAGCTGAACGACAGCGGAACCTGATGTTCATGGGAGGTTCAGATTGCCGGAGCGTGATCCCGCCCTGTCCGCAGGCGCGGGATTCGCGCGCGGAGGGACAACTTTTCGTTGGGGAAGAAGCTTGTTATTGCGTTGATTTTGCTGGATTTTCATTACACTATCGCGCTTTCGGCCGTGGCCGCGGAAAGGCACCTCGTCGCAGCGCTGTCGATCGACGTCGGCAAACGTCGCCGACGTGGCTTTGACCAGCGGCAGCCGACACCTACCCTGTGATGGTATCTGAAATGAGCGCTCAACCCTCGGCAAGCAGCCGTTCGAAAACGCGGATATTGCGGTAGTGGCTAAGGCGGGTGATGACGCCGTCCTCGATCTCGAGAATCAGCACGCTCGGCACCGAGTAGCTCTGGCCGGAGGCGGCGGGGAACCCTTGCATCGTCTCGCGGTAGGTGCCGCGGGCCGTCATGTCGGCCGCCACGCGCTGGCCGAAGGCATCCCGCATCAGCACCACGTCGCCGAACTGCTCATCGAAATGACGCAGATAGGTCATCAGCCAGGCGCGCAAGGGACTGGCGCCCACGGTGCGCTGGCCGGTGAGCGAATCAAGCTCGATATCCTCATGGACAAGCCGCCCCAACGCCTCGAAATCCCTTTGGTTCAGCGCTTCAATGAAGCGGTTGGCAATGGTCTGCGCGTCCGTCATCAGCCCTCCTCTCCGGCGCCGAACGCCGGCCTGCAAGCCCTTGATCTCGATGTTTGATCTGAAGCTCTATCTAGAACCGAAACGGCTCCGGTCAATCGCGGCCGGGCTGCGATCACATGCCGAGATGCAGCACGATCTCGCGCCGGTGCGGCCGGTCGCGATGCTCGAAGAGGTAGAGCCCCTGCCAGGTGCCGAGCACCATTCGGCCGCGGGCAACGGGAATGCCGATCGAAACCTGGGTCAGCGCCGCCTTGATATGCGCCGGCATGTCGTCCGGCCCCTCCTGGGTGTGCACGATCCAGCGCATCGAAGGGTCCGAGGACGGCGGCACCAGGCGGCGGAAGAAGGCGTCCAGATCGCGCTTCACGTCCGGGTCTGCGTTCTCCTGAATGAGAAGCGAACAGGAGGTGTGCCGCACGAAGACGGTCAGAAGCCCCTCGCCGTCGGAATTGCCGCGCACGAAGGCTTGAGCCTCATGGGTGAACTCGTAGAGCCCCTGGCCACGTGTAGCGATGGTGATGGTCGTCTGCGGCATGGTCTTCCCCAAGGCGCTGCGTGTCATCGTTCGGCGGCGGACGCAACCCGTCGATCCGGAGAACGCTTTTATCCCCGGACCGTTCCCGATCCAAGACCGGCAGAGGGCCGCAGCCGCTGCCGTCACGGTCTCCGGCCCAAATCCGCGGCGCGCACTTGCCAGGCGTTACATTTCCAGGAACGTCTGGAAGCCGCCGTAAATCATCCGCTTGCCATCGAAGACCTGCTTCCAGGCATCGTCCTGAAGCCTCGGATCGGCCATCACCTTGGCGACGATCGCGTCACGGTCGGCGCGGGATTTGTAGGTGATCCAGGAAAACACCACCGTCTCTTCGTCCTTGGCCTGCACGGCGCGGGGAAAGGACGTCACTTCGCCATAGGGCACGTCGTCGCCCAGGCATTCGTTGTAGGAGAGCGCGCCATGTTCCATCCAGACATCGCCCGCCGCCTTGGCCATCGCCTTATAGGCCTCGATATTCGCCTTCGGCACGGCAACGAGAAAACCATCGACATAGGTCATCACACATTCCTCCACGTGTGTTCGAACCAGCAAAGGACGCGCGGACGCGAAAGGTTCCGACAACGGGCCGGAAAAAATCTGCGCGACCATGCGGGCGGCTGTCGGCTTGAGGGCAGCTCGCACGTCCTTGGGCGGCACCAACCACCACGGGAGACACTGAGATGCAGAAGATCACGCCCTTTCTCTGGTTCGACGACCAGCTCGAGGAAGCCATCGGCTTTTACACCGGCATCTTTCACAACGCTCGCGTCACCGACATCAAGAAGGGTCCCGACGGCCGGGCCTTCACCGCAAGCTTCGAGCTCGAGGGACAGCAGTTCATGGGGCTCAACGGCGGCCCGCATTTCAAGTTCAGCGAGGCCGTCTCGTTCTTCGTGCGCTGCGCCGATCAGGCGGAGGTCGACTATTTCTGGGATCGGCTGCTCGAAGGCGGCACGCCACAGCGCTGCGGCTGGCTGAAGGACAAGTTCGGCCTTGCCTGGCAGATCATCCCCGATGCCCTGATGCGTCACCTTGGCGATGCCGATCCGGCACGCGCCGCCCGTGCCCAGCAGGCGATGATGGGCATGGTGAAGATCGATATCGCCGAACTGGAGCGGGCGGCGGGCGGCTAGCGCATCCGCCAGCGGCCGGCAAACCGCTAGCTGCCGCAGACGTTCAATTGCCTGCTGTAGATCGAGGCCATGCCGGCCGCCCGCTTGGCGCCGGTCTTGGCGGTGTCGCTCCAGTTGCCGCGCGCATAGCCAGCTTGGCCGTGGTAATAGGCGATATAGAGCCGGTAGGCGTCGTTGAGCGCAATGCCGTTCTTCTGGGCGCTCTCGCGGTGATACCAGCCGATGAAGCGGATCGCATCGCCGAAGTCCGAACGGCGCGCCGCCCAGCGGCCCGTCTCGCTCTGGTAACGCGCCCAGGTGCCATCGAGCGCCTGGGAATAGCCATAGGCGGTGGAGACGCGGGTCCAGGGGATGAAGCCGAAGAGCTTGGTACGCGGCGGCCGGGCGTTATGGCGGAAGCCGGATTCGGTGTAGATCGTCGCCATCAGGATCGGCACGGGCACGCCGTATTCGCGCTGGGCGCTGTAAGCTTCCCGGCGCCAGTTGTTGAATAGGCCATCTTGCTGCTCGAAAACCGCACAGGCATTCCGGGTGTCTCTCGGCACCGTTCCGCAGCCGGCCAGCAACAGAAGGACGACGACAAATACGCAACGCATCGCAGAACCTCTGGTTTCCCAGAGATTGATAAAACGTAAACGTTAAGGATCCCTTTTGAATCAAAGGCGGGCGATTGCGGCGGCGTACTTGCACCGGGAATTATCGCTCTATCACAGGTTTTGAACTCGCCCTATTCTGAACTCGCCGCAAGGCACCGCTCGATAGGAGGAGGAGGAGAGAATGCGGCTGGCTTACTTGATGTTTGCAACCTTTGCCGGCCTCGCCGGTTTCATGCCGCCCGCAATGGCGGCCGATTGCGCCGATGCCATCGACCAGGCGACGATGAACGAATGCGCCGACAAGGCGTTAAGGGTATCCGACGCGGAGCTCAACAGCCTCTACAAGCAGATGGCACTGCGGCTGAAGGACGATCAGGATGCAGCCAAGCTTCTGGTTTCGGCGCAGAAGGCCTGGATCGCCTTTCGCGACGCGGAGTGCAGTTTCTCCGCTTCCGGCGTCGACGGTGGCTCGGCCTATCCGATGGTCCTCGTGCAATGCCGCGATGGCCTGACGCGCAAGAGGGTCGCGGACTTCAAGGCCTACCTCGCCTGTCCGGAGGGCGATCTCAGTTGCCCGCTGCCCCCAGGAAATTGAGCGTGTCCGTTCAGGCAGTGGCTTTCGCCTTGGCGGCGGCACTCGTCTGCGCATCGCCCACAGGCTCGGTATTGGCAGCGGATCCGGCCGGCCTCTATACCAGTGACGCCATCGTTACCGGCACCGGCGAGATCAACCGTGAGATCGGCTTTCGCGAATGCCTTGGCGAAATGCTGCTCAAGCTGTCGGGCGATCCGACGATCGTGGATGCCCAGGGGTTCCAAGCCATTCAGGCCAAGGCCGGCAGTTTCGTTTCATCCTTCTCTTATCGTGACCGGCTGGAAGGCATCCCGATCCACGACGAACAGGGCACCCACGACCGGCCGCATGACCTGACCTGCCACTTCGAGCCGTCAACTGCAAACCGGCTGCTTGCCGATCTCGGCAGAAAGCCGTGGCTTGCCCCTCGCCCGGCCATCGCCGTTCTGCTTGCGGTTCACGACCAGAAGCACCGCTTCGTGCTTTCGGGCAACGGCAATGAAAGCCCCTACATGGCGGACTCGCTTCGGGCGGCGGCCATCCCGCTGGCGCTGTCACCCCTATTGCCCGACGCGGCGACCGTTGCCGCGCGAAAGCTCGACTTTGAAGCCCTGTCGCGCGCGCAGCCAAATGAACTTGCCGAGCCGACGACAGACGTCAAAGGAGCTGTCGCTCTCACCGGCACGCTCGTCTGGTCCGATGAGGCCAGCGGCTGGATCACCCATTGGCGACTGGACGCAGATGGCAAGCGTTATCTCTGGCAGGTGAGTGGCGTCAGCTTCGATGAGGCCTTTCGCAACGCCATGCGTGGCACGGCACGCATCCTTTCCGGCAACGGCACGCCATAGGGCGCTGTGCCTGCCGCAGCTTGCGGCAGGCATCAGATCAGGCCGTGGCCGTTTTGCCGCGTGATTTCTTTTCGGGACTATCCGAGCGAGGCAATCAGTTCGCGATAGGCGGCCTCGGGGAACGCTTTCAGCGTCTTCGAGCGCACATTGCCGGCCATGCCGAGGGTGAGCGCAAAGCGTGCAGCGACGGCGTCATCGGGCGCCTCAACGATGGCCACCATGTCGTATTCGCCCATGGTCAAAAAGAAATGCTTAAAGGAGCCGCCCATCTCGGAAAGCACCTGCTTTGCCGCGTCGAGCCTTTTTGGAGACTCGCGCACATTCTTCACGCCCTGCTCTGTCCAATTGAGGAGCACGACATAAGTGGTCATCTCACACCTCCCACGGGGCACACTTTACGCCCGCGGTGCGAATGCTTCCGCGTCTTCGACGAGGTGCCCCAATTGCTCCGAAAGCGCGAATATACTCCTGGGCACAAGCCCCCACAATAAATCGCATGGGTGAGCCACAAACGAAAAAGCCGGGCACTTTGCCCGGCTCAGACCGCTGACAAACCCGTCGATATTTTCGGCGGGTTTTTTGTTTTTGGGGCAGGCATTTTTGTTCGGGTTGTTTTGTCGGAGAGAAAGAAGGGGGCCTTGGCTTACGCCATGCTGCGCTTTGGTCAGGGCCATTGCGATCTTCTTGATGTTCTGCGCTGCGGCTGCCAGCAGACACTGGCATGCGACGCGGATTTGACTTCGGAAGCGGGCATAGCGGTGGCCGTGAAGCTGCTTGGCGTCGGCAAAGGAGCGCTCGACCGTCTCCTTGCGGCGCTTGTAGATCGCCTTGCCCCAGGGGGTCAGGCGGTGGGCGTCGGTGCGCTCCCGGGCCTCGGCCCAGACATGGCGGGTGATGGTGCGGATCGCCTTGGTGTTGGTGGTGCAGGAGGAAAGCAGCGGGCAGTCGCGGCAGATCGCCGGCTCGGAGCGGTAGTGGCGATAACCGTTGCGGTCGGTGGTGGCATAGCTCAGCAGTTGCCCCTCCGGGCAGCGAT